>JBBEBN010000281.1:0-17837 GCA_040882305.1 Cyclobacteriaceae bacterium
CGAAGGTCGGTTGAAAATTAAGGTCGAAAGTTGGTCACGTCTAAACCTCATCTACCGCCCTATCAGCGCTAGCCTATCGCGACTAACGTAATCCCAGGGCTTGAAGCTTTGCTTCTACACCCTGGGCTAGATTATCGCGCCCCTTCAGGGCTGCATACAAATTGCATAGTTTTCCCCGGACAACAGTGGCAGGCAATTGACAGACAGTTGACAACAAGAAGGTAAGTTAGGCCGTACGCTGTAAAGTTCTTTATTTCGTATGCTTATACCTTATAAGCGTGTCTCGTTATTTCCTTATCTCCTAGCCCTATTTGCCTAATTTGACCCCTCATATGGATAAAAAGAAAATCTGGCTTTCCCCGCCGCACATGGGAGGGGACGAGTTGAAATTTGTGCAGGAGGCGTTTGCAACCAATTGGATCGCTCCCATCGGGCCGCACGTGGATGCGTTTGAAAGGGAGCTGGCGGCGTTCAACGGTGTCGAACATTGTGCTGTATTGAGTTCCGGCACGGCTGCCATTCATCTTGCGCTGATCATTTTGGGAGTTGAGCCGGGGGATGAGGTGCTGTGCTCATCGTTTACTTTTTCAGGAAGCTGCAATCCGATCAAATACGTGGGAGCAACGCCGGTGTTCATTGATTCGGAAGGGGAGAGCTGGAACATGGACCCGGATCTGCTGGATGAAGGGATTAAGGACAGGATTAAAAAAACAGGTAAGAAGCCGAAAGCGATTATCCTGGTACATTTATACGGTATGGCTGCACGCCTTGATGAATTAATGCGTATTGCCCGCCATTACGACATTCCTGTTATTGAAGATGCTGCGGAAGCAATAGGTTCAACCTACAAAGAAAGATATCTCGGCACGTTCGGGGATGTGGGAATTTTTTCCTTCAACGGAAACAAGATCATCACCACGTCAGGCGGAGGGGCGCTTGTTTCCCGAAATCCTGAATGGATAAAGAAAGCCCGTTTCCTTTCCACTCAGGCGAGGGACGCCGCGCCGCACTATCAGCATTCGTCCATCGGATATAACTACCGGATGAGCAATGTATTAGCAGGAATTGGAAGGGGCCAGTTGAAAGTGTTAAGGGAAAGGGTGGACCAGCGGCGGGCAAACTTTGATTTTTACAAACAGGCGTTGCGTCCGATTGCCGCGATATCATTTCAGGCAGAGCCCGCCGGCGTGCGGTCCAACCGTTGGTTAACAACCGTGCAGGTGAAGGATCCGAAAGTTGATCGCGAAAAGATCCGTCTGGCACTGGAAAAAGAGAACATTGAAAGCAGGCCCTTGTGGAAGCCCATGCACCTTCAGCCTGTATTTGCGGGCTGCCCTGCTTATGTGAATGGCGTCTCTGAAAAATTGTTTAATGACGGGCTTTGCCTTCCATCCGGAAGCAACCTGCTGAAGGAAGACCTGCAGAGGGTGGCTGAGGCGGTGAAGCGGGTGTTTGCAAGGAAAGTGAATACCGTTAGAAGTGCAGGTTGAAATGCAAGGTTTTGAATGCAGGTTGAAATGCAGGTTAAGTGCACCATACGTTTGTATAATGGACGGGCGGATCTGTTTGGAGTCGTACTCGCCGAAGGTTAGGTTAGTGGGTGCAAATTCTTTTGTCGCCGTTTTCAAGAGTACGTGCGATTAATTGCTCAGTCGGCACCCTTCCGCCTTCGTGTTCACTCAGGCACCTTCCCTCATCCGAGGGAAGGTGGTTGCGAACTCCTCTTTCAAATTCAACTAACGGAAGCAGAGTTAATATTCCCTCGACCGGTAATGAATCGGAACTATCAGTGTATCCAATCGTTCAATTTACTGATCACGTTCCTCGAAGCCACCATCGCCTCGATGGAAAAAGCCCTCTCCTTCAGGAGAGGGTTTGGGTGAGGTGAGCACAGGCCAGGAGCGAGACTACGCACTTTCTGGACTACGCACTTCCACTCGTTCAATTTACTGATCACGTTCCTCGAAGCCACCATCGCCTCGATGGAAAAAGCCCTCTCCTTCAGGAGAGGGTTTGGGTGAGGTGAGCACAGAGGGTTTGGGTGAGGTGACGCACAAGTAGGACTGCGCACTTTTCCCAGCTATACATTGACTACACTTTTTAACCTGCCTTTCAACTTGCCTTTTAAACTAGAATTAAAATGGAGCTTCTGAAAGAATTCAAACCCGCCCTCATCTTTCTGGCCAAGTTCCTGGCCATTTACTTTATCGGGAACATTCTTTACGGTGTTTATGTGGAATCGTACGATCACGCGCCGGATGATGTTACCGAATGGGTTACTGCTCAAACCTCCTGGCTACTGGACAAGACCGGTTACAGCAGTTCCCATCAAAATGTTGTCGGGATGCCAAAAGTGGCCATGAAAGAGGGCGATGATATTGTATTGCATGTCTTTGAGGGTTGTAATGGCCTGAATGTCATGATCGTGTTTGTTGCCTTTTTGCTTGCCTTTGGTGGTCCGGCAAAATGGCTCGCCGTTTTCTTGCCCTTAGGTGTAGTGGTCATTCATTTGTTTAATTTATTGCGCATCGGCCTTCTCTACCACCTGGCGTTGAACAATTCTGCACAATTTCACTATTACCATAAGTATTTTTTTACAGCTACCTTGTACCTTGTTGTATTTGGCCTGTGGACCGTTTGGGTAATCCGCCTCAATGAGAAGCGACGCGTTAAGACTGCAGCATAAGTTTTGGTTGAGATTAGGCATATTAGCGACCGGACTGACCATATTAATTTTGGTTTACATTTTTCAAAGAATTAATCTGGCCGGTCTGTTGGGTGATTTGCGTCCGAACGTTAACTTTATTATTAACCGCACCGCGAGGCTGATCCTGAACGATTTAGCCTGTTTTTTGATCATTTTCGCCATTTTCAGAGAGTCAAAATACCTTAAAATCGCTTTTTGGGTGTTTTTGGTTGAATTGCTGATCATTTTACCGGTTTACTTTGCCATCAAGCTGTCCCTGGAAGGGGATTCGGAGATCTCATCTCCATTGCTGTCGCAGGTTCACCGGCTGATCGTCAATCCCATGCTGATGATTTTGCTAATTGCTGGCTTCTTTTACCAGCATTTTTTGAAAAAATGAAGCGGCAGCCCGTCCGCTTTTATGGGTACTTAGGTTACTTTTACCGCCGGTTATCGTATAAAATGTGTTTTTTTATGATGTTTAGAATGCCTGATTTTTACCTATTTTTGTAGGATTAAAAAAAACCTCACCTGGATATGAAGGGACTCTACGGCTGTATTTTTTTCATTTTTTTAGCTTCTACGGTTTATGGCCAAACGATTACCTCGGCTCAAAATGGGCCGTGGGATCAGTCTTCAACCTGGGCGGGAGGAATTATTCCTACTTCAGCCAACTCAACATCGATTGTCATACAGCATAATGTAAATGTCCCCAACGCCTTTTCTGTAACAGTTGATCAGGTTTATGTCGATATATTCGCTACACTAACGGTGGATGCGGGGGGGACCGCGACGGTAATTGACGATGGAACAGGAGCTTCCGACCTGGATGTTTATAATGATGGCTTCGACTACGGTTTCCTTTCAGTAAGCGGAACATTGGTCGGCAGTAATAGTTCAACTATTACCGGAACCGATGGATCTAATGCAACTTTTAACAGTGGTGGCGTTTATAGACATCTCTATACGACCACAGAGGGAAGTATACCAAATGCTTTCTGGGATATAAATTCAACTGTTCAAATTGAAGGTTACACCGCGAATATCACAGCAAGTGCGGGAATGACCGGCAATTGGGGTCAAAACTTTGGGAATTTTATTTTTAATTGTACTAGCCTTGTGAATGGAATTGTTCAGCTACAAGGTCAGCTTACAAATGTTCAAAATGACCTGACTATATCGGCTACAGGTACCAACGGAAGCTTCAGATTTGCGGCTGCTCAAAATCCGACTGTAAGTATTGGAAGGGATCTTCTTATTTCTGGAACTTCTCGTGTCTTATTTGGAACGGGGACAGGCACTATCGTTAATATCGGTCGTGATTTCCTATTTTCCTCAACAAATAGTACCGGAACAAATTTTGCGTCCACGGGTAATACCACGATCAGTGTCGCCCGGAATTTTACCATGAATGCTGCGGGCGGAAGGCTAAACTTTGCTTCAAGCGGAAGCGCAATTCTGAACGTGACTCTAGATTTTACCCTGACTGCGGGGACCTTATTTTTTGGCTCCGCTGGTTCAGCGACTGGGACGCTGAATGTTACCGGGAATTTTACAAACGGCGGGACACTGGATGAAGGATCATTGTCAGTCAATGCCGGGGCTGTTAATTTTGTAGGCGCTGTGACGCACACATTTACTAACACGGGTTCGATTAACAACTTTATTAATTTTTCAGTTGCATCTTTATCGACACTTGACTTGGGAACATCTTCTATTACCGGTAGCGGAACCTTTACACTTAATGGTTCTGTCAGGTTGGGTTCGACTGATGCGGCAGGTGCCTTACAGACTGGTAGTACTGCTGGAAACATTAGAGTAACCGGACTTCGAACGTATGCTACTGGTTCCACCATCATATACGATGGTGCCGGCGCCCAGTTCATCGGTGATGGATTTCCGCCCAGTGGTGTTGTTAACCTGACGATCGATAATCCTGGTGGAGTTACGCTCAGTACAAGCCTTGATATTGTTGCACTTAGCGTATTAACATTAACCAGTGGTAATATTGTAATTGGTACTCAAACCTTGACGATTAACGGAACTGTGAGTGGGGCAGGCGGTATAATCGGAGGACCAAGTTCCAATCTTGTCATTGGTGGCACGGGTAATTTTGGCACCCTGACTTTTAACGGAACGAATCAACTCTTTGATTTTACCTTGAATCGCGGCTCATCGGGTCTGGTAATATTGGGCGGCGACCTTACAATTTTAGGAACGTTCACGCATACTCTCGGTGAACTGGCGGTTGGCGCTAATACCCTAACAATTAGTGGGAACTATGGACCGGGTACTCCTGATGCGTTGGGCGTGACGTCAGCATCCACCGTAATAATTAATGGTACAGGTACTTTGCCAACCGATATTGCGTTTACCGGTACCGAGCTTGGAACGTTGACGATTAATCGGGGTAGCGCAACTATTCCTACCACCTCAACCATTACGTTAACAAATCTCAATTTGCTTTCAGGAACGTTTTCCAATGGCACTGGAATTGCCATGGCGCAGGACGGTACCATTACGAGAGGCGGAACTGCGGCGGGTTCTATGACCACGAATCCTAGTAACACTACTGACGCCTACAATGTTGTTTATACTTCCGGAACCTTAAGTACAGGGCCAGAGCTTCCCACCAACACAACGGCACTTGCCGATTTATCAAAAACAGGAACGGGCGTGTTGACTTTGGGATCAAACATTACCGTTAACGGCACGCTTTCACTTACAAATGGAAGTTTTAACGCAGGGACAAATTCGATCGATCTCAAAGGAAATTTTGTAAGCAGTGCTGCATCGACGCTTACATCAAGCCCCTTTACATTTTCAGGAACTACAACGATCTCGGGTACTGCTACACCAACGTTCGGCGTTGTTACGATTTCAGCTTCAGGTACTCTCACGCCGTCTTCCAGCTTCCAGGTCAATGGCAATCTTGCAAATAATGGTGTATTGAATGCCGGCTCCGGAACCACTATTTTTGGCGGTACAACAACAATCTCTGGTTCAAGTACCAGTTCATTTAATAACCTCACTATAAATACAAGCAGTACGCTGACAGCCCCCGCGGGTAACTTCAATGTGGCGGGCACATGGACGAACAATGGCACGTTCAACGCGGGCGCTTCAACCAACACCGTTACTTTTAATGGCACCAGTTCCATCGCGGGCTCTTCAGCCACCAACTTTAGCGGGATAACGGTTTCCGGAACGCTAAACGCACCTGCAACATTAAATGTGGCAGGTTATTTTACCAATAATGGCATTTTTAACAGGGGTACGGGTACAGTGGTATTCAATGGCTCTTCCATTCAAAATATACAGGGCACTGCTGTCACTGATTTTAATAACATCAATGTTACCAATACCGGAGGGACTCCTGCTGTACGGGTTCAGAGCAACGCCAATCTCCGCGGTGTATTGACCCTGGTGGCTAGTTCTTCATTTGACGCCGATGGAAGCGCTAACACATCTGTGTTCACATTGATCTCCACAGGGGATAATCCGACGGCCGATGCGGGCATTGCCACCTTGCCAACGGGCGCTTCCGTTACGGGTAACGTTACCGTACAACGCTACATGGCCATTGAAGGCACGGGCAGCCGCATGTACCGTTTCATAGCTTCCCCGGTTCAAACACCAGCCGTCTCCCAGATACAAACTGAGATCCCTGTAACCGGTTCGTTTACCGGTTCAAGCACCTGTTCCGGATGCACGACGAATCAATCCATGTTCCAATATAATGAGAGCGTGATCACCGGCGACCTGAACACCGGGTATGTGGACTTTCCCGATGCTGCCAATACCGAAACATTGGCCACAGCGCGCGGCTACGCCATCTATGTAAGGGGAGACGTTGACCCCGTGTTATCTGCCACGACTGCCCGCTGGGATGTAAGGGCCCCCATCAATTCAGGAACGGTTTCTTTCCCGGCAACATTTACTTCTTCAGGAACACTGGCGAATGACGGATGGAACCTCGTTGGCAATCCATACCCTTCCACAATTGATTGGGATGCAGCAAGCGGATGGACCAGAACAGGCATCAATAATGCTATCTACATGCGCGACAACGGCGCCGGCGTGGTTGCTTCTTACGTAGGAGGGGTACCTGCAAATGGCGGTTCCCGGTATATCGGCATCGGACAGGGATTTTTCGTTAAGAGCGATGGTGGCCCCATTGCGTTTCAAACTGCGGAAAGTGTAAAAGTTGCCAGTCAGCAAACGACTTTTTTCAGGGAGAAAACCGTCAGCGATATTTTAAGGATTACACTAAGGCAGGGAAGTACCCGCGATGAGTTGGTTATCCGCTTCTCAGAAGACGCTACGCCCGAATTTGATGGCGATTTGGATGCCCATAAGCTAAAAAATGACATCTTTAATTTGTCGAGCCTGACGACGGGCGGTTTAAAACTGGTCATCAACGCACTTCCGAAAATTACCTGCGGGACGACTGTAAACCTGAATATCAGTGATGTCGCCCAGGGCGCATACCAGTTAGAATTTTCTGAGTTTGAATCTTTCAGTAATGATGTGCAGATATCCGTTTACGATGCCTTCACAGACACCAGGCTTGATACGCGGACAGTAACCTCCTACGCCTTTGAAGTCACCGCCGATTCTTCAAGTTTCGGGGCAGGCAGGATAAGCGTTTCATTTTTCTATAACAACCCGGTTGAAGCGCTTGCCGATTTTCCATTGGAAGTATGCAAAGGCGGAGAGGCGCTTATTAACATCCAGAATTCAGAGACGTACGTTACTTATTCCATTTACCGCGATGGCGTGGCCATTACGGAAGCGGTTTACGGAAACGGTGGTTCACTGCAGATCCCATTAGACGGTTCGTTATTGTCATCCGGTGATAATGAGTTTCTCCTTCGTTATTCACCAGAGGGCTGCCAATCGATGGTTTCTTCAAAGCAGATAAAGATCAAATCGCTGGATCTGCCTGACCTCACCACCACCGATGGATCTTCCTGCGGAAACGGAAATGTTTCATTGACCGCTTCCGGTGGTGAAGAGGGAAATTACCGGTGGTATGAAACCGAAACAGATAGCGTTTCTATTACCGGAGCATCGTCCGGAACTTACACCACTCCGGTGCTGAATAAATCCAAAACATATTATGTTTCTGCGATCAATGCCCTCGGCTGCGAGGGGGCGCGGAAGCCGGTCGTGGCTGTCATTCATCAATATAACGAAGTAACGATTTCGCTTGAGGCCGGTCAGAACATGTTGACCTCCAGTTACGAGACAGGAAATCAGTGGTATTTTAACGGGGAGGCGATTCCCGGTGCTACAGCTAAAACAGTGGAAGCGAACCAAACAGGTCTGTACGAAGTGGAGGTAAAAATTGATGGCTGCAATTCACGGGCCGGAAGGGAGATGATCATACTGGGATTGGAGAATGATCCAGGCAAGGGTTATGGATTCTTTCCTAATCCGGTGCAGGATAAACTTACGATTGAATTGAATAAGACTGACGTTGCTACGCAGGGGACGGTTTTTACTTCCTCAGGACAACCTTTAGGAGTGATTGAATTTAAGGCGGAAAGCCAAAAATTAAAAGGAGAATATAATTTCGCAGAACATGCTGCCGGGATGTATCTTATCAGGATATTACAGGGAAATAAAATCATTAATTACAAGGTCATCAAAAAATGAAAAGGATAACCGGGAAAAAAGAAGTTACGATCATTTGTTTCTTTCTGTTGTGGTGCGCACTTGCCACCACCGGGTTATCTCAACCCGGTGATCCTGGCGGAGATCCTGATGTTCCCATTTCCGGGATCGAATGGTTGCTTGTTGCCGGTGGGATCTTCGGCGCAAGAAAAATTTACAACCGGATAAAAAAATAAGTCTTTCCATGTGATCATATAAATTCTTGGTGTGTTTATTTGAGTTACCTGGCCAAACCCCACATCGCAGTGTTTCAATATTCCGTTATTAAATGGGTTTATAATCTTCGCATCCTTCCGAGGTGGGTGATCATCCTGATTGACCTTGTCTTTATTGGATTTGCCACAGTGCTGGGCTACTTCCTTCGCTTCAATTTTGACATCGAGGATATCCAGAAAAACAATTTTGTTTCCGGTATCCTGCTTTCAATGGCTTGTGGCTTAATATCCATCATTGTTTCAGGAAGTCATCAGGGTATTGTCAGGTATACCGGGATCCAGGATGGCGTTCGCATATTTTTCACTGTGATCCTTAATTCCTTGCTGGTATGCGGCGTGAACCTCGTTTACTTTTCAAATACGAGTGACAACCTGATCCCTTACTCTGTTGTTCTGATATCTTACCTTGCCTCATTTCTTTTTCTGTTTAACTACCGCCTGCTGATCAAGTATATTTTCTCTTTTTACACCAGGGGCGTTCTGAAAAATTCCCGTATCCTCATCTTCGGTTCCGGCCAAACCGGACTCATCACCAAGCACGTAATTGATTCCTCACCCACATCCAGGGTCTTTGGTTTTTTGGAGGATGATCCCAGGAAAGTGGGAAAGGTGATCAATGGCTCAAAAATTTATAATGCCAGTCAAAGCTCCCTTGAGGATATGTTCATCAGCCTTAGCATTGACGAACTGATCATTACAGTAAAAAACTTATCCATCAAAAGGAAGAACGAGCTGGTGGACATTTGCCTTCGCCACCAGGTGAAGATCAGGATGGTACCCCCGGTAGAACGGTGGGTGAGAGGCGAACTGAGTATCAATCAGATCAAGGAGGTCCATATCGAAGACCTCCTGGAACGTGATTCCATAAAACTGGATAATCTGAATGTAAACCGTGAAATCAAAGGAAAGGTAATCTGTATCACGGGGGCGGCAGGTTCAATCGGATCGGAATTGGTTCGGCAGATCATGCATTACCACCCAAAATCTGTGGTACTTATAGACCAGGCGGAGTCACCCCTGTTTGAGATCGATCGCGAGATCCGGGCGTTGGAAACCGGTATCGCTGTTGTCAGCTATGTGGCTGACATAGCCAATGCCGATCGCATGGACTCCATCTTCAATGGTCATAAGCCGAACATGGTGTTCCACGCCGCGGCGTATAAGCACGTGCCCATGATGGAGAACAATCCATCCGAAGCGGTGCTCTGCAATATCCTTGGATCAAAGATTTTGGCGGATCTTTCCATTAAACACAAGGTGGAAAAGTTTGTCATGATCTCCACCGATAAGGCTGTCAATCCCACGAATGTCATGGGGTGCTCCAAGCGCATTGCGGAGATCTATGTCCAGTCGCTGAACAAGCACATGGATAACACTACGGAGCCTCATACGTCATTTGTTACCACGCGGTTTGGAAATGTGTTGGGTTCAAACGGTTCCGTTATACCTGTATTTAAGAAACAGATCGAGCAGGGTGGTCCTATCACCGTCACGCATCCGGAGATCACCCGTTACTTCATGACCATTCCCGAAGCCTGCCAGCTTGTACTGGAAGCAGGTGTGATGGGCAATGGGGGAGAGATCTTCATTTTCGATATGGGCCAATCCGTGAAGATCCTGGACCTGGCCAAGAAAATGATCCGGTTATCGGGTCTCGAACCAAACAAAGACATCGATATTATTTACACAGGGTTGCGCGACGGCGAGAAACTCTTTGAAGAACTATTGAGCAAGGCTGAAAACACCATTCCCACCCATCATGAGAAGATCATGATCGTCAACGTGCAGGAGTATGAATACCCTGAGATCAACAGCTACATAGGACTGTTCAACGACCTCATCGTTGATAAGAATGAGTTGAAGATGGTTGCATTGATGAAGGAGCTTGTTCCCGAGTTCAGGAGTAACTACTCACGCTTCGAGGTGCTGGACACCGCCGTTGAGAATTAATTCTATTGGCTTTTAGCTTATAACCCTCTCTTCCAAGTGTGAACCAATATTGACACTACTTACTTCTTACTTCTTACTACTTACTGAATTAACGGTGCGAAGGCCTGCGTTTTCTGTTGTAGAGCTTTCTGTTTTGTCCTCCTAACTGGTAGGGAAGGTAATATTCAACCTTCACGGTGAGAAGCATGTAGGCATCTTTATTCGAAGGGTCACCGCGCTTTCTCCCTGCTGTAAGAAGGGGTAGGTCGATCTCAGGCCTTCTGTCCGCCAGTTGCCTTGCGATTGGATCTGTAAATGATGCATTGTCCTTGTAAACAGTGCTTACATCGTCGATGTAGTCGGTAAAGGTTTTTCTCCATCCCGCCTCAATGGCAAGGTTGAGGAAAGGAGTTAACTTGGTTTTTGCGCCGAAGCCGAAGGGTATTACAAACGCAAACTTACTGTATTTTACTCCCTCTGTCTGTAAAGGCTGGAGCGCATACTTTTGGTCATCAAGGGTTGCTTTAGGATTGAAATAAAGACCACCGATACCGGCAAAACCATAGAAGTTGTAATTGGGCCGCTGATAGAATCTGCCCCGGTGCTCCATTATATTAAAAACACCGGTAACATTAAATTCATAGTTGCTGGAGCTAAAAGATAAATTCCTTGTAGTTTTTCCGTTGTCACTGGATTCAGCATCGCGGCCAGACAGGGTCACCCAGGAAAATTCTGTCCTAAGGTAAATATGCCGCGTTATACTCGTCATCAATCCCAAAGAAAGGCTTGGCTTCGCATCAATCAGATCGGAGTCATCCTTCAGATCTCCATAATACGTCGAGGTGTTCAAGCCCACGACGGCGACCATGCTCCGATCCCTTCTGAGGGAATAAAAACTCTGAGCCTCAGCAACTACCGCCACCAGCACGAGTAGGCATGTCAACAGGTAAAATTTCTTCATCTTCAAGTGGTCAGATTTTCGATCTAAAATAAGGTGATTTGACTGAATTTCCTACCTGAAATTGTCGTTTGTTTCATTGCTCCATTGTCCACGGACCATGGTCCATAGCCTATTTGCGTCAATCTTAGAAAGTATTCCCCAGTTTGTTAATACGGATTTTTTCGGGTTGGTAACTCTTTGCGTCCACCTTCGCTACCGCGCACATGACCGCGCAAGCTATGGCGGGCGAGGCCTGAGAGGGGAAGTGTGTGGGCGAGTGTGGAGCGCCGCGCCAGTTCCGGGCAAAAGCCTCCGATTTCAACGAACTGACTATTTTTAGCTAAATTTGGTCAATGTATTGACTGAATTAATGTAAATTTAGTCAATATGATTGAAAGAGTCTTAACAGCGACAATTATCAGATACCTTCTTCCCGGAAAGGTAATAATATTGAGAGGCCCCCGAAGGGTCGGGAAAACTGTTTTAGCGGAATTTATCGCCAGTCAAAGTCAGGGTGTTCTTCTTTTCAACGGCGAGGATATTGCCACCCACGAGCTATTGGAAAGACGCTCGGCACAGCACTATAAGCAGATCATCGGTCATCATAAAATGCTCATTATCGATGAGGCTCAAAAGGTAACTCGCATTGGCGAGGTTTTAAAATTGATCGTTGATAATCTGCCACACCTGAAAATTCTTATTAGTGGCTCGTCGGCTTTTGATTTGCATAGCCGGACGGGCGAGCCTCTAACCGGAAGAAGTTATACGTTTACGCTTTACCCGCTTGCCGAAGAAGAACTTTATCGTAGCGAGCGCCCTTCGGACCGTAAGGATAATTTAATGGCTCGTTTAATTTTTGGCAGTTACCCGGAATTAATTCAATTGCCTGCCCGCGAACAGAAAGAAAAGTATTTAAGAGAGTTGCTAAACACTTATTTGCTCAGGGATATTCTTGCGCTGGAGAATATCCGCAATTCTTCGAAGATCCTGAATCTGCTGCGACTGATATCCTACCAGGTTGGGAGCGAAGTATCCTATAATGAATTGGGCTCTTCACTGGGTATGAGCAAAAATACCGTGGAGAAATACCTCGATCTTTTGCAAAAGGTATTTATCCTCCATAAAATCGAGGCGTTCAGTAAAAACATGAGAAAAGAAATTGTGAAAAGTTCAAGGTGGTATTTCCTGGACAATGGTATCCGCAATGCCGTGATCGCCAATTTTAATTGGCTGGACACCCGTGATGATGTTGGTAAATTATGGGAAAATTATATCATCGCCGAGCGTTTGAAATTCCAGGAATATCACGGAATACATGCTAATAATTTTTTCTGGCGTACCTACGACCGGCAGGAAGTAGATTGGGTGGAAGAAAGAGATGGAAAAATGTTCGGTTACGAGTTCAAGTGGGGGAATAAGAAAACAAAAGTTCCACCCGCGTGGAAGAAAAATTATCCGCAGGCTGAATTTAATGTGATTCATCAGGATAATTATAGAGAATGGATAGGTTGAATGCAGGTTTTTGAATGCAGGTTTAATACAGGTTTAAATGCAGGGTTAAATGCGGGTTAAATTCGTGTTAAATGCCAAGTAGTTCACAAGCTTGGAGCGCTCCTCAAACCCAACTACGCTGCCCCTCACAACCACGCTGAGCTTCGCCTGCCTTTGCCGAAGCGGCTTCGCGCAGCCAGGCCCTGGTTTTATACCTGCCTTTGGACCAGCCTCTTAACCCGCCTTCAGCGCTGAATTAATCAGAATATTTCGCTTGCAACCCGCCTTTTACGACTCCTTACCACTTAGGAAGGTGGCGGTGATTGCTTTTAATTACTCAATACGCTCTCGCTTTAATTCGCATGGCTTCCGTCTTCTGGCGAACGCGGTCGATTATTGCCAGAAAATCAGGATCTGTTTTGAATTTCGCAAAGTAGGGGCCATGAACAATTTTGGCATGGTCAATCCAGTTTAAATCGATTGCCTTCTGTAACCAGATCAACGATTGTTCTTTGTTGCCTCGAATGGCATAAATGCTTGAAATATGGAATGGGGGATCAATGCTTTTCGAACCAATGCTGATTTCCAGCAAGTTATTCTCCATCGCGTGAGTGAGGTAGACTTCTGATTCCACTTTATTTTTTTCAGCCAAAAGAATTTGACCCAGTCCGATCGGACTAGCGGTATCATGATCATCCTTGTAGTTAGGGTTGTTGTCGATCGATAACTGAAAATATTTCTTTGCATTCGATATGTCGCCGGCGAAATGCGCAATCAGGCCAGCGACTTCAAGCGCGCGGGAGTCAGTCGCGCCAATTTCCAATACTTTCGGAATCAGATCTAAAGCGCCATCGATGCGGCCTTGCGCTACATATGTATAAGCCAGTAACTCGTAGGTATCATATTCCAGGAGACTGAGTTCCAATGATTTTAAAAACCAGGATTCTGCATTTTCAAGGTCACCGAGTAGTCTGTAAATCCAGCCAATGAGCTGATAAGGAATCCAGTTTTTCGGGTTCATGCCAACGCCCTTTTTCTGCCAACGAAGTGCAGCGGGGAGGTCGCCGCGTAAAAGATAGTTCGTACCCAGATTGCCTACTGCCTGATCATTTGTAGGGTTGAGCTCAACGGACTTTAACAGTAAAGGAAATGCCTTTTCATAATCGTCTTTGTAACTGTAGGCTGTTGCAAGAGCCTTGTAACCCTCGGAAAGATTTGAGTCAAGTTCGATAGCCCGCATTCCGGCAATAAGGCTTGAATCAGTCCATGAAAATCCGCGCGAAAATCGACCATGCTTTTGCGCGAAGGCGTCTCCCAATCCGGCCCATGCGCGCGGGTATTTAGGATCCAGCGCAATGGCAAGTTTGAATTGCTCAATGGCTGAATCATTCGCTGCAGGCTTATACTTATAATAAAGACTTCTTCCCCGCAGGTAGTAATCATAGGCGCTCGGATTGTCTGTAGCTTTGAGGTACAGCCTTGCTTTTTCCATGTCATTGAGCTGAATCTTCAGCTGGTCAGCAATCACCTGCGCGATCTCGGATTGAACTGCCATAATATTTTCGGTCGTTCGCTGAAAGGTATTACCCCAAAGGTAGGTGTTGGTCTCATCGACTAGCTGTGCTCGTATGGCAATCTGGCTGCCGTGTCGCTCCACGCTTCCAGTCAACAGAAAGGTCACATCCAGGCTTCTGGCGATCGCATCGAGCGGCGATATATTGCCCTGGTATTGCTGGCTTTTTCCACGATTGGTGACTCTTAATTTGCCGATGATGGTCAGACTATTGATGATATCATCGGTAATACCCTCTGCGATGTATTTATCTTTATTGTCTCCGCTCCGGTTTTCGAATGGCAACACGGCAATTGAAATTATTGCATTGCCGGCCTGGTCAACAAGCGGTACGACCACGGAAGGTTTTACATAGCTAAAATAGAGGTATTGTAAAACCAGGGTCAGTATTAAGATAGACACCAGTGCTTTTCCAGTGAAGGGTTTTTTCCGGTAGGGAGGAAATGGATTGGTAGCAGCCTGAGGAGAATTGGTTCGGACAATTCCGTGTGGACTGACCTCGTAGAACCATGCGAACAGACTGGCAAAAGGAAACCCAATCACCATGACCCAGGTTGCCAGATTTACAAAACGTTCTTCCAGCTTCAGAAAGGGTGTCAGAAAAATCAAAAGTTGATGCAGGAGCAGTGCAACAATCACGTACGTAAAAGCAGCCCGCAATACATTTCTCCGAAGCATTTCCCTCCAAAGCCACGAAATTCCTGGTTGGCGTGAAGTTCCTTTCGCGGTCGCTTCACGGGTTGCTGCCTTTGAAACAACTTCCCCGGATGTGGACAAAGCCACTATGATTTGTTCGATAGCATTGGCGGTCTTGTTTAGCTGGTCGCGATACAATGTTCTGTTCAAATTGTCCGCGCGACTATCCTGAGGAGTAAGCGGGCGATTGACGCCGTGAGATCTGAAAATGAAATCGATTGAGCGAAGTGGCCGACCGCTTTCTTTTTCGAAAAGTGCCAGATCTTTGGCATCCAGGTCATGGATCTGGATGGGGAGAATCCGGTTTGCCACATTTTTATTGGTCAGGCGAACATCAAGCCCGATTTGGTCTGCCATCGCCAGCTTACAGAAAACGAGGAATTCATTATGCCATGCAAAGCACTTAGGGTCGCAGTAGGTATGTGAAACAATGGGAATGAAAATGAGGCATTTCAGTTTACCCTCCAGGCTTTTGTCGACGATCTGCGTTTCGAGCAGGCCATCGTGCAGGTTGGTGTCCAAGTAAACGGAGAGGGGCTCTTTGATGGTGGCAGCCAATTCTACTTGCAAGGCATTTGCGAATGCTGTTACCCAGCCAGAGCGGTTATCGTTATGCCTGTAACTAATAAATATATCATACTCGTAGCCCGGTAACGTTGCCATGTCACGAAGATATCAAATTATTGCCTGTCTGCCGAAGCTTAAACGAAGGCAGATTGCTGCGTTGAATGAAGGTCTAATGCAGGTTTAAATGCAGGTCTTTGAGTGCAGGTTTAAAGACAGGTTTAGATGCAGGTCTAATAGGAAGTTGAGAACTCCGATTTCAAATTAAAACTAACCGAAGGAGTATGTTAGATTTCCTTTCAACTCGTAATGAGTCGAGCTAATCGTATGTCGCCCCTTCAGGGCTTCGTTTGTCCTCGCCATTTTTACACAGGGCTTCACCCTGTGCTGATATATTTCGCGCCTTCAGCGCTGGCAATACAATTACACACACTTTAATTTGATCCAGGAAGAAGTGCTGGCGAAGATCTCTTCAGGGCCTGAATAAATTTGGCGGCAAAAGGCTTTCGACCTGCCTTTTAACCCTTATTTCAAGACCTCCTTCACCCTCAGCGCCGCGTCTTTTAGCAAAATCGCGGATTTCACTTTCAAGCCCGATTGCTCAATAATCCGCGCTCCCTCTTCGGCGTTCGTGCCCTGAAGGCGGACGATGATGGGAACATTAATGTTTCCAATTTTCTTGTACGCTTCCACCACGCCGCTCGCTACGCGGTCACAGCGAACAATTCCCCCAAAAATATTAATGAGGATAGCCTTCACGTGAGGGTCTTTCAGGATAATGCGGAAGCCGGCTTCGACGGTTTCGGCGTTGGCGCCGCCACCCACGTCGAGGAAGTTGGCGGGTTCGCCCCCGGAGAGCTTGATAATATCCATGGTGGCCATGGCCAGGCCCGCGCCGTTGACCATGCAGCCTACGTTTCCGTCCAGTTTGACATAGTTGAGGTCCGCTTTGCCGGCTTCGACCTCCAGGGGGTCCTCTTCCGTGATGTCGCGGAGTTCGGCGAGGTCCTTATGGCGGAAAAGAGCGTTGTCGTCGAGGTTCACTTTGGCGTCGACGGCCAGGATCTTGTTATCAGAAGTCTTCAGGAGGGGGTTGATCTCGAACATGGATGCATCGAGGCCCACGTAGGCCGCGTAGAGGCTGTTGATGAACTTCACGCCCTCCTTATACGCGTTTCCTTCCCATCCCATGGCGAACGCGATCTTGCGCGCCTGGAAGGGCTGGAGGCCGATGGTGGGGTCGATCCACTCTTTCACGATCTTCTCGGGGGTAGTGGCGGCCACCTCCTCGATGTTCATGCCGCCTTCCATCGAGGCCATGATCACCGGACAGCTCTTGGCGCGGTCGAGCAGGATGCTCATGTAATATTCTTTGGGCTCCTCCGCGCCGGGATAGTATACGTCCTCGGCGATGAGCACTTTGTTCACCTTCTTTCCATCGGGACCGGTTTGGTGCGTCACCAGTGTGCCGCCGAGGATGGCTTTCACTTTGTCGGGTACTTCCGCCGCGCTCTTGGCGAGCACGACACCTTTGGATCCTGTTTCCTTGATCGTGCCTTTGCCGCGTCCGCCCGCGTGGATCTGCGATTTGATCACGAACCACTTCGTGCCCGTTCTCGCGGCCAGCTCTTTGGCCGCCTGGATGGCGTGCTCCGGAGTGTCGGCCACAATGCCGCGCTGGATGGTGACACCGTATTTCTCAAGAATTTCCTTTCCCTGGTATTCGTGGATGTTCATGGGTGGTGGTTTATGTCAAAGTGCGCAAACTAATCGATTTTAGGGTGATATCAAAAATGTGTTGATGTGTTGATGTGTTCATGTGGGGGGATCGTCATGAAAGGTGCAGCTTCTGGTGTGGGAATGTGTTGATGTGTTGGGGTGTTGGTGTGTTCATGTGGGGGGATCGTCATGAAAGGTGCAGCTTCTGCTGTGAGATGGGTGATGTGTCCATATGTTGATGTCTAATGCAGCTTCAAATTTATAAGTACCCTTCAACTCGTAACGAATGGACTAGTACCTAATTGTTAAAATACGCGTATCCATGAGATCATTATCGTCTTCCTG
>JBBEBN010000282.1:0-17758 GCA_040882305.1 Cyclobacteriaceae bacterium
ACCTCACCAGTCAGGTACGGGGTATTGCCAAAGTGGTGACTTCGGTTGCCACCGGGAACCTGCGGCAGAAGTTATCCATTAACGCCAAAGGCGAAGTGGCCCAGTTAACAGAAACGATCAACGAGATGATCGAAACGCTGGCCGTGTTTGCAGATCAGGTGACCAACGTGGCACGCGAAGTGGGTGTGGAAGGAAGACTCGGCGGACAGGCCAACGTGCCAGGCGCCTCCGGTATATGGAAAAACCTGACGGAGAACGTTAACCAGCTGGCGCAGAATCTCACCACGCAGGTGCGCTCCATTTCGGAAGTGGCTTCCGCTGTGACGAAAGGCGATCTTACCCGGACCATTCGCGTAGAAGCAAAAGGTGAAGTGGAAGCATTGAAAGATACCATTAACCAGATGATCGCCAACCTGAGGGCTACTACACTCCGGAACCAGGAAACCGACTGGCTGAAATCAAACCTGACGAAGTTCACGCAAATGCTGCAGGGTCAGAAAGATCTGAACGACGTGACGACCCGTATCCTCTCCGAACTGGCGCAGGTGGTCAATGCGCATTACGGCGCGTTTTATATCCTGAAACAGGATGAAAAAACGGCTGCTGCGAAGCTCTCGCTGTATGCCGGTTATGCCTATAAAGAAGAAAAAAATATTCTCAGGGAATTCGATATCGGTGAAGGGCTGGTAGGCCAGTGCGCCCTTGAAAAAGAAAGGATTCTGCTGGCCAATGTTCCGGGGAACTATATCAAGATCAGTTCCGGGCTTGGAAAATCCAAGCCATCCAACCTTATCATCTTACCCGTGTTGTTCGAAAATAATGTAAAGGCCGTGATCGAACTCGCCTCCCTCGAGGTCTTTAGCCAGACACATCTTGACTTCTTAAGCCAGCTGACGGAATCGATCGGAATCGTGCTGAACACTATTGAAGCGAACACCAGGACGGAAGGATTGCTCATCCAGTCACAGTCACTGGCAAGCGAACTAAAAGTTCAGCAGGAGGAACTGCGCCGGACCAATGACGAACTGCAGGACAAAGCTTTGCTTCTGGTGAAACAGAAGGAAGAGGTGGAGGCAAAGAACAAAGAAGTGGAGGAGGCAAGAAGGTCGCTGGAAGAAAAAGCCGAACAGCTCCAACTCACTTCCAAATATAAGTCCGAATTCCTCGCAAATATGTCGCACGAGCTAAGGACACCCCTGAACAGCCTGTTGATCCTTGCCCAGCAATTGTACGAGAACGCGGAAGGCAACCTCTCTGAAAAGCAGGTCCGCTATGCTAAGACCATTCACTCCTGTGGTGACGACCTGATCCAGCTGATCAACGACATCCTTGATCTGTCAAAAATCGAATCAGGATTCATTTCCACCAACATTGTTCCGGTCAACGTTAGCGAGATCGCAGGATTCGTGGAAACAACCTTCCGGCCGATATCGGAGGCGCGGAACCTCAGGTTCAGCATCCAAACTGGAGAAAACCTTCCCGGCACGATCGATACGGATATTCAGCGACTGAATCAGATCCTGAAAAACCTCTTGTCGAACGCGTTCAAATTCACAGAGAAAGGCGGCGTCAGCTTGCGGATATTCAGGGCAGAAGCAGGTTGGAAGCCGAATTCGAATCTCGATAACGCTAAAATGGTCACAGGATTTTCAATCTCCGATACCGGTATCGGTATACCGATCGACAAACAAATGATCATTTTCGAGGCCTTCCAGCAGGCAGAAGGATCCACCAGCCGCAAGTATGGCGGCACAGGACTGGGCCTATCCATCAGCCGTGGCCTTGCCGAACTCCTTGGCGGTACCATTGAACTGGAAAGCCACCCTGGCAGGGGAAGTACGTTTACGCTGTACTTACCGATCGACAACATTTCACTGGGCGACCCAGTCAGGCGTGACAGCAAAAAGATGACAAGCGAACTTCAATTCGAGGATGAAAAAGAACGTGAAGATTTCACCGGCCTCCTCACTAATTTGCACATCACGAAAGAAGGCGTCGAAGGCAGGAACCTTGAAATCGTCAGTGAACTGATCAACGAAGCCGGTGATGACCGGAATAACATTCAACCAACTGACAGGGTGGTGCTGGTCGTAGAAGACGACTTAAGGTTCAGCAAGATCATCATCGATAAAGCGCATGAGAAGGAATTGAAAGCGGTGGTTGCAACCAATTACCTCGAGGTGTTTGATTTCATCAATCGTTTCTCACCGGTGGCCATTACACTTGATGTCAGATTGCCTGAGACCAGCGGCTGGAAAGTGATCGATCTTCTGAGGAACGACCTCAACTACCGTCACATTCCTATCTATGTTATTTCCGGAGAAGAAAACCGCGTGCTTGCGCTGAAACGCGGCGCCAGGAGCTTCTTCCTCAAGCCGCTTACGAACGAATCAATAGATGCAATTTTCAATGACATCGTCGATTTCACTGGAAAATCCGTCAGGAGTGTCCTGATCGTGGAGGATAACGAGATCGATTCCTCCCAGATCGCAAAAATCCTCGCGGACGACCACGTGCAAGTGGAGATTGCCACCACCGGCCAGGACTCCATTAAAATGATCAGCGAAAATCAATTTGATTGTATCATCCTGGATTACACTTTACCAGACATCTCCGGCACGGATTTATTAAAAGAGGTAAGCAAGGTCAAAAAAGAGCTCACGCCTGTGATTGTCTATTCCGCCAAGGATTTCAACCGCAATGAGCTCAACGAGATCAACCTCGCTTCCAATGCAGTATTGATGAAAGGCGTGAATTCCATTGAACATTTGCTTGAGGAAGTTGTTACTCAATTGCACCTTCCACACAAGGAATTGCAGCAAAACAAACGTCGTATCATAGAAAATATCCGTAACAAGGAGGATATTCTTTCCGGCAAAAATGTCCTGATCGTCGATGACGATGTTCGCAACTTATTTGCGCTGACAACCGTATTTGAGCGCTTTAATATCAATGTGATCACCGCGGAAAGCGGGCAGGAAGCGATTCAGATCCTGAATGAGAATTCAAGAATAGATATGGTGCTGATGGATATCATGATGCCTGAAATGGATGGCTATGAAACCACACAAAGGATACGCAGAGAAAACAAAAACAATACTTTGCCCATCATTGCGGTGACAGCAAAAGCGATGAAAGGCGACCGGCAGAAATGCATCGAGGCCGGGGCTTCGGACTACATCACCAAACCAGTAAAAATAGACCAGTTGCTTTCCTTGATGAGATTGTGGTTTTTTAAATAGGAAACAGGTAATGCATCCAAAGATCTTATTAGTTGACGATCGCGAAGATAACCTTTTAGCAATCGAAACCATTTTTGAACCAGATGGTTACCGGTTTGTTAAAGCCAATTCCGGAAGGGAAGCCCTGAAGATACTACTTCGGGAGTTTGACTTTGCGCTCATCCTCATGGACGTCAAAATGCCAAACCTGAACGGCTTTGAGACGGCATCACTGATCTATGAGCGCGACAAGCTCAAACATGTCCCGATCATCTTTATTACAGCCAATAATTTCGGCGATGAGAACCTGTACCGGGGTTACCAGGCCGGAGCGATCGACTATATCTATAAGCCGATCAAACCCGAAGTGCTTCGGGCAAAGGTTTCCGTACTGATCGACCTTTACAGAAAAAACCGGCAGTTGCTGGCTCAGGAACAACGACTCGTAGCGATCAACAAAAGCCTCGAAATGGAGATCAAGGAGCGGAAGTCAAGTGAGGAGAGGGTCAAGCATCTTAACCGGCAGTTGCTGGAAAACATCTCCAGCCTTGAGCAGGCAAACAAGGACCTGGACCGGTTTGCGTTCATGGCTTCCCACGATCTGCAGGAACCCCTGAGAAAGATCCGGATGTTCAGTGACAGACTCGCGCTGAAATACAACGACATGATGGACGACGATGGGCGAACGAATATCCAACGCATCCACAAGGCGGCTGAACGGATGCAAAATCTTATTACCGACATCCTTACTTTCTCCAAAATTTCCGTTGACACTCCCTCGTTTGTCAACTGCGACATGAATGCGATCCTGGAGGAGGTTTTAACAGACCTGGATGAAGAGGTGAAAGCAAAAAATGGAAAAATTACGATCGAGAAACTTCCTGTACTGAGTGTGAACCCGAGCCTCATCAAACCGTTGTTCCATAACCTGATAGGAAATGCGCTCAAATATTCCAGAAGCGATACCACGCCCGTGGTAAACATCACTTCCGAGATCAGCCCTCACCTTAACGGTAAGGCAAGCAGCGCGAGCGTCAAGTATTGCAGGATCTTTATTCAGGACAACGGCATCGGCTTTGACCAGAAATATGCTGAAGAAATTTTCGGGATGTTCAAGCGGCTGCACCATAACTCCGAATTCCAGGGAACGGGGATCGGACTCGCCCTTTGCAAGAAGATTGTGGAACAACACAAAGGATACATTTCTGCACGCAGTAAAATAAACGAAGGATCTACCTTTATCGTTTCACTCCCCCTCCAACAGCAACCACAAACCGTTGCCCTCTCCTGATGGCGTGCGGGTGCGCGCACAACCAGATGAATCAACACATATTCGGACCTGCACGTTATGCGTCTTCCTGTCGAAAGAACTTTCTGAAAGCGCGAGGTGCTCTCTTTGAGAATAAGTGCGTTAATAATCTTTCGTGGCACTATATTTTAGCACAGCTGGCTTAGAGGGTCATCGCCGTGAAAAACAAACATAAAGTATTGTACATTATTCTGCTCATAGGCATCACTGGAGCAGGGTTCCTATGGCTGCGGTCCTATGTGTTCTCGGACCTGGGCTTAGCAATAAGCAGGAAGATCGAATCCCTTAAGCTCAGCGGCTTTAACCTGCACTACGACTCCCTTTCTGTAGACTGGAAAAGAAATATTGTGCAGATACACGGTGTTTTGCTGGAAAAGAACGCCTATGACACAGCCTGCGTTTATCCGGAATTTATCAGTATTGGCAAAGTGCGGGCGGAAGGTATCCGCTTGCTTCCGTTGATATTCAACAGCGTGCTGGATTTTGAGGAACTCTATCTCGACAGCGCACGAATAGTGATACGCGAAAATTCACTTTTCAAATTGGATTCAGCCGCAAAGCGCGAAAGTGAGTTCACCGTGAAGACCGATAAAGTGTTTGTTCAATCCGCCGAGCTTCAATATACAGATAGTCTCCATTGCCAGATAATCACTGTGCTGCATAGCAATCTCATCCTTGAGGGCCTGGAAATGGAATTCCGAATCGACAAGCCCTTTGCGTACTCAGCCAAAAAGTTGATCCTCGATAGGTCACAGGTCAAGCTGCCCCTCGACTTTTACACCTTAGAGATAAAGCGGGCCACCATCGACTTCTTAGGCGAAAAGCTTGCCGTGGACTCGATCAAGGTAATACCCGATTTAGGAAAAGTGGAATTTGGAAGACAAAGAGGCTATGAAGCGGACAGGTTCGAAGGGGTCGTACATTTAGTGAGGGCCAGTGACTTCTCCTTTTCCATTCTGGATTCGACGCGCGTAACAGCCCGATTGGCGGAGGTTCAGTTTATGCTCAAAATTTTCCGGGATAAACGCCTCCCATTTAAGAAGGTGCCAAAACATCTGCCCGTGGACATGATACAAAGTTTGCCCTTCGAACTTGCCATAGACTCTTTGAAAGTTACCAGGAGTTATATCCAGTATGAAGAGTTCCCGGAAGAAGCTTCGGAGGCGGGAAAAATTTTCTTTGATAATCTGTATGCCGTTCTTTCAAACATCAATAGCGGCGCTGATAAAGGACATGCTCACCTTAACGCGCAGGCATCGATGATGGGCCAGGGAAATATTTCTGTATCTGTGACCTTCCCGCTAAGCAAGAATAAAAGGTCTTCGATGTCGGGTTCGATCGAAAACTTTCCCCTTCCGGAGATCAACCCGATGCTTACTCCCTCCACCAACATAAAGGTGGAATCCGGAAACATGAAAAAGCTGACTTTCAATTTTTGGTTCAATGACGTCCGTTCCGACGGTGAGATTGAACTCAATTACGAAGACCTGAAACTCATCAGCTACAAAGAAGATGAAAAAGCCAAAAGTGAAGACTTACAAAAGGATAACCTGAAAACGTTTATGATGAACACCTTTGTCTTCCGGAAGAATATGGATGAAGACGTACCGGAAGAAAAGCGGACGGGTACCGTTAGTTTCGTCCGGGATAACAACCGGTCGATCTTCAACTTTTGGGCCAAATCCCTGCTTTCAGGTGTAAAATCTGCGTACAATCTTGACAAAGCAGCTGAAAAAAAGACAGAACGTGAGAATAAAAAGGAGGAGCGCACGGCGAAGCGGCTTGAAAAGAAATTAAAGAAAGCTGAGAAGAAGCGAGATCGCGGCTAAATATTAACGTCGGTTCATAAATAGTCCTTCAGCGTATTGAGGCGAAGTGGTTTTTCCAGGATATTCACCGTATGGTTCTCCTTGTCCTTGAAGTCGGCCGGAAGGTATTCATACGCGCTGATCAGGTTGATCTTGCAGGCGGGGAACTCTTCCCTCAGGTAGGCCATTTTCTCCCAGCCAAGCCCATCCGGTAAATTATTGTCTATAAAAACCACGTCAGGCGACACTTCTTTTATCAGGGAAAGACCTGAACCCAGCGTATTTGCCAGAAAAACGTCATGATTCAACTCCAGAAAATAGGCTTTCATCAAATGACATAGGTCCTCTTCATCATCGATGATCACTATTTTTTTTCTGGGCATCGTGTGTGAAGATATTACTTAAACGAACGACAGTCAAATCCAGTCCTTTTAATATGAAAAATTTATACCCTGTCTGCCCGTGTGAAAGGCCCGAACGCTGGCAGGCAGACCTTTGCGTAGAATTTAGTCCACAGGCATGGCCAGGCACTGAGGGTATAGTTTTTTAATGGAATACAGGAATATTCAACAACTTTAAACAGTCATACACATATGAACTCAACAAGCAAAACAATTTTGGCAGTGATGGGCGCCGCCGTTGTAGGCGCTGTGATCGGCATGTTGGTTGCACCCGAAAAGGGCAGTGATCTCAGAAGAAGGATCACCGATGCAACTGGCGACTGGAGCACTCAATTGAGCGATCTTTTAGCGCAGGGAAAAGAGCAGTTAAGTAACCTTAAGAATAAGGCTGTATCTCAGGCATCTAATTATGCTTCCGAGGCGGAGGAGCGCTTTAACAGTGTAAAGGAGAGAGTATAAGATCATCAGCTGCTTCGAAAGCCTGATAAGGCAGGACGCTCTTAAGTCGTTCACCTTAAAAGAAGTCTTTTGAAGCGGCTTTTTTAATTTCAGGCCTTATCAGATAATCTTAAGTGGCATACTTTTGACATGCAACCGCAATCATGGAGCGACCTGGCCAGCTTAACCGCCGGCCAGTAGCATATATAGAATATGGGATATGACCCATTCCATATTCACAAAGGGCTACCCGAACGGTAGCCTTTTTTTTATGCCTGATCGAAGTTTATGATAAACGAGGTGCCGACGTTTACTTTTGATTTCACTTCTATGGAGGCATTATGTGCCTGAATAATGTTCAGTGTGGAAGCCAGGCCGAGCCCGATACCATTGCGTTTGGAAGTAAAGTACGGCTCAAACAATTTTGAAAGATTTTCCTGCGGGATGCCACAGCCGTTGTCAGTGATCTCCAGACTGTAACTCTCCTCAGTGTGAAAAAGGGAAATGGTCAATTCCCCTTTGATATTGTCAATCGCTTCTATAGCATTAATGATGATATTCAGCAGCGCAATTTTCAGTTTTTCCTTGTCAGAGCGGATATAACAGGGAAAATCAGGATAATTTACCTTAAGCTTGATCTGTTTCAGCGTAAGCCTGTCAAGGGCGATTCCAATGGATTCATCAACGGCTGTTTGGAGGATGACTTTTTCAAACACCATTTCTGTAGGTTTCGAAGAGGTGAGCAACTCGGTGATGAGGTCATTGATCCGCTTTCCATTCCTGTCGATGATGTCAATATACACGCGTTCTTCCCCTTTCGTTAAGGAGCTGAGCTGTTCCAACGACATGTGGATGTTGCTCAGGGGATTTCTTACTTCATGCGCCAGTGTGCGAACCAGACGGCCCGTGGCCGCAAGTTTCTCGGCGAGCAGCGTGGCGCGCTCGGTTCTCTTCTGATTGGTGATATCGTGAAGGATCCCCTGGACGTAGTGGTTGTTGTTGCTGTCGAGTTCGGTAGAGAGATAAAGTATACAATTGCGGCGCTTCCCTTTTGTGTTGATCACTTCCAGTTCGAGGTCATTGACTTCTCCCGTTTTCTCAATTTTTGTTCGGATACTGGCGCGGATATTCTCGTTGTCGATGAATTGGTACAGGGTGTGTTTGATGAGTTGACTCTTTTCAGTGCCCGCCAGGCTGACCATCGCCTCGTTCACATCTTTGAAAACAAGGGAAAGGTCGGTAGTGAAAACAGCCTCTTTCGATTTTTCAAAAATATTGCGGTATTTCCTTTCATTTGCCCGGAGCGCCTTTGTAGATGCGGCCCGTTCAAGGGCATAGCGGATACATCGTTCCAGTTTTTCAGCCGTAAGCTCCGACTTGATCAGATAATCCACAGCCCCCATTTGCATTGCCTGTTTGTCGATGGCAGAGTTCCCTTTGCCTGTAAGCAGGATGATAGGTTCCTCACAGTTCATCTTCATGGCTTCTGCCAGAAGGTCAATACCTGTCTTGGCGCCAAGACGGTAATCCACGAAATACAAATGAAATTTTTTCGACTTAATCTCTTCCAATGCGGTTTTATAATTATAACACCATTGAATGTCGAACGTGCGGTCAACTATGCTTTTTATGAAACCACTGGTGAGGATAAAGTCATCTTCATCATCGTCAATTATCAAGATGCGAACGGGCTGAGGTGAATTGACCATGGCTAAAATTGCTTCTCCGGAAGAATGATGGTAAATGTTGCGCCCTGGTCTGGCTGGCTTTTTGCAAAAATCAAACCGTTGTGTTTCTCTACAATTTTTTTACAGATGGCCAAACCGATACCCGATCCCGGGTATTCAGATTTTCCGTTCAGCCGCTGAAAGATCTGGAAGATCCTCTCGGAATATTCGGGCTCAAAACCGATACCGTTGTCCTGCACTTCTATTTTGTGAAAGGTATTGTTCTGGGGAAGTCCGAGGGCATGCTTCTCGTTCCGGCCGAGTTTTGTGGAGTGAAGGTTGATTTCTGCCAGTCCCTGGTTCTTCCTGAACTTGATGGCATTGGAGAGGATATTGCCGAACAACTGTGTCATTTCGGAGGTAACCGCTTCCAGTATAGGAAAGGTGCCACTCAGGTGGATACGGGCTTTTGTTTCCTCAATTTTGAGTTCAAGCTCCGAGATCACGCCGTCAAGTACTGCTTTAATGTCTACCTGATCAAATGTGTGCGACCGACGATTAGCCCTGGAGAAATCCAGAAGATTATCGATCAGCCTCCGCATATTCGCCGCTGAGACAAGGATCCTTTCGATGAACATCTCACCTTCATTATCGAGGGAATTTTCGCACTTGGCTTTCAGTCGTTCTGTAAACATGGAAATTTTCCGCAGTGGTTCCTGCAGATCATGCGAGGCGATGTAGGCGAACTCTTCCAGGTCCTTGTTCGAACGGTTTAATTCACGGATATTCCGCTCCTGTTCTTTTTCGAAACTCCTCAAAGAGGTGATGTCGCGGTTGATGCACAGGATCTTGGTGACTTCTCCGTTTTCATCCTTTACCAGCCTGCCTTTTGTGGAGATGTTCTTCAGCGCTCCGGAGTTCGTTCGAAGAACATATTCATAGGAGAAATCAGTCTTTTCCTTCAGCGCCGTGGTGATCAGGTCCTGGAAAGACTGCGTATACTCATCCAGCAGGTGGCTTGAGTAAAAGTCAAATCCGATCCTCCCGGCCACCTCCCGCCGCGTATAGCCTAGCAGTGAATACAGGCCCGAAGTCCAGGTTACCGTATTCGTGCTGATATCCCACGCCCAACTTCCAAATTGAAGGAGCTCCTCCGTTTCGTCCAGCAATTCCCTGGTGGTTTCTATTTCTTCTTTGCTCTTCAATTCCTCCGTAATATCTTGTGCGACAAATAAAATCAATTGCGCATGGCCATTGTAATACCGTTTGTTATGCTGAAAAAATACATTTAAATAATCTATTTTTTCATTCATACGATGTCGCGATAAGCCAGGTAGCACGCGGTACCCTACAGTTCCTGATTGTTCAGGTCTTTGTATTGTTTGATCTTATTGTACAAAGTCTTGCGGTCAATCTTCAGCAGTTTCGCTGCCTTACTCTTATTAAAATCAACTTTTTTAAGGGTTTCCAGGATCCACTCATATTCAGCATCAATGCTGACACTTTTCAAACCTGGTTCACGCATGGCAGCAGGCTGGAAGGAGGCCGCTGTGCTTTCGCGATTGGCGGCAACAGGAACCTGTTCGCCCGAATTTTCGAACTGCAGTTTCCTGTAGTTCACCAGTTCAAACGGAATACTTTTAATGTCGATCACGCTGCTGTCGGCCATGAGCGTGGCACGCTTGACAACATTTTTCAGTTCACGCAGGTTTCCATGCCATACATACTTCCGGAAAACATCTTCCACTTCCGGAGAGAATCTCTTCACATTTTTACCAAGTTCTTTGTTGGTCTGGACAAGAAAGTGGTTGGCAAAAACCATGATATCATTCACCCTCTCCCGCAGCGGCGGCACGTTGATCTGGAATTCATTGAAGCGGTGATAGAGGTCCTCGCGGAAATGTCCCGTGCGGGCGGCATCCCAAAGTTTTTTGTTACTGGCCACAATGATGCGCACATCCAGGTCAATATCCTTTATGCCCCCCACCCTGCGCATCTTGCGTTCCTGCACCACGCGCAGTAATGTCACCTGTACATCATACGGAAGGTTGGATATCTCGTCCAGGAAGATCGTTCCACCGTTCGCGAGCTCAAAACTTCCGACCTTTTGCCCAATGGCCCCCGTAAAGGAGCCTTTTTCGTGACCGAACAGTTCACTGCCCGCCAACTCCCTTGACAGGGTGCCGCAGTCAATGGCAATAAACGGTTTGTGGCTGCGGCGGCTGCGCTTGTGAATTTCCTGAGCGATCACTTCCTTACCGCTTCCGCTTTCTCCATAGATGATGATGCTGTAGTTTGTCGGAGCCACCAGGTCAATCTGGTTGAGAATGTTTTTGAAATCAGCGCTGTCACCGAATATATACGAGCTGGATTCCTGATGCCGTTTGGCGTTTTGCAGGGCAAACTTGTCATCTTTTGATGCGGGGTCCTCTTCCGTGTTTCCCGGCGCTGGCCCTCCCGCCAAGACCGCCTTGTCTTCGGCTGTTTTGCTCAGCGCTTTCCGGATCGTGAGCAGTATCTCATCCGGAAGAAGCGGCTTGGTAACGTAATCCATTGCCCCGAGCTTCATCACCTCCACGGCAGTCTTGATATTGCTGTAACCCGTGATGATAATCACTGGAACAGAAGGATTCTTTTCCTTTATCTTTTTGAGTATCGAACTTCCGCTCATATCCTCGAGGCGGAAATCGCAGAGGATAAGATCGGGTTCGACATTTTCAAGAATCTCGAGCGCAGCTTTACCAGAGGTGGCTTCAATCACCTCAAATCCGTGTTTTGAAAGAAATCGTTTTAAAACAAAGCACAAATCCTTATCATCATCGATGATTAGTATTTTTTCCATGGGCCTATCTGTCATCGTCTAATTATGTTGTCGAATGTTGATGTTACGCCAAAAATGCCCGCATTTGCGCCGCCGGAATATGCAATTGCTCACGGTATTTTGTCACCGTTCTGCGCGCAATCTCAAATCCGCGTTTTTCCAATACCTTTACCAGTTGCTGGTCAGAATAAGGACACTTTTTGTCTTCAGCCTGGATTACTTCTTCAATTGTTTTCTGGATAACCTTATTGCTCACAACTTCACCTTTGTGGTTGGCAATCCCTTCTGTAAACAACGACTTCAGCAATACATTTCCAAAATGCGTCTGCACATATTTGTTGCAGGTGATGCGCGACACAGTGGAAATATCCACTCCCACCATATCGGCTACATTCTTTAAAATCATGGGCTTTAGTTTGGTGATGTCGCCTTCCTGGAAGTAATCATGTTGCAGACGAACTATGGCCTCCATCACCTTGAGCATAGTAGTCTCTCGCTGGCGGATGGCATTCACAAACCATTCTGCAGCGTTTAATTTACTCTTTAAATATTGTTTTGAACGATTATCAGTCCCGCTTTTTTCAGTATCATATACCATTTTCTTCCAGGACGAGCTGATGCTGAGTTTGGAAGACCTTTCACGCGCCAGCGAAACATGCATGATATCATCCTCCTGAAAGAGGATGAAGTCCGGAAGAATCGTTTCCGTTTGAGGTGTGACACTGGCTGCAGTAACGGGCTTTAATTTCAGGGTGCCGAGCAGATGAAAGATCTCCTTGAGGTCCTCTTCCTCAATTTTGAGGTCATTGATGATTTTCTCAAAATTCCTGTGCATTAACTCGTAATAGTAATTGTCGAGTATAGAAAGCGCAAGCCTTACGTCAGGTGAGGAAGGAATAGCTTTCAGCTGCAGGCCCAGGCATTCTTTGATGTTTGCCGTTGCCACGCCAATGGGTTCCAGTTGCTGAACGATAGCAATCACTTTCTGCACCGTTTCAGGCTCAATCCACTTGCTGAACTTCATGGAGTAATCATCGGCAAGGTTCTCACAGGTGAACTCCAGAAAACCTTCGTCCGTCAAGCTGTCAATAATGAAATTGCCGATCTCTGTCTCCTGTTCCGTTAGTCTTTGCAAGGCGAGCTGGTTCTTCAACTCCTGCCTGAAATCCTCTACTTCGATAATGGGCTTTTCCAGAGGAGCCTGCGATTGGAAATGCTGGGCGTTCTCTGTCTTATAATCGGGTATGTCATCATAACAATACTCATCATAGTCCTTGTAGTCCTGAGCCGAATCCTGAACGCCAGTCTCAAACGCACCGTCATCATCTGCTTTCTCCTCAATAAGTGGATTCTCCTCGAGCTCGTTCTGAATACGTTGCTCCAACTCAACGGTATTCAAATGTAAAAGCTGCAGCATTTGTAAATGCTGTGGGTGAATCTTTAATTGTTGCTTTTGTGTCAGGTTTTGGTAAAGCATAGTGTCAATAGGGTCGGTTAATACTCCACTTATCTTTTACAAGCTTGGAACCACTTTTCCATTAACAGCCATATTTTTTATAAAGCGCTGAGTTTCAAAACCTTAAAAAATACAAAAAATGCCTTTCGCCCGATTTTACAGGAGCCCTGTGGAATCATTTCCCACCTTACGCTGGTTAAATATACGCCATTGTAGATAAAATTCCACACCGTTTGGCGAAAAAAGCTCGATTTTTGCCGAAAACGCAGCGGGATCGACGTGAAACCGGTCCAATTACTTACAGGTGTGGTTGGGGACCCTGTTATTAAAAGAGCAGTCTTTCGATTGATCAAAGATCAATTTTCAGTTGGGTTCATCGGTCAGGTCTGATTTGATGCTTGCCATCGTAGGAATGTCCATATGATTAAGCACGGTGTAAAAGGATGCCACCGTCAGGGTGGCCAGATCGCGCTTCCATTGGATCAAATACAACCAAAGTATCTCAGTACCTGTCAACGTTCCAGGTAATACGTACTGGTCGAGTGAACTTTTCGCCAGGTTCTTAATAAATACGATCCAGAGGCTCATACAATAGCTGTTGAAGCAGGTGTTAAAAACCGGATGCCTGCGGCTTCAGCGTAAATTTCCAGGGTGGGTGCGTAGCATTTTCCACAGGAGATGGCAAAAGAACCTCGAACAGGACTGTGCATGGAGTGAGCCCTGATGGATGGCACATATTTAGTCTTTACACAATTAATTGTTAAACCAAAACTAAATTATATGCTACGCTGGACATTAACATTTTTGGTGATAGCGCTCATCGCTGCTGTCTTTGGATTCACGGGAATAGCCGCGGGTGCGGCTTCCATCGCGAAAATTATCTTTTACATATTTCTGGTGTTCTTCGTAATATCATTGATTACCGGGGCATTCAGGAGATCCGACTAACGGGAGACGAAGGAGAATTGCGAAAAAAGTGCGGTCTGGCGATTGCACTTTTTTTATTTCGCCGATTGCTGTTTTTCTTCCATGATGGCGATCTCATCGCGCGACGGGGTGAGTTCCGTGACTTCCTGTTTGATTATAAACACCGCTGTTTTTTCCGGCACAATTCCCCCTCCGAAATTCATGGTGTAGATTTTCGTAAACTCCGCGCCGAAATAAAGAATGATAGAGGTATAATAAACCCACAGCAAAATGATCACAACGGAAGCTGCTGCGCCAAAGGTCAGTCCGATATTTGAATTGCCCACATAAAAACCGATCAGAAATTTTCCCACGAGAAACAAGACTGCCGTGAATACCGCCCCGACATATGAATCCTTCCAACGGATCCTGGCGTCCGGAAGGACCTTGAAGATGATGGCAAATAAGGTGGTAATGACGACAAACAAGATCGCATAATTCATAGCCTGAAAAACAAAGACCGTTGCATCATCAAACCACAATTTGAGTCGTTCATGCAGGAGGTCAATCAGGGCATGTACGGCGAGGGACACCATCAGAATGAACCCAAAACTGATGATCAGCGAAAAAGATAGAAGGCGGTCAAAGAAGAGCTTGACGATGCTTTTTTTGGGTTTTGTTTTTATTGACCAGATATAGTTGATCGAATCCTGCATTTCTGTGAACACACCAGTAGCACCGATCAGCAGAAACACAAATCCGACGATAGCACCGCTTTGGCTGACATGAGATTCTTCGATATTGCCTATGATCTCCTGGATCTGCAGGGCCGCTCCATTTCCCACCAAACCTTTGATCTGCCAGTAGATCTTGCCCTCCACCGCATCTCTGCCAAAAAAGATCCCTGCTAACGAAATAATAATGACCAGGACCGGGCCCAGCGCAAAGATCGTGTAATACGACAAGGAAGCGCTGCACTTCAGTCCGTTATCATTTATGAATTCCGTAAAAGCCTGGCGAACAATAAGCCAAAACTTACGCATGAAGGTCGGACACTTTTACTTTCTGTATTTCCTGGACTTCGACGATAAATTTTGAAACATTTACATCTGCATAAGCACCATATGCATCTACCAGCGTGCCCTTGCCTCCGCCATCAGTTTCTATGACATACAGGATGTTGTTATCTCCAGGATCAGACTCCCCTTCAAAGCGGAAAAAATTCACTATCCTGACCTGGTCGGGTTTGTAGGTCTTGCCCTTGTCCAAAGTAGTAAGCCCTTTTGACGTAACCTGAAAATCTTCTTTGTAACCTTCATCTTTCATCCTCTTGACACAGGAAGAAAGGCTCTTCATCCAGGGTATTTCCCCTTCATCGGGGGTCTCAACAGATTCCATAAGATTTTTGTTAAAGGTGTAAAGCCGGCGAGGTCTCACCGGCATTTCGCGTTTCACTCAAGAAACAGCCTCATGCATGTCGCGGTATCGCTTGACCACATCATGGGAAGTTTGAATAGCGTTCTTCTGCTCGATGATGACCTTCCTGATGTCGGCTGGAATCTCCGCATCGGATTCAAGGGCGAGGTTGTATGCCTTCAAGGCGGCATCTTCTCCAAATTCACATAGCGCCAGCACCGACTTTCTGTCGCGTGCCGAAATACCAGACCTGATATCCATCCAGACGCGATACAGCTTGCCCGACTGGGTTGAATCCACAGCAGGGGTGCCTCCCAAATTGCGCACTTCCGCAGCCAGCGCATTGGCGTACTGTACACTCGTGTTGGCCATATTCGTGAACATCGTTTTCAGGTCTATGTCCGTGGGTTTTAGCTCCTCCACTGCCTTGTGATAGCCCTCCGTCCGGTCGTGGTTGATCCGTATCAGATCATTCAATACTTCAATTAAATCTTTATTTGCTTCCATATCTTTTTTGGTTAAAAAAACCGCTTTTTAAAAGAAGTACTGGATAGAAAACTGTGCCAACAGGCGCGAAAAGCGCCCGGAAAACGCGTGGTACGGCGCGTTCCACCGGCAATAACGACCAGTTCGTGCCACATTTTGTGGAATAAACACCACACGGAAACACTCTATTTCGCCGAAAAACACTGAAAAACGCCGAAAATCAACGATGAATTTCAGCTGGCACAAATTTTACGATAAGAGCATCGAACCTACAAGTCAGTTAGGTGGATTAAAAAATGATTCGAGGCGCTAACTGAAGTTATGAAAACACTATTGAAAATTATTGCATTGATCATCCTCACTGGGGTAATGATTTCGGTGTCAAGCTGTACCACAGACCGCGATCGCGACAACAACACTACGACTGAAGAAGTGGCTGAGGATTTTGAGAGGGAAAGAAACGAATTAAGGGAGGAGCTTCGCGAGTTGCGGAACGATATTAATCGCGAGCTGGAAAAAGTGGGCAACCGGCTGGATCGGGCGTCCAAAGACAAAGACCTGGAAAATGACCGGGTGGAATTGGAGAAGGCCAATCGCAATCTGACCCAGGAGCGGTCGCGCTTGGACAAAACGCTGGAAGATATTGAAAATGCAAGTGAGGAAACGTGGGCCGATGTAAAAGTTGCTGCCCGCAATACCTCCCAGGATGTTAAGACCGCGTTCCAGAAAATGGGAAATGAACTGGAAGCGCTGTTTGAAGACGACGATTCTCAAGATTAGTTGTTCTATAGTCAGGTTTTAGCTAGTGGGGTTTAAAAGTCGCCGCCAATCTGGTGGCGGCTTTTTTTTATCCCTGCTCCGTAGATCCAACGATTCTATTCAATAGTAAAAAGGCCAGGCGATTGACACCTGGCCTTTTACTTTTACAATACCTGACAGATCAAGATCACTCTGATCATTCCTCCATTTCCCGGCTTGCTGATTGATTGATGTTGTTTTCAGCCAGCTGCGTGAGCAATTCATCGGCTTCTTTTTCCTCATCCAGGGTCTGGCCAAGGAGATCCTTGATCTCAGTTTTTCCCAGCGTTTTGGCAAGCGTGGCCAGGCCGCCATAGGCAGCGATTTCATAATGCTCCACCTTTTGCGAAGCGATGATCAGGGCAACATCGCGGGTTGCCGTTCCTTCCTCGGTATCTTCTATCACCGACTCAGCCTCTCTTACAAGACCCTCCATTGCCTCGCACTTCTTTCCACGGGGCTTCTCGCCCATTAACTCGAAAACCTGCTCAAGCCTGCTCACCTGCTCCTGCGTAACGGCAAGGTGCTCACCAAAAGCCTCGGCCAACTCTTCAGAAGAGGCTGCTTTTTCCATCTTCGGCAAGGCTTTTACCAGGTGTTTCTCCGCCCAGTAGATATCCCGTAATTCTTCAATGAATAATTCCTGCAGCATCGAATTGTTCTCCTCCGGGGTATAGGACGTCGCTTGCTTGCTGTTACCTGCAGTTTTTTTACCTGTCTTTTCCATAGTTTAAATGATTTAAGTTGTTTTAGCGCGGACTTCTCATCTCACCCTGGGCCTTGTCGTTTGTTCTGGGATGGATTTTTGCGACCGGCCTAAGGCGCTTTTGAATGCATAGCCGTACTGTTGCGGCAAAAAAGGTTATGCCACGAGTTGCAGACCTCCGGGGCTCCCAAAAGTGTATTGATTTGCAACTTGTGTCCGGGATTTTCCTCAATGGAAGAACCGACCGGCACGCCATATGTTTCGAATCATTGCAAAGCCCATGCAAATCGAAAACGCAAGACGAAAAATGGAAAAGAATTTTATG
>JBBEBN010000283.1:0-17694 GCA_040882305.1 Cyclobacteriaceae bacterium
CCAGATGGTCTGCCAGTAACTTATAAACTGTTCTCCGGATACCGGTCGCAGACACGTAAGTTTCCAGGCAGCCCCGTTTTCCGCAATTACAGAAACGACCTGCAGGGTTTACGCTAGTGTGACCAACCTCGCCTGCGATACCGTGTTTTCCATTGAGGAGTTGCCCATTGGCAACGAGCCCGCTACCCAGGCCTGTTCCCAGGGTAATGACAATAAAGTCCTTCATTCCCTTGGCGGATCCATAGACCATCTCACCAACGGCAGCCGCATTTGCATCATTGGTGATGATGGCCGGAATTTGAAATTCCTCATTCAGCATATCAGCGAGCGGAATGATACCTTTCCAGGGCAAGTTGGTGGCACGCTCAATCGTTCCTTTATAGTAATTGCCATTGGCCGCACCCACGCCAATACCCAGGATCCTGTGATCTCCCGTAACCTTGGACAGACCTTCGCGAAGGGCAACTGACAAGCCTTTGAAATATTCCCTGAAGTCTTCGAATTGAGCAGTCTTGATGCTACCCTGATATATTACGTGCCCCGCGCGGTCCACAATACCATATTTGGTGTTGGTTCCTCCTATGTCGATACCAATGGTAAGCTCTTTCATTTCAAGTTGATTTATATGGAAAGAATTTTTGCGATTCGAAGTGCTTCAGGGTCGATTTCGTGATACTTGTTTGACATGATAGTTTCGTAATCGTTGTAAACTATCTTGTTATCCTTTACTCCCACCATCACATCTTTTCTCCCTTCGAGCAATCCTTCAATTGCTGCGATCCCCATTTTACTTGCAAGGACCCTGTCGAAGTAAGTTGGGGTGCCACCGCGTTGGAGGTGTCCGAGGATGGTTACTTTGATGTCAAAATAGGAAGAGCGCTCCGCTACTTTTTTTGCAAGTGCATTTGCATCTCCGATCTTTGAACCCTCTGCGACAACAATAAGGTTGGATTTTTTGCTGGTCTCTTTTTCTGCACCCAGCATGTTGAACAACTGATCAAAGGTCAATGACTCTTCAGGCAGCACGATTGCTGTTGCTCCGCCGGCTATACCGCTATTCATGGCAATGTATCCTGAATTTCTGCCCATCACTTCGACAAAAAAAAGGCGGTTATGCGACAGGGCGGTGTCCCTTATCCGGTCTATCGCTTCAACAGCTGTGTTGGTGGCTGTATCGTAGCCAATAGTATAGTCCGTACCAGGCAAATCATTATCAATCGTGCCCGGGATACAGATGGAAGGAACTTGGTACTCCTCATAGAATTTATGTAAACCGGCAAAAGTTCCGTCGCCGCCAATGGCAACGAGGGCTTCAATACCTTCTTCTTTCAAGTTCTCATACGCTTTCTTCCTACCTTCCGGCGTTCTGAACTCTTCACTGCGGGCGGTTTTCAGGATCGTACCACCACGCTGGATGATATTTCCCACAGAACGCGGTCCGAGTTTGACCAGATCGCCTTCGATCATGCCTTCATAGCCCCGCATAATGCCGTACGCTTCCTTTTTATAGAATGCGCATGCACGAACGACAGCGCGGATAGCGGCATTCATTCCAGGGGCATCGCCCCCGGAAGTAAAGACCCCGATTTTGTCAATTTTTTTGTCCATGAAAAACTTAAAAATTCTTTAAAACTAATGGTTGTGGTTCACTTTACCATAAACAATTTAATCAGCTGAATTTCAAACGTTTGAAATAGTTGATTAAGCCGTTCGTTGAGCCGTCATGCCCCTGTATTGGATCGGCCGATTGAAGTTCGGGAAGGATCTTTTTGGCCAGCACTTTTCCCAGTTCCACGCCCCATTGGTCGAAACTGAAGACATTCCAGATCACGCCCTGCACGAAGATCTTGTGTTCGTACAGGGCAATTAGGGACCCCAGCGTCCGGGGAGTCAACTGCTTAAACAAGATGCTGTTGCTTGGTTTATTTCCTTCAAAGATCCGGAATGGCACGTGGAAGTTGAGGTCATCCTCCGACATCCCTGTTTCAGAAAGTTCGCTTTTGACTTCGGCCTCGGGTTTCCCTTTCATCAGCGCTTCCGTCTGAGCAAAGAAGTTTGAGAGCAACTTAACGTGGTGATCTCCCAGGGGATTGTGGCTGATGGCAGGCGCGAGGAAATCACATGGAATCATTTTAGTGCCCTGATGAATGAGCTGATAAAAAGCATGCTGGCCGTTTGTACCCGGCTCCCCCCAGATCACGGGTCCCGTCTGATAGATGACCGGATTGCCTTTGCGGTCGACGGATTTCCCGTTACTCTCCATATTGCCCTGCTGAAAGTAAGCTGCAAAACGGTGCAGATACTGGTCATAAGGGAGGATCGCTTCTGACGCGGCGCCAAAAAAGTTATTGTACCATATTCCGATCAGCGCGAGAATCACGGGCATGTTTTTTTCAAAGGGAGCTTCCCTGAAATGATTGTCCATGGCGTGACCACCTTCAAGAAGCTGAACGAAATTTCCGAACCCGATCGTACAGACGATGGAGAGCCCGATGGAAGACCATAGCGAATAGCGACCTCCCACCCAATCCCAAAAAACAAACATATTCTCAGGGGCGATACCAAATGCCGTGACCGCCTTCTGATTGGTGGATACGGCCACAAAATGTTTGGTGACCTCGCCTTTGCCACCAGTTTTTTCCAGGAACCAGGCGCGCGCGGTCTCTGCGTTGGTCATGGTTTCCTGTGTTGTAAAGGTTTTTGACGCGACAATGAACAGGGTGGTCTCGGGATCCACTGCCTTCAACGTTTCGGCTATGTGCGTACCGTCGATATTTGAAACGAAATACGGCTTGATGTTTGACCAGTAGGGGCGGAGCGCTTCGGTAACCATGACGGGGCCGAGGTCAGAGCCGCCGATCCCGATGTTGACAAGGGATGTGATCGGTTTTCCCGAATAGCCCTTCCACGCACCGCTGCGAACTCGTTCACTGAAGTTTTTCACTTGCTCCAGCACCCGGTTCACTTCCGGCATCACATCCTCTCCGTCAGTCTTGATGGAGGTGTTGGAGCGGTTTCTCAAGGCGATGTGCAGCACCGAGCGATTTTCCGTCTGGTTTATCTTTTCTCCCCGGAACATGGCGTCAATGGCGCTCTTCAGTTCCACTTCGTTTGCCAGCTGCACGAGGAGCCTGAGCGCCTCCTCATTGAGGATATTCTTTGAGTAATCTACAAGTATGTCCTCAAACTGGAGACTGAATTTCGCGAACCGGTCCGGATCTTCCTCGAACAATTCGCGCATATGCGTGGCCTGCAAGGTCAGAAAGATCATTTCAAGCTTATGCCAGGCGGATGTTTCAATAGGGTTTGTGGTAGGTAACATATTTAATGGATTGAGGAGAAACACGGGACAAATACGCAGAGAAAAGGCAGGCCTTGTCTCTGCGTCATTTTTTAAACTTGTTCAAAAGCATAGCCAGTTTTTCTTCCATGGTGGCTTCTTTTTCCTTCGGCTTGTGGGCCTTTGGTTTGTTGCCTTTCGCCGGAGCGGCACCCTGCCCGGCAAATGGATCGCTCTTCAGCGAAAGGCCGATGCGCTTACGGGCAACATCGACTTCGACAACCGTGACCATCACCCTCTGCTGAACGGTGACGGCCTCCTGTGGGTCTTTCACAAACTTATCGGCGAGGTGACTGATATGAACCAGGCCATCCTGGTGTACACCGATGTCGACGAAGGCGCCGAAGTTCGTCACGTTGGTGACGATGCCTGGAAGTTTCATTCCGATTTTCAGGTCCTGAATGGTGTTCACTCCTTCCGTGAAACTGAATACTTCAAAAGTTTCCCGGGGATCTCGTCCGGGCTTCTCGAGCTCATTGAGGATATCCGTCAGGGTGGGAAGTCCAACCTTTTCGGTGATGTATTTTTTCAGATCGAGCTGCTTCCTTAATTCGGCGCTGCTCATCAGATCCATGACAGAACATGCCATGTCCTGCGCCATCTTTTCCACGATGGGATAACTTTCGGGATGAACTGCGCTCGCATCCAACGGATTGGCTGCATGGTGAATGCGGAGAAATCCCGCGGCCTGCTCGAAAACCTTCTCTCCAAGGCGCGGAACCTGCATGAGCGCCCCGCGACTCCGGAAGGGGCCGTTTTGATTTCTGTATTCCACAATGTTCTTTGCCAGCATTGAACTCAATCCGGATACATATTGCAACAGCTCTTTGCTTGCCGTATTGATCTCAACACCTACTGAGTTGACACAACTCATCACCACATCGTCCAGGCCTTGCTTGAGCTTTACCTGGTCGACATCGTGCTGATATTGTCCTACGCCTATCGATTTCGGATCGATCTTGACCAGCTCCGAGAGTGGATCCATTAGTCTCCTTCCGATGGAAACCGCACCTCTTACGGTCACATCTCTATCGGGAAATTCATTGCGCGCAGCTTCCGAGGCGGAGTACACGGAGGCGCCGCTCTCGTTAACCATCGCGATAACAACTTTGTTGCTAAGGCCGATGCCCCTGACGAAGGCTTCCGTTTCCCGGCTGGCGGTTCCATTGCCGACAGCAAGGGCTTCTACGTCAAATTTTTCAACGAGCTCTTTTACAATGGCAGCGGATCTCGCTGTTTGTTTTTGTGGTTCATTGGGGAAAATAGCTTCATAATGAAGAAGTTTTCCCTGGCGGTCAAGGCACACCAGTTTGCATCCGGTTCTGAAACCCGGATCCAGCGCCAGAACATTTTTTTGGCCGAGTGGAGCAGACAGCAAAAGTTCCTTGAGGTTGGCGGCGAAAACCTTAATGGCTTCTTCGTCGGCTTTGATCTTGGACTCCATTCTGATTTCCGTTTCAAGGGATGGCCTTAATAAACGCTTGTATGAATCCTTGATGGCAAGTCTTACCTGATCAGCGCAAACGTTTTCTGTTTTGGCGAATTGTCTTTCCAGCGTTTGAAGAACACCTTCTTCAGGGGGAAATATATCCAGCGCCAGGATACTTTCCTTTTCGCCTCGCCGGAGCGCAAGCAAGCGGTGGGAGGGAGTTTTGGAGATGAGCTCCTTCCATTCGAAGTAGTCTTTATATTTATTGCCTTCTGCTTCTTTTCCCTTCAGCACATGTGATTCAATGACGCCTTCTCTCCGGAATAACTCCCGTACCATTTTTCGTGATTCCGGATTTTCGCTGATCCACTCAGCCATGATGTCGCGTGCTCCATCCAGGGCTTCCTGCAAATCGTTCACGTCTTTCTCCGGATCGACAAAAGTTTTGGCGAATTCATCCACATTGAAGTTTTCCTGGCCGAAGATTTTTTGAGCCAGCGGTTCCAGTCCTTTTTCTTTCGCCACCGACGCCCGTGTTTTCCTTTTGGGCTTGAATGGCAGGTAGATATCCTCGAGTTCTGCAATGGCAGTGGCCACCACGATCAACTGCATTAGCCCGGGGGTAAGTTTTCCCTGTTTCTCGATCGAGGATATGATGGCTTCCCGGCGCCTGTCGAGCTCCTTCAATTGTTCTAGCCGGTCGCGGACATTGGCAATCATGACCTCGTCCATGCTGCCAGTCAGTTCCTTTCGATATCGGGCAATAAAGGGAATGGTAGCTCCTTCGGAGAGTAGGTCGGCAGCAGCTTTTACGTACTTTTGTTGAAGTGAAAATTCCCTGGTAATCTGCTCGATCCAGCGCGAAATGTTTTCTTGTTCCATAGCTCTATAGGGGAGGCAAAAATAGAATAAGCATATTAACCTGCAATAGTGTATTCTTTATATAATTGAACGATAGACCATTAAGATGAATAAAAAACGCGTCGCTTTAATAGCCCATGACCACAAAAAAGATGAATTGGTGGAATGGGCCATCTACAATAAGTTTCGACTGGCCGAATGCGAACTCTATGCCACCAGTACAACCGGCAGCTTGCTGGAGAAGGCGCTTGAGTTGAAGATCACCAAACTTCAGAGCGGGCCGTTTGGCGGCGACCAGCAGATTGGTGCCCTCATCGCCGAAGGAAAGGCAGATGTTCTCATATTCTTTTGGGATCCACTGCACCCGCTTCCTCACGATCAGGATATTAAGGCCCTGTTGAGAGTTGCTGTATTGTGGAATATTCCCGTTGCCTGCAACCGCACCACTGCCGACTATATTATGTCGTCGCCACTGTTTTTTGGTGATTATAAAAGGAGAATGCCAGAGATGAAGATCAATTGAACAGGATTGACAAGGAATAAGACCTGGGTTTTTATCCGCCTACCGTTTTGCGCAGGGAATCGATGAGGCTCTGCCAAAGTGAAGTCAGCTCCTGAATGTCTTCTATGTCAGAATAGTCCAGCACTTTCAAAAATACTGATTGCGTAAGATCATTAAACTCTAAACGAAGCTCAAAGTACGACGGGTCCTTCTCATCTTCCTTCGTTTCAGGGAGGAATTCAAATCTTGCGAAATGATTGGTGCGATAGGCAACGAGTTTAGCTTTATGTTCCTCATTATCCCAGAAAAACGTGAATACTTTACTTTCATTGTTGATCTTGACATCATCCGCGAACCATTCTGACAGGCCAGAGGCGCTTTGCAGATACGGGTAAAGCATTTTAATCGAGGCATGAACCTCATAATCCGCAGTGAACAATTTTTTCTTCTTCGTCATTTGAACTATGCCCATAACTCCTCCTTTCGCTTAATTTATATAAATTATCCGAATCAAAAAAAAATCGAAAAATAAAGCGGTTCAAAATGGCTTTATCTGACTTTTATTTTCCGTTCAGAACTGAAATCACACAGGGAATATGACAGAAAAATTTTCCTATGTGGGAAAAGATATCAGAAATGGGCACCGAGCCATAAAAAGTGTGTGAACTGCTTTAATTTTCAAGACAACTTTGTAAGTTTGCGCCTCCAAAACAATGGCGCGGTAGCTCAGGTGGTTAGAGCGTTGGATTCATAACCCAAAGGTCGGGGGTTCAACTCCCCCCCGCGCTACATTTTTATCCCGATTTCATAGTCAAGATTTCAGCGAGCGCTGGATTCATATCCACCAGCCGGCGGACGGGTTCAACTCCAATTCTGCGCTCCTTTCTTTACCCTGAAACCCACCTTTGGTTTCATTTTTGCTCCTTTCCAGGAAATAGGTAGTGTATTGACGAGCGTTAAAAGAGTAGCTGATCACTACCAACACCGGCTATTTTATCCAATCATTCTTTTTTAACTAGATTTGCCCACAAACACAGGCGGCAATTGATGAAAAAAATCGATAAGCTCATCCTCACGTCTTTCGCAGGACCCTTCATCATGACCTTCCTGGTGGTCGTCTTTATCCTGCTGACACAGCACATGCTTAAATATTTTGACGACATCATCGGAAAGGACCTGGGATGGGATGTGTTGAGCCAGCTGCTGTTCTACTTCGCCATATTCATGACGCCAGTGGCCATGCCGCTTGCCGTGCTGCTCTCCGCGCTCATTACCTTTGGCAACCTCGGGGAGCACTTTGAACTGACTGCCATCAAAGGTGCGGGAATCTCCCTGGTAAGGACCATCCGGCCGATCTTCTTCTTTGTACTGATGCTTACCGGCCTCGCCTTTTACATCAACAATAACCTGGTGCCCCGGGCGGCCCTGGAAGCTTATAGTCTGTTGTACGATATCAAGCAAAAAAAACCGGCACTCGACCTTCGGGAGGGAGCGTTTTACAACGGGCTGCCTGATATCAGCATCAAGGTCAATAAGAAATTCCCCGATGGAATCACCCTGAAAGACATCATCGTGTACGATCACCGCAAGAATGATGGAAACAAGGAAGTGACCGTGGCCGACTCTGGTCGCATGTCCACCATTCTGAACGAGCGCTACATGAAATTCGAATTGTTTAACGGCTATAATTACTCGGAAGGTGCCGCCAGCGAACGGGAAATGACAGGTCAAAAAAACTCAAAGAGTGAAACGCTCACGCGCAGCAAGTTCTTTAAAACACAGGTGGTGTTTGACCTTTCCTCATTTCAGTTATCGCGCACGGATAAAAAATGGTTTGAGACCAACCGGATCATGCGCAACCTCAGTGAATTGGATATGGATATCGACTCCATAAAAAAGGAGACGCTTCAGCAGGAGTTAAATCACTATCTGTATAAACCAACTTACTTCAGTTATTTCAATAAAGACTCCATAACAATGCCGGATTATTTGTGGGAGTTTAAGAACGTGCGGGATTCGATCAACCGCTACAGGCACATGCCCAAAGAACAACTCGAGCAGGATCAGGCGGCTTACAGGCAGCAGGCAGAGGCAAAGCGCCCAACCCTCAAGCCCATTGCCGAGGCCGCACGTCCTGCGCCGAAGCGAATCAAAAGCCGCAACCTTAAAAGATCCCAGGTTGCTTTTGACAAACCTGCCGCAGGTGTACCTCCTGATACGCTTCGGGGAAAGTCATCGGCGGACTCATTGTTCAACGCCCGGATCGACAGTGTCTTTGCCTTGCCCGCCTCAAGAAACATCGTTCAATCGGCAACCAACATGGCGCGGCAGGTAAAAAGCCAGGTACTGAACAGCAATGCGGCGATTGAAAATTATCAGAAAGAGAAAGTCGTGTTTGAAATACAGTGGCACAAGATCATCGCAAACTCCGTGATGTGTATTGCCATGTTCCTCATCGGTGCACCGCTGGGGGCCATTATTAAGCGCGGAGGATTAGGTGTCCCTTTTCTTATCTCCATTTTGTTCTTCATTATTTATTATCTCCTGAACATGCAGGGCGAGAAGCTCGCCAAGCAGGGGTTGATCAGTCCGATGACAGGTATCTGGGCAGCGGATGTGATCCTGTTGTTGATAGGGCTTGTGTTTCTGCGGCAGGCGCGGGCGGACGCCAGGCTCTTTGATGCGGACGCCTACCGGGTGTACTTCGACCGGGCGCGCCAATGGCTCGTCGCCAGGAGAGCAAAAACAGCAGTTTAAATATTATCAGACATTTGTGAAATCGGAATGAAAAGCGCTATCTTTGCCCTCTAAATCAAGAAAAAATCTATTTGCATGTATTTGACAACTGAAATCAAGCAAGATCTGTTCAAGAAGCATGGGTACGGTAAGAAGAATGAAGATACCGGTTCTGCAGAGTCTCAAATTGCGTTATTCACCCATAGAATTAACCACCTGACTGCTCATTTGAAGCAGAACAAGAAAGATTTCTCCACCCAGCAGGGTTTGATGAAACTTGTTGGTAAGCGTAAAAAGCTCCTGAATTATCTGCAAATGACCAATATCGAAAGGTACAGGTCAATCCTATCTGAACTGGATTTAAGAAAATAACTTTTCGCAGGGGACCAAAAACCACGGTTCCCTTTTTACATTAATTCAGGGGCAGCGTTCACAATTTTAGCCTATCCCCATTTATTCAATTTCACTTATGACTGGCCTGATACAAAATCCGCCTCATGGCATCCCCGGTACTGTCGGGAGCAGCCAGGTGTCGACGGATTTTCCGCGGTGGCCTGCCTGCCAGCGCACGGGCTTTGGCACGGGCAGGCAGGCCCGATGTCTCCAGACATAGAAAAATCAGTAACTCATGAAACCAACTTTCATTACAAAAACCTGTAAGCTGCCAGATGGCCGCGAAATCACCATCGAAACGGGTAAACTCGCCCGTCAGGCAGATGGTTCTGTCGTCCTCCGCATGGGGAACACCATGCTCTTAGCCACAGTAGTGGCTTCGCAAGAAGGAAAAGAAGGCGCGGATTTCCTTCCCCTTTCCGTCGATTACCAGGAGAGGTTTGCCTCTACCGGAAAAGTCCCCGGTGGATTTCTAAAGCGGGAAAGCAAATTATCAGATTACGAGATCCTCATCAGCCGCCTGGTCGACCGGGCGATCCGTCCCCTGTTTCCCGATGATTATCACGCGGAAACACAGGTAATGATCTCCCTTATTTCAGGTGACGAAAATGCTTTGCCCGATGCGCTGGCTGCCTTTGCCGTTTCGTCAGCCCTGTCAGTATCCGATATTCCGTTTGGCGGCCCGATCTCAGAAGTTCGCGTAGCCCGAATTGGTGGAGAATTTGTCATCAATCCCTCTATGGCAGACAGGGCAAACGCCGATGTCGATCTCATTGTGGCAGCCTCCATTGACAATATCCTGATGGTGGAGGGTGAAATGAAAGAGGCAACCGAAGATGATATGATTGCAGGGCTACGCCTGGCTCATGATGCGATCAAGATCCAGTGTCAGTTGCAGATCGAATTATCGAGGGAGGCCGGCAAAACAGAGAAACGCACTTATGACCACGAGAAGAAAGACGAAAATCTAAAAGCCGAACTTTGGAATCTTCTTTACGAAAAGGCCTATCAGCACGCAAAGCTGCAAACCAAAAATAAAAAGTTGAGGTCAGAAGGGTTCTCGAAGATCATCGATGATTACCTTGTGGCCCTTCCTGAAGATACCACTGTAGATAAAGACCTCGCGAAGCATTACTATCACGATATTCAGAAGAAGGCTTCGCGTGAGCTCGTGTTGAATGAGGGTGTTCGCCTCGACGGCCGCAAGCCAAATGAGATCAGGGAAATTTGGTCGGAGGTCGATTACCTTCCGTCGCCCCATGGCTCGGCAGTGTTTACAAGAGGAGAGACGCAGGCACTCACAACGGTGACGCTAGGAACAAAACTTGATCAGCAAACCATTGACGGTGCTATGATCTCCGGTTCAAACAAGTTCATCCTTCATTATAATTTTCCCGGGTTCTCTACCGGTGAAGTAAAACCGAACAGGGGACCCGGAAGGAGGGAGGTCGGCCATGGAAACCTGGCCCTTCGCGCGCTGAAACAAGTGCTTCCCGCCGACGCTGATAACCCCTATACCATTCGCGTTGTATCAGATATTCTTGAATCCAACGGATCTTCCTCCATGGCAACGGTGTGCGCCGGATCACTGGCGTTGATGGATGCGGGTGTGCCTGTCAAAGGACCTGTTTCCGGTATCGCTATGGGTATGATCTCCGATAGTAAAACTGGCAAGTATGCAATCCTTTCCGATATCCTCGGAGATGAAGACCATTTGGGTGACATGGATTTCAAAGTCACAGGAACAGAAAATGGTATCACCGCATGCCAGATGGATTTAAAAGTGGAAGGTCTGACATACGAACTTCTCAGGGAAGCGTTGTTGCAGGCAAAAGAAGGTCGCCTCCACATCCTGAATGAAATGAAGAAGACGCTGGCCGCGCCAAGACCTGACCTGAAACCACACGCTCCTCGCGCCCAAACCGTAATAATCGACAAGGAAATGATCGGTGCGGTAATCGGCCCCGGTGGAAAAGTTGTTCAGGATATTCAGAATACAACTGGTGCTACCGTTGTGATCGAAGAGGTTGATAACAAAGGTGTTGTCAGCGTTTTTGCGACCGATAAAGAAGCGATGGACGCTGCCATGAGGCGGATCAGAGCGATCGTCGCCGTTCCGGAAGTGGGAGAAGTATACGAAGGGAAAGTGAAATCCATCATGCCGTTCGGCGCCTTCATCGAATTCATGCCCGGTAAGGACGGCCTGCTTCATATCTCCGAGATCAAGTGGGAAAGACTTGAAAATATGGAAGGTGTGCTGGAGGTAGGTGAGGAGGTGAAAGTTAAGTTAATTGAAGTCGATAAGAAAACAGGAAAATTCAGGCTTTCCAGAAAAGTATTGCTTCCGAGACCTCCTAAAAAAGAGACTACACCAACCGAATAATCCGTACTGGCAGGATTGACAGGAACTAACTTTTCCGTTTACTTTGTTAAACAATCAATAGTTTACAAACTGAATGAGACAGCTTAAGATCAGTAAACAGATTACTAACCGAGAGAGCCAGTCGCTGGATAAGTATCTTCAGGAAATTGGAAAAGTTGACTTGCTGACACCGGATGAAGAAGTGGAATTGGCTAAGAGGATCAGGGAAGGTGACCAGATCGCCCTTGAAAAGTTGACGAAGGCAAACCTGAGATTTGTCGTCTCGGTGGCAAAGCAATATCAGAATCAGGGCTTGTCTCTCGGTGACCTTATCAATGAAGGAAATCTCGGCCTGATCAAAGCTGCACAACGCTTCGACGAAACTCGTGGTTTTAAATTTATTTCATATGCCGTCTGGTGGATCCGCCAGTCAATTCTCCAGGCGTTGGCCGAACAATCCCGCATCGTGCGCCTACCGTTAAACCGGGTAGGTTCACTGAATAAAATCTCAAAGACATTCTCAGAGCTGGAACAGAAATATGAACGGGAACCTTCTCCAGAAGAACTCGCTGAGGTCCTCGATGTCACAACGGCTGAAGTCGTCGATACGATGAAGATCTCCGGCCGTCATGTATCCATGGATGCTCCTTTTATTCAGGGCGAAGAGAACAGCCTGCTCGACGTACTGGAAAACGACAGTGAGGAAACCCCTGATTCCGGATTGATGAACGACTCCCTCAGAAGAGAAGTCCAGCGCGCACTCTCCACCCTTACCCAGCGGGAAGCAGACGTCATTACCCTGTATTTCGGACTGAACGGCGAACACGCCATGACCCTGGAGGAGATTGGAGAGAAATTCAACCTGACACGCGAACGGGTGAGGCAAATTAAGGAAAAGGCTATCAGACGGTTAAGACATACCTCCAGAAGTAAAGCTTTAAAGCCATACCTAGGTTAATAATAGCGGAAATTGCATTATTTTTATGGTTTCTCGCAGCCCGGCCTGCTGCGCTACGGCCTTAAGGTGGCAGGCAGGACCATTATTTTATCAACAAAACACACCCCATGAGTAAAGAAGCAATAAAAGTTTTGATCATCGGTTCCGGGCCTGCAGGCTATACGGCAGCCATCTATGCGGCCAGGGCCGGTCTGTCGCCCGTCCTTTATACTGGCGGAGAACCCGGTGGCCAGCTTACCACCACCAATGATGTGGAAAATTACCCTGGCTATCCCGATGGCATCAATGGTCCTCAAATGATGATCGATTTCCAGAAGCAGGCCGAACGCTTTGGAACCAAAATACATTACGGGCTGATCACGTCGGTCGATTTTTCAGGCTACCCGCTCAAATTGGTGGTGGATGATAAGGAAGAGGTGATCGCCGAAAGTGTTGTTATCGCCACAGGTGCCTCAGCCAAGTATCTGGGTATTCCCAGCGAAACTGTTTATAACAATAAGGGAGTGTCTGCATGCGCGGTGTGTGACGGGTATTTTTACCGCGGGAAGGAAGTGGCAGTTGTCGGTGCAGGAGATTCCGCAGCAGAGGAATCTACTTACCTGGCAAAACTATGCCCCAAAGTTCACTTGATTGTAAGGAGGGACGAAATGCGCGCATCTAAAATAATGCAGCAACGCGTCTTCAATACAACGAACATTGAGATCCACTGGAATACCGAAACGGAAGAAATCGTGGGAGACGACAGTGGTGTGACTGGTGTCAGGGTGGTGAACAACAAAACAGGCAAGAAGACCACCATTCCTGTTCAGGGTTTTTTCCTCGCCATCGGACACAAACCCAATACGGATATTTTCAAGGGCATCATAGACATGGATGAAACGGGTTATATAAAAGTGATGCCCGGTTCGACGAAGACAAACGTGCCTGGTGTTTTTGCTGTAGGCGATGCAGCCGACAAAGTATACCGCCAGGCTGTAACCGCAGCTGGTACTGGATGCATGGGGGCACTGGATGCTGAAAAGTTTCTCGTCGCCAAAGAGCTTGAGGTTGCCTGATTGATCCACGCAGCTGCGCTGCAGGCGGAGCGCTCTACCGACTCAAACTATAAAGATGAAACTAGACATCCTTGTCCTCGCAGCCCATCCTGATGATGCTGAATTAGGCTGCGGGGGAACCATTGCAAAGCATACAGCCCTCGGCGACAAAGTGGGGATCATCGATTTAACAAGGGGCGAACTTGGGACACGGGGGACGCCCGAGACACGACGGCAAGAGGCCACTGAATCTGCGAAGATACTAGGGGTGGACGTTCGCGAAAATCTTGAACTGCGCGATGGTTTTTTTCAGAATGATCCTGAAAGTCAGTTGGTTGTTATTCGCGCGATCCGCAAATTTCAGCCACGCATCGTCCTGGCCAATGCAGTGTATGACCGACATATCGACCATGGCAAAGGTGCATCCCTTGCTTATGATGCTTCTTTCTTAGCCGGGCTCGTGAAGATCAAGACTTCGGACTCCGATGGTAAGAACCAACTGCCATGGAGACCTGAAGCGGTGTATCATTTCGTTCAGAGTCAGTTTATCACACCCGATTTTGTAGTGGACATTTCCGGCCAGTGGGAAACTAAAATGAATGCCATCAAAGCTTTCAGCTCTCAATTTTCTAATCCCGCCAGCAAAGAACCCGAAACATATATCAGCAAACCAGGCTTTTTAAAAATGCTTGAAGCCCGTGCCGTCGAATACGGCCACGCGATTGGCGTAGCGCACGGAGAAGGTTTTACAACACGGAGATTTATCGGGGTGAATTCGCTGTTTGATCTGAAATAGTGTTTACGTGAGTGGTCAATCGTGAATAATCGTGAATCGTCAATGAGGAGTGCTGCCCTGAGTTTTACCCTTTCCTATCTGCTGCATTTGACACTATCGATTGAGATATTCATTGGTAGGAGTTTTTGCAAGTGCTCCGAGCCGAACCTTAACCACGCCCTTAATAAAGAATGAGATGGGCGAAAAGTGAGAAATCCGGATTAACGCAGGGGCCAACTCACGATTCACGATTGACCATTCACGCGCGCTACGGCGCCAGCCTGTAAATTTTCCAGGCGTTGTCTGCTTTGATATACTCGATGCGGTCGTGCAATCGTCCCGGCCCTCCCTGCCAGAATTCGATCTCAAAGGGATCGATCTGATATCCTCCCCATTGATGGGGGCGGGGTAAGACCGTCTGGTCCTTAAATTTTTTTTCCATATCCTGCAATCGCTGTTCGAGGATTGAACGGCTCTCGATCACCAGACTTTGAGGAGAAGCCCAGGCGCCGATCTGCGATTCACGGGGCCGGCTTTTAAAATACACATCCGATAGCTCTGCGTTCACCCGCGATGCAATTCCCTCCACCCGCACCTGCCTTTCGAGCTCCGGCCAAAAAAATGTTAACGCACACGCAGGATTTTTATCAAGTTCCTTTCCTTTTTTGCTCTGGTAATTCGTGTAAAAAATAAATCGTTTATTCTCCAGGCCTTTTAATAACACCACCCTTGCCGAGGGCCGACCATTTTCATTAACGGTGGCGAGGTTCATTGCATTTGGTTCGTTCACCTCCGCCTGCAGCGCCTCTCCGAACCACTTCTCAAATTGGGTGATCGGATCCAGGTCCACACTTGAAGCATCCAGTGTCGCCTTTCTGTAGTCTTTTCTTATATTAGCTATGTTTTGCATCCGGTTTGTTTTAAGACCCGAAATATCTCGTCACCAGGTATTCGGGCACGAAATTTATCAAAGAAATAAGATTTGCATAGATGATGGTTAAGTATTTTATTCATGTATTAAAAGGCGTCAATCCTTCTAAAATCATTATCTTAAGTGAAGAGAAATAAATCGCGCGAATGGAGTTCTTTAGGTACCGGAATAAAATTAAACCTGAAAAAGGCAGATTATTGATATCCGAACCCTTTCTGCCAGATCCAAATTTCGAAAGAACCGTTGTATTGTTATGTGAGCACAATGAAGAAGGATCGTTTGGGTTTGTATTGAATAAACCTTCCATCCTCAAAGTGAATGAAGTGATGGAGGATATCACTGAACTCGAGAACCTGGTCTATGTAGGAGGGCCGGTACAACAGGATACGCTGCATTTTATTCACCGCAATGCCCTGCTGGAAAACGCTGTGGCGATCGTTGAGCAGATCTATTGGGGGGGAGCATTCGAGAACCTGATGGTGCTTTGTGAAACGCGTCAGATCACAGGGAAAGATATTCGTTTCTTTCTGGGATATAGCGGCTGGGGACCGGGGCAGCTGGAAGCGGAACTGGAGCAGGATTCCTGGATTGTTTGTGATTATGTAACCGACCAGCTGTTATTTGATACGGGTCCGGAGATAATGTGGAGAAAAGCCCTCGAAAACATGGGCGGAAGGTTCTCCATGTATTCCAACTATCCGGTCGATCCAAGGCTGAATTAGGCATTTTTAGTAACTTAGCAAAAAAGGGGGTAGTAATGGATTCTTTCACCATGGAAATCGACAAAGAAAAACGGGATGGGCCTGATCACCTGCATAAACAGGAACTTTCGAACAGCCACGATCGTGCTGCGTTGCAGTCGGAAGCGGACCTGGCCGAACACGAGGAGTCTTTTGATGAAGGGCTGGAAGAGGACGATCATAAGCATGTTGATTACAGCAACTTCTCCAAATCGCAGCTTGTCACCCTTGCGAAAGAGCTTTCCAGAGAAACCAACTTTAAGAAAGTTGACAACACCCTGAAGGAGATCAAGCCGCTTTATGACGAAATCCGCGAAAAAGAAAGATCGGCGGCGCAGGAAAAATTTGCAAGCGGTGGGGGAGAGGCAGCTGATTTTGATTACAAAGGCGACGATCTTGACAATGCCTTTGATGCAAACCTGAAACTTATCCGCGACCGCCGGTCGCAATATTTCCGTCAGCAGGAAGAACAGAAAAACGATAACTTCAGGAAGAAACAGGAGCTGATAGAAAAACTTCGCGTTCTGGTCGACTCCCCTGATAACACCAATCAATTTGAAGCATTCAAGGAACTACAGAAGGAATGGCGAAGCATTGGTCCTATTCCCGGAACACAGGCGAAGACTTTGTGGGCCAATTACCATGCGCTCGTCGACAGGTTCTATGATAACCAAAGTATTTATTTTGAATTAAAAGAACTCGACCGGAGGAAAAACCTAGAAGCGAAGATCGAATTGTGTGTAAAGGCAGAAAGGCTTGCGGAAGTGGAGATCATTAAGGATGCCATCCGCGAGCTGAATGAACTGCACCAGGAGTTTAAGCACATCGGTCCCGTTACCACGGAAGAGAAAGAAGCCATCTGGCAACGTTTCAAGGGGGCTTCTGACGCCGTCTATGCCAAACGGGATGCCTACCTGCATAACCTCCAGCACGAGCTTCAGCAGAACCTCGAACTGAAGATCAAATACGGCGAAGAAGCGCAGGCCTACGCCACTTTCCAAAGTGACAGAATAAAAGAGTGGAACGAGAAAACCAAAGAGATCCTCGAACTACAAAAGAAATGGGAGGCTGTCGGCGGTTTGCCGCGCGCCAAGGCCAAAGAGGTGAACAAGAAGTTCTGGTCTGCTTTCAAATCCTTCTTCAATAACAAGAACATTTTCTTCAAGAAACTGGATGAAGAGCGCGAACAGAACCTGCAGGCAAAAAATGACCTGGTAAAACAGGCCATTGAACTGAAAGAAAGCCAGGATTGGGAGAAAACCTCCAATGACCTGAAACTGCTTCAGCAAAAATGGAAAGACGTCGGACCAGTCCCTGAAAAGTTCCGCGAGAGGGTGTTCAGGGAATTCAAGGACGCATGTGACTATTTCTTTGCCCAGAAGAGAGGGCAGATGGGTAAAGTAGAACAGGAACAGATCGACAACCTAAATCTCAAAACGGCCATTTGCGAAGAACTTGAAAAGCATGTCGCGGAAGTTACTGCCTCCGTAGAGTTGCTGCGCGATCTACAGGACCGCTACAACACTGTAGGATTCGTTCCACGAAAAGATATATCCACCATCCGCAACCGGTATCATGAAGCGGTGGAGAAATTCGTATCGGCAATCCCAAATCTCACGGATGATGAAAGGAG
>JBBEBN010000284.1:0-17670 GCA_040882305.1 Cyclobacteriaceae bacterium
GTTGTGATCGGAGGGCTTATCAGTTCCACCATATTGACCTTGCTCGTCTTACCTTGCCTTTATGTATACTTTGAGAGTTTTGGAAAAAAGCAAATTAAATCTTCTGAACAATGAGACTAATTTTGATACTCATACCCATGGTTTTCCACGCAGCGATTTTCGCACAGGATAATACTTTTTCTGTTGGGGAGGCGATTGACTATGGCCTGAAGAACAACGAAGGAATACAAGTCGCGGCATATGAAGTGGAATCTCAAAGTCAGCTAAAAAAAACTTCCTTTGATTTGCCAAAGACGGATGTATCGCTTGTATACGGTCAGTACAACAGTTACTCCACAAACGATAACAATATAACCGTTACTCAGAAAATTCCCTTTTCTTCGTTGGGCAGCCAGGGGCGGCTGAACCGGTCTTTACTTTCCAGGGCAAAACTTAGAAAGGAGTCTGCGGAGAATGAGCTTGCTTATAGGATAAAGGAAATCTTTTATCAGCTCGCTCACGCCTATTCGCTGCAGGACTTACTGCGGCGGCAGGATAGTCTTTTTGAAGGTTTTTACCAGGCGGCGTCGATCCGATACAAGGCAGGGGAAACGCGACTGCTTGAACAGACTACAGCCGAAGTTCATCTCAATGAGGCGCACAACAGATTACGTGAGAATGAATCCGATATCAGCGTTTTAAAAACACGTTTGAAGGGATTGTTGAATACTCCTGCCATTCCTGATATTGATGATAAACGATTGCGTGAAATTCCTTTTGATATTACGCCAGACTCGACAATCCTTGCCGCGAATCCTTCCCTGACCTATGTGCGTCAGCAGATTGAGCTGGCAGCGAATGTGAAGAAGCTTGAAGCAGTGAAAGCAGCCCCTGATCTGCTGTTGGGTTTTTTCAGCCAGACTTTGACCGGGACTACTAATCCGGAAACAGGCACATCTGCAACTCGAAGTGACAGGTTTGCGGGTATTCACGTCGGTGTTTCCATTCCTCTATGGTTTCGTCCTCAGCAGGGACGAATACGCAGCGCGGAATACGAGATGAGAGCTGCTGAAAGCAACTACCGTTCGCAACAATTGATGGTTGCTTCAGAGCTTGAACAAGCAGTCCAGTCTTTTCAGAAAAACAAGAACAGCCTGGAGTATTATAAGACGTCGGCGCTGGTTAATGCCGAGCTTATACTGGAGCAATCTCAGGCTGCCTTTCGCGGCGGTGAAATAGGCTACACTGAATATCTGGTCGCTTTACGCAACGCGATTGATATTCGCGAGGGCTACCTCCAGACCCTTAACGCGTATAATCAAAGTGTAATTTATATCGAATTTCTTGCCGGGAATAAATAGATCAGATTATGGATAGGTATATGCTTAAGATATTTTGTATTGTCGCAACGACCGTGATTCTCGCTTCATGCGGAAAGGAAGCGGTTGATGAAGGGGAAACTGAAGAGCACCATGAAGATGAGGAAAACGTTGTGAAGCTCTCGGAAGCTCAGATAAAGAATGCGGGAATTGAATTTGGGTCTATTGAAGAGAGGCAAATTAGTGGTACGATCAGGGTGAATGGCGTGCTGGATGTGCCGCCTCAACAACTCGTGAGCATCTCGGCTCCGCTTGGAGGTTTCCTTAAGAACACTTCGTTGCTGGAAGGATCCCGCGTTAAGAAAGGGCAGGCCATTGCATCCATCGAGAACCTTGAATTTATTCAGATTCAGCAAGATTACCTTGAGGCAAAAAGCAATTTCGAGTTTGCCGAAGCTGACTTTGAACGGCAGCAGGAGCTGGCCAAAGCGAACGTTAACTCGGAAAAGACACTTCAGCAGGCAAAATCGAATTATTCCAGCTGGCAGGCAAAATACCGGGGTCTAAAAGAAAAACTAAAGGTCTTGAATCTGAATGTTTCTTCCGTTGAGCAGGGAAATATTCGGAGTTTGATTAATTTGTATTCCCCCATCAACGGATATGTGACCGAAGTAAATGCAAACATCGGAAAATTTGTGAATCCTACAGACGTCTTGTTTGAAATTGTGGATACCGAACACCTTCATGCTGAATTGATTGTTTTTGAAAAGGATGTTCGCAAACTTAACATAAGGCAGAAGGTTCGATTTACGTTAGCCAATGAGAGCAAGGAAAGGTTCGCCACAGTGTACCTCATTGGCCGGGAAATAACTGAAGACAGAACCGTACAGATCCATTGCCATATCGAGCAGGAAGACAAAGAGCTCTTGCCCGGAATGTATTTGAATGCGATCGTTGAGACTGGCGGTGCCGTTGTGCCGGCTCTTCCGGATGACGCCGTTGTCGACTACCAGGGCAAGAAATACATTTTCGCATTAACGGAGGAAGAAGGCCATTCGGAGGAACCGACTTCCAATAGCACATCTGAACCACAGTTAGAAGATGAGGAGGAACCCGGAGGCCAGCATTTTGAAATGATAGAAATAGAGGTCGGTGATAGTGAGCTGGGATTTACAGAAGTTGTTTCATCAGGTCTGGCAGACCTTAGACAGCAAAGGATTGTTATAGGAGGTGCATACGCTCTGTTGTCAAGTATGAAGAATAGCGAGGAAGAAGGGGGTCACGCGCACTGATGAACATAGAATGTAAGGAACTGAATGGTTTGCTAGCACTCACGCAATGGCCGAGATTACGGTCTCCTGCTTATGGTCAGCATTCTCGCATTGATGGCAACGACGATCGTGCTGACGCTCATTAGAACAGCTCCCATTGCCGGACTGAGCATAATTCCGGCATTGTAAAGAATTCCAGCGGCCAACGGCAGAGCAATTACATTATACCCGGTAGCCCAGGCGAGATTCTGGATCATTTTCCTATAGGTAGCTTTTCCAAACAAGATCAGGTTTGCGACGTCTTTCGGATTGCTGTTGACAAGCACGATATCGGCTGTTTCCGCGGCAATATCGGATCCTGAACCTACTGCAATCCCAACGTCAGCTTGGGCTAATGCAGGGGCATCGTTGACTCCATCGCCTGTCATAGCCACAAACTCGCCTTTTGACTGAAGCTCTTTGATCTTTTCCAGTTTTTGATGTGGAAGCACTTCAGCGATAAAGCCATCCATCTTCAATGAATCGCTCACCGCTTTGGCCACTACCTTATTATCCCCGGTGAGTAAAAGTGTCTTTATGTTTTGTGACTGCAGGATTCTAATTGCTTCGGAAGACTCCGGCCTGATCTCGTCTGCAAGAGAAACGAACCCGGCTACTTTGTTGTCTACCACAACAAAAACTGTAGTCTCTGCCTGGGTCATTGGAGCATTGGCTGAGAGATTATTCTCTTTAAGGAAACCGGGGCTCACGACCTTTACATCTTTACCATTGACCGTTGCCTGAATCCCCTTTCCTGTGATCGCTTTAAAGTCCTTAAGAGTTGGAACTTGAAGTTTGAGCTCTTTTGCTTTCCTGGTGATTCCGGTCGCTATTGGATGTTCAGAGTTTTGTTCCAGCGCTGTCGCGAGGGAAAGGATCTCATCCTTACCGAACGATGAGTCCAGTGAGTCATAACGTGCAACATTGAACTCGCCTTTGGTCAAGGTTCCCGTCTTATCAAAAACAAGCATCGAGATCTTTCTCGAGTTTTCAAATGCAGTTCGGTCTTTGATCAGCAACCCGCTCTTTGCCGATATAGCCGTCGAATGCGCCACTACCAGGGGAACCGCGAGGCCCAGCGCGTGAGGACAACAAATTACAATCACAGTCACCATTCGTTCCATGGCAAATGCGAGATCCTTGCCAAGTGCAAGCCAGACGATAAAAGTCAGCGTTCCGGAGGTTAACGCAATTATCGTCAACCATTTGGCGGCGTTATCGGCAAGCAGTTGTGTGCGGGACTTCGCGTTTTGTGCATCCTGGACCAGCCTGATCACCTGCGAGAGATAAGAATCTTTGGTGCTGTGCGTCACTTTCGCTTTCAGCGAACCTTCTCCATTGATCGATCCTGCAATGACCTTATCACCTTTGTGCTTTTCAACGGGCTTCGATTCGCCTGTCAGCATAGATTCATTGAGGTAGCTTGTGCCCTCCGTGATCTCACCATCCGCTGCGATCTTTTCGCCCGGCTTTACCAGAATAGTGTCACCAGCTTTCAGGGAATCGGTCTTGACATCCCTGACATGATCGCCGTGCACGAGATGTGCATCGGAGGGCATGAGTTGAACTAGTAATTCAAGTTCCCTGGAGGCACTCATAATAGACTTCATTTCGACCCAATGGCCCAGAAGCATGATAAGAATCAGAGTGTGGACCCATTTTCCCTAGTTGCAACGGGATATATGAGCACGTTTCGGGTGGCTAACCTTTTGCCTACGGATTATCAGCCAATAGAGCGGAATCATTGGATCGAGAGCAGGCCTGTCCCTGCAGATGACACCAATTGACATTGTATGAATGCAAATCTGCAAACTGACAAGAATGGTATAGCTACCGCAAAATTTTACAATAGCGATTTAGCGAAGGAATTTCTTATCTCTGTTGAAGGTATTAAAAATGGAGTTATGATCTCAACTTCCAAAATTCTGGGAAGATCTGGTGCGAATTGATCACGCAACCAATCCCGTCCTGGTGTTCTCTGGCGAACAAATTAATCCGATACCGAACAGGCGGGATCCATTTCAGGCCGGGAATAGATCGTAACGTAACAAATTTTGATGGTGTGGAATTTGCAGCCGTCTTTGGAACTCTCTGCCTATGCTACGGAACTATTTGAGTGTTATCCTTCAAACCATCATCAGGAACAAAACCTATTCGCTGATAAATGTCCTGGGTTTGTCCGTGGCGTTAGCGGTATTCATGATCATCCTTCAATACGTCCGGTTTGAACAAAGCTATGACCGGTTCCACACAAAGGCAGATCAAATTTACCGGGTCATCCTCGAAGTTAGGAACTCTGGTGGAAATGTCGACCGTGATGCTGCCAACTATGCTCCGGCGGCGCCGGCGATGCAAAACGATTTTCCGGAAGTTAGACGGTTTGTGCGGATCACGCCGGAGTACAGTAAGGTCGTGTTCAGCTTCAGGAATAAAGTATTTGAGGAACAAAAAGTTTACTATGCTGATTCCACCTTCTTTGCCCTGTTTGACTTTAAGCTTCTGGAGGGTAATCCGGAAACGGCGTTAGCAGAATTGGGATCCGTAGTGCTTTCACAGACTGTGGCCGAAAAATATTTTGGCCCGGTCAGCACCTGGAAGGAGAGCCCCTTGAACCAGATCATCCTCATGAACAATCAGGAGCCTTTCAAGGTGACGGGAATTATGGCCGATTTTCCACCGAACTCGCACTTTAAGGCGAATGCGCTGCTCTCGTTCGCAACGTTTATCAAATTTAGTGGTGGTCCCTTAAACAGTTGGGGCTGGAATGACTTCTATTCCTACATTGAACTGGCGCCCGGAACCGACTATAAGCATTTCGAGTCAAAGCTTCCCAAGTTTCTTGCTAAGCATAAAGGGGAAGCTTCCGGGGATCGGATGATCGTACAGCCGCTAACGGACATTCACCTGCACTCGAATGTGGATTTTGAACTGAATCCGAACGGAAGCGCTGAGACGGTTTATTTCCTTTCTGTTATATCCGTTATCATCCTCATCATTGCGTGGGTCAATTACATCAACCTGTCGACGGCAAGGGCGGGAAATCGTGCGAGGGAGATTGGCGTGAGAAAGGTGAATGGTGCCACGCGCAGGGAGGTGATGATCCAGTTCATGCTGGAATCTTTTTGCATCAATTTTATTGCGCTGATGTTTGCTCTGGCCATTGTGTCTTCTGTCCTTCCACTTATAAGTCAGCTACTGGAAAAACCACTGGCTTTCTCGTTGCTCGATGACAAAATGTTCCTGTTGTACGGTGGGTTGGCGTATGTAGTGGGAAGCCTTGCTTCGGGATTGTATCCCGCGATTATCTTATCCGCCTTTAAGCCCGTGAAGATTTTCAAATCGGCTTCGGCGGGCATGGGAACAGGCAATTCAGGTTTGAGACAAGGCCTGGTCGTCTTTCAATTCATGATCTCGGCCGGGCTGATTACCGGAACCCTGATCATTCAAAACCAGATGGAGTTTATCCGGAATAAGGATCTCGGTTATGATCATGAGAAGACGATTGTCATGAGCGCGTCGGGAACGCAGAAGAATGATTCTTTATTTTTCTTAACATATCAGAGCCTGAAAGAGGAATTACTGACCTACCCGGAAATTGAAAATGTTACTGTTTCGTCCGCGCTTCCCGGCAAATCGCATAATGATATCGACTATGCCGGTGGTTTGCGGATGGTTGGTGAGAGCGATGAGATCAGCTATGCTGTGAATTCCTTCAGGGTTGACGCCGACTTTATAGATGTTTTTCGCATGAAGCTGATCGCAGGGAAGAATTTTTCCGGAAAATATGTAAAAGGTGAGGAGAAACTTATTCTCAACAGGAAGGCAGCGGAACTTTTTGGTTACCGCGATCCGAATGATATTATTGGAAAGAAGGTCCATTACTGGGGGGATCATCGCGAGGTCGTGGGCGTCATCGAGAATTATCACCACAAGTCGCTGAAGAATCACTTCGAGCCTGAAATTTTGCGGAACCGGATCACCGGCATGCTTTACATAACGGTGCGTCTAAAAGGCAATGGCTCCGGCATTAGACATACCCTTTCGAACCTTGATAAAGTTTGGACGGCGCGTTTCCCGGATGATCCTTTCACCTATTCTTTCCTGGAGGACCACGTGAATGCCCAGTATAAAGCGGATTTGCAGTTTAAAACCATCTTCGGCATTTTTTCCGGTTTTTCGATCTTTATCGCCTGTCTGGGATTGTTCGGCCTGGTGTCGTATTCCGTTAGTGTGCGCATCAAAGAGATCGGCGTGAGAAAAGTGCTCGGCGCGTCTATCTCCAACATTGTACTGCTTTTTACAAAAGGTTACGTCCGGCTTCTCCTCATTGCTTTTGTAATGGGAATCCCGCTCGCGTATTACATTCTCAAACTTTGGATCGACAACTTCGCTTACAAAGCAGACATCGGCTGGATAGTCTTTGTTATCCCGGTTTTCACAGTCTCGGTTATGTCCTGGCTTGCTGTATCATTGCAGGTTGTAAAGGCGGCGCTGATGAATCCGGTGCAGAGTTTAAGACATGAATAAGCGACTGCTGATAGTGGTTTGCTAATAACACTCGCAGGTTAACATCCATTACGTCATTGACAACAACAGGCCAGACAACCCGGGAGCTACTCGCTCCTTAAAGACTTTACCGGGTTTGTGAGCGCCGCTATGATGGATTTATATCCTACGGCCATCACCGCTACGGTAAAGGTGATCAAAATAGCCAACATGAAAACCCCCGGCCCGATCTGAATCCGGTAGGCGAATTTCTCCAACCAGTTGTTCATCGCCCACCAGGCAAAGGGTGCCGCTATCACAAAAGCAATGAGCAACAAGCGAATAAATTCTTTGCCGAACAGCCATATGATGTTCTCCACGCCGGCACCTAATACTTTACGAACACCCACTTCCTTGGTCTTCTGAACCACCATAAACGATACCAGTCCATATAAGCCAAGACAGCAGATGACAATGGCAATAGCAGCCAAGGCCTGGATCAGCCGGAGGATCATGTTTTCCATTTCATAAAAGCGTGCAATTTGTTCATCCAGGAAATTATATTCATAGACATGGTCAGGAAAGGTTTTCTTCCACGTCATCTCAATATCGTTAAGGGTAGACGACAGTTTTGCCGGATTTATTTTTACAGCACAGTTGAAATACCAGTCGTTTGAGGTGGTAATACAAAGCGGATCAATGGTCTCATGTAGAGAGTTATTATGAAAGTCCTTCACCACGCCAACAATCACTCCTTCACTGTTATTGAGACCTATCTGCATTCTTTTTCCGATCACATCCTGGTGGGAGCTCACGCCAAACATCTTTACCGCTGTTTCATTGATCAGAAATTCACGGACCGTATCAGAAGGCTGCACGTTTCGCCCGGCTATGACTTGCAAATCAAACGTGGAAACAAACTGATCATTACCTGCTTTAACAGTAATGTCAAAGTCTTCAACTTCGATACGTGAATCGAAGCGCACGGTTACACTTGCCCAGCCCGAAGAGGCAGGTGCATCACTGCAAAAGGTTACTTTTTCTACGCCTGCTGTCCGGGCAATCTCTGAGTTAAGTGTACTTATTGTTGATTTCTCTCTTTCAGGTACCGGAAACATCACGATCGCGTCTTTCGTGAAGCCCATGTCCGCCTGTCTGGAGTAACGCATCTGGTTCGCTATCACAAGGGTACCGATAATAAGCAATTGCGAAATTGCGAACTGTGTGACGACCAATCCCCTCCTCAATGAGAAACCGCCTACGTGTTTTTGTGTTAGTTTACCTTTCAGGGCGAGAACAGGCTGAAAGCCGGCTAGAATTAAACCGGGATAGGAACCGGAAAGTAAAATTACAACCAGCAACAGGATGGGAAGAAACGTTAGCAAATAAACGTCCTGGAAGATATTGATCCGAAGCTGAATATCTAAGAGTTGGTTCACATACGGCAAAGCCAGCTGAGCGAATGCAAAAGCGAATACGAGCCCCAGCATCGTGATCAATGCTGTTTCTGCCATAAACTGCCAGAAGAGCTGCCTGCGCTGGCTTCCCAATACCTTCCGCACCCCAATCTCTTTAGACCGGCCAAGCGCCTGCGCAGTAGCGAGGTTGATAAAATTCACACTGGCGGTAATGATGAGAAAGAGACCGATCAGGGATAAGGCCCACAAATTTTTCTTAGCTACATAGCCTCCCAATTCGGGGTTAAAATGTATATCCGAGATATGTTGCAGCTTAAACTGATATACCTTTGCATCCCGTTCGTTGTAATATTTTTTAGACAGCTCAGAAAAGGCTTTATCTACATCGGAAGGAAAGACATCAGGTTTCAGCAGGACAAAACAATGCATGCCTCCTGTTACCCCGCGCCAGCTCTCACCGGCCAACCATGCATTGTAATCTTTGAGGTTGCTGTAGGATACGTAAATTTCGTCCCGGCGATCAGTATTGATCGGCAAGTCCTGCAGTATCCCGGTAACTCTGAAATCCCACTTGTTTTCTACGTGGATAATTTGATTGATCGGGTTTTGATCTCCGAAAAATTTCTTTGCCGTCCGCCCGGTAATAATCGCTGTATTGGGTTCGGTGAAGATGGTATTTTTATCTCCTCGAATCAAAGGAAAGTCCAGGATATCAAACAATTCGCGCTCCGCAAAAGCAATATTTTCCACAAATTTCTTATTGTCTTCTGAAGATGGGATAGAGACGAGCATATCGGTACTACTGTATACCATCGCTACTTTTTTGGCAAATGTATAATCAGCGCTAAAGGCTTTCCCGATGGGTTGTGGAACATTGGGCTCCCTGCTTATTACTTCCTGGTGAAATTCAGTAGTAATGCGATAAATCCGGTTTTTTTTCGAGTGGAAAGTATCAAAACTCAAATGATAGGTAACCAGGGAAAAGATCAGGATAGCACAGGTGATTCCCAAAGCCAGGCACATGACATTGATCAGCGCATATGCTTTGTTGCGTTCCAGATTTCTCACCGCGATCTTGATATAATTCCTTACCATGGCTTAGCGTTTCCTTTTGCAACTACAAGAAACCTGCCAAGTCAGATAATCTGCTAAAATGCGCTATCTACCTACGTCCTTTCAGGTGGGTATGTCCGGATACGCTGATCACTGTCTGATTGCGGGCAGTGGATTATTGCGATCAGGCAATGATTTGATAAAAGAGTAAAGATGCGACGTCTACCTTCTTATATTTAACCTTTATCAAACGTCATGAGAAAGACTAACATCGTTTTCCTTGTCCTCTCCGTGATCATCATCGGATGTCAACACGAGAAAAACAGGCCGTTACCCAATGTTTTGTTTATTCTGGTAGACGATCTGGGTTACCACGACCTGAGTTGCACGGGTAGTGACTATTACGAGACACCCAATGTCGATAGGATCGCTGCGGAAGGAATGCAATTCACCAACGGCTACGCCGGTTGCCAGGTTTGTAGCCCATCGCGGGCGAGTATCATGTCGGGAAAGTTTCCGGCACGGCATGGCATAACGGACTGGATAGGTGCCATTGCCGGGGAGGAATGGAGGGAAGCCGGAAGGTTTAACAAGATGTTACCACCGGAGTACCGGCGTCAATTGCCGTCGGAGTATACCACTCTTCCCGAAGCTCTTAAGCAGGCCGGATACAAAACATTTTTCGCCGGAAAATGGCACATGGGTGGAGAGGGTTCGTTTCCCGAAGATCACGGCTTTGACATCAACCAGGGAGGCTTTCATGCGGGGAGTCCGGCGTCGGGGCGGTATTATTCTCCGTTCAATAATCCCAAACTAACAGATCATGAGGACGAAAAAGGGTTGAGTCTTTCGATGAAGTTGGCTAAGGAAACAGTCCGGTTCATACACGACAACAGAGACTCTACTTTTTTCGCATTTCTTTCCTTCTATGCAGTTCACGCGCCCATTCAGACAACACAGGAGAAGTGGGTCAAATACAGACAAAAGGCTGAAGACATGGGCATCGATGAGACTGGTTTCAAGATGGGGCGGTATCTGCCGATCAGGCAGGTGCAGGACAATCCGGTTTACGCGGGGTTGGTCGAAACCATGGACGATGCCGTCGGTGTAGTATTGAGGGCGTTGGACGAAATGCATCTAGCGGATAACACGATCGTTGTATTTACTTCCGACAATGGCGGAGTATCGGCGGGCGATGCGTTTGCCACTTGCAATCTTCCGTTGCGCGGTGGGAAGGGATATCAGTTTGAAGGCGGATTGCGCGTGCCCTATTTTATCAAAGTCCCATGGCTCGATATCGCAGGCAAGCGATCAAGTGTGCCTGTCAGTGGCACGGACTTCTATCCGACATTACTGGAGCTGATCGGAGCAGATCCGAGACCACAAGAACATCTAGACGGAACAAGTCTCGTTCCGTTACTTGAGGGTAGTGCTTCGGAAATTACAGACCGTCCGCTGATCTGGCACTATCCGCATTACGGCAATCAGGGTGGAGAGCCATCGTCCGTTATCAGGCGTGGAGAATGGAAGTTGATTCATTATTACGAGGACGATCGAAAGGAACTCTATAATCTTAATGAGGATCTGGAAGAGAGGAATGATCTGTCGAGGGAAAATACCGCGTTGACGGGACAATTGAGCGCGGTGCTTTTCGCTTATCTCGATGACGTGGGGGCCCGGTTTCCGGAACATGATCCGGAGTATGACGCGGCGAAGGAGCGGGCGTACCTGCAAAATATAGAGGAGGAACGATTGCCGCAACTCGAACAAACGCGTCGGCACATGCTTTCGAGGGATTTTGATCCCGGGAATGAGTGGTGGGGGAGTGGGGATAGGTAGCCGGGTGCGCCCGACGAAGCTGTTGGAGGATCCAGTAGGAATCGAAGTCGGGGTGCGATCAGATCGATGATTCTAAATCGGCCAATATTGATCGATTCCGGACAACCGGGAAGTGGAGAAAACCCTTTCCTGATGCGATTTGAAGCGGTTCAGTGGCTGGCAATATATTTGTTATACTGAAATAGATGTAATCATCTTGTAAACATCCCTGCATGAGACGAAGTGATTTGGGTGAATTTGAAGAGATAGTGCTACTGACCGTAGCCGTGTTGACACCGGAGGCTTATAGTGTCGCGATCGCCGAAGAGCTGGAACAGGAAACAGGTAAGAACGTGAGCACAGGCGCGGTGCATGCTTCGTTGCAACGCCTGGAAAATAAAGGACTGCTGTCTTCTCACATGGGAGAAGCTACACGGGAAAGAGGGGGGAGGAGAAAACGAATTTTCTCGCTGACCCTGGCCGGTAGCCGGATGCTGCATGAAGTCCGTGACCTGAGGAACCGTTTGTGGGACCGGATTGCGCCTCAAACCTTACCTCAGATCAACATGGTTTAACTATGTCACCGAAAGAACAAAAGCCCGATGCATCACCTCCCCGCTGGCTGGATAAACTGGTGGAGCGTTTCTGCGCGCCTCATCTGGTTGAGGAAGTGATGGGTGATTTGCACGAAAGGTATCACCTGCGCGTCCGCAGATTCGGGCAAGCGAAGGCAAGAAAGCAGTACTGGCGGGAGGTGCTGGCCTACGCGCGGCCTCATATATTTAAACGCAGACCCTCTCCATATCCCAAACCGATCTTTACAGACATGCTACGAAATTATTTCAAAATCGCATTCCGGAATCTTCTCAGCAAGAAGTTTTATTCCGCCATTAATATTTTAGGACTATCTATCGGCATGACTTGCTGTATGCTCATCTTCCTGTATGTGAACCACGAGCTGAGTTATGATAAGTTTCATTCCAAAGCCGACAGGATCTACCGGCTGGTGACCGACATCAAGACACCTACTGAGACGATCAAAATATCTATTACATCAGCTCCGATGGGTGCCTACCTGAAAAAAGATTTTCCGGAAGTAGAAGAAGTAGCGCGCATGTATCACAGAAGTGTACTTCTGCAAAGGGATGAACATCAGTATCAGGAAGATCAGACGCTGTTTGCCGATGCCTCTTTCTTTGATGTTTTTGACTTCCTCGTCCTCCGGGGCAATGTCAGGACGGCTTTGGTTGATCCGTTTTCTGTAGTGATCACCGAGGATGCTGCCAAAAAATACTTTGGCGAAGAAAACCCCATAGGACAAAGTTTGCGCATGGAAGGATCGTTTGATCTTACCGTCACCGCGGTAGTAAGAAATGTACCCAGTAATTCTCAGGTTGAGTTCGACTTCCTTATTTCTATGTCCACCCTTCTGGAAAAACTCGATCCCGACAGGAAAGAAGAGTGGGGTAATTTTGGATTTTATACTTTTTTACTTTTACCCGAGCTTACTAATCCTGAAGCGTTAGAGGATAAGTTTCCTGCATTTATGGAACGACATATTTCAGGAATGAGAGAAGATGAGATGTATTACAGCTTATTCCTGGAACCCTTAAGGCGCGTTTACCTGTACACAGGTCGCGGCGGTCCTGTTACCGGTAGCCTTTCCAACATTTACTTTTTCTCCATCATCGCGGCATTTATCCTGCTCATCGCATGTATCAACTTCATGAACCTGGCTACAGCCCGGGCTGCAGAAAGAGCAAAAGAGGTTGGCATCCGCAAGGTCAACGGCGCCCTCAAACGGCAATTGACCATACAATTCCTGAGTGAATCGATTTTGCTGAGCCTGTTTGCTTTTGTACTTGCCAGCATTTTTACTGAATTATTATTGCCTGCCTTTAACGAGCTGTCCGGAAAAATCATTGATGAAAGTATTTTCTATGAGCACAACTATTTACTTCTCCTTTTTCTCCTGGCATTGGGAGTCGGTATTCTAGCAGGCATTTATCCTGCTTTCGTATTGTCCGGTTTCCAACCAGTTTCCGTATTGAAAGGACGTTTTAGCACTAGCTCCCGAGGGTTGGTGTTACGCAAAGCATTGGTAGTCGTACAATTTGCTATTTCCATTATGCTGATTGCCGGAACAGTCACCGTCTACACACAACTGAATTATATGCGAAGCCAGGAATTGGGCTTCACCAAAGAGCAAATGCTTGTCATTAATTTCAGGAGAGATGACAAAGTGATGCGGCAAATGGAGGCCATCAAAAATTCACTCAAAAGTCATCCCAGGGTGTTGTCTGCGGCTGCCTCTTCCAGTACTCCCGGTCAGAGTAATTCCGGTGCTTTTACAAATATTGAAAACCCCGATGGAGAAATGCAGGCTTCCAACATACATCTTTACTCTGTAGATTTTGATTTCCTGGAGCAGTATCAGATCGAAGTGGTAGCAGGCCGGTCTTTCTCCCGGGATTTCCCTACCGATTCCACCCAGGCAATGATCATTAACGAAGCAGCGGCAGCCAGCTACGGGTACGCTTCACCAGAAGAAGCCGTTGGCAAACGCTTTTCGCAATGGGGGAGGGAAGGACAGATCATCGGGGTGATCAAAGACTTTCATATTCGATCATTGCAGCAACAGATCCAACCCTTGACAATCCGTATTGCAACGAACGACTTCAAATTGATCTCCCTTCATATTGAAGCGAAGGATATACCCAGCACCCTTGCTGCCCTCGAACGGCAATGGTCGGCTTTGGTGCCGCATCGTCCTTTTGATTATTTCTTTTTAGATGAGGCGTTTGACCAGCAATACCGGAACGAGACACGTTTCGGAAAGCTCTTTATCTGCTTCGGCGGATTGGCGATCTTCATTGCTTGCCTGGGTTTGTTGGGGTTGATCTCTTACACCGTTGTACAACGCATGAAAGAGATCGGCATTCGCAAGGTGCTGGGTGCTTCAGAAAGCAGTATTATCAGATTACTAACCAAAGATTTTCTCAAGCTGGTCATCATAGCCTTCCTCATCGCGACTCCCATCGCCTGGTATGTTCTGCGGGAATGGCTGGCAGATTTTGCCTACCGGATAGAGATTGGCGCAGGAGTGTTCCTTCTGGCAGGATTAGGCGCATTGTTGATCGCCCTGGCCACTGTGAGTTGGCAATCGATAAGAGCGGCCTTGGCCAATCCTGTGGATAGCCTTAAAGATGAATAAGCAATATTCAATGTAATATTGCGGAAGGGAATTATCCAACAACGAAAATTTGGAAAAATGATGAGAATAACGAATCAGTTGGTTAAGTCTAATGGAAGCGACCGAGATTTCAGATAAGAGATCAGTTTTATCTTTTTCAGAAAGCCGTGGGGAATTCGCCTGGAGATTATCGATAGATCCTATAATTGTTGTGATGGGTGTACGTAACTCATGCGATAAAGAACTGAATAAGGTGTTATAAAATGTTACGGATTTTTCCTTTTCATCTTTTGTTTTTACTTCTTTTTCCATTTGCCGGATCTTGTTGGTCAGAACAGCATTGATCATGGCAACAATAAAATACATGAGAAGTAAAAATCGATCTTCAGTTGTACCCACCGTTAATGTGAATCGAGGCGGTATAAAAAAGAAACGAAGCTCGTCGGCCCTTGGGATTTTGACGGGTGTTATCGGCAATGAGCGTGAATTTGAGATTATTGTTAGGCTGGAAGAGCAGTTGGCCTCTCCGTTGGGCGTTCCCGGAACACGAGATCATCGCCTGCACGCCTATTGCTTTCGAATTTGCCTAACAAAAGACAGTGCAAACCGGATACCGTTTGTTAAGCCATCGGACTAATCGTACTCAAGTCATCAGTTCCTGGAATGGTGCACGATCGGTAAATCGTCTGGCCACAGCGATTTTTTCCCAGGTAGGATAGGAGTTCTTTTAGCATCTCCGTCTTAACCCCAGCTCAAGTACTTGTTTGGCAACGATTTTCTTCAGGCCTTCCTCCTCGCGATCTCTTGAAATCTTAGAAATTATCCCATATATTTGATATATTGTCAGACACAGCCACAATCTCGCTAGAAAAAAATTATCTCATCCTTTAAAGAAGATGGAATCCGGCTATGGGCTTAAGGAGGAGGAAAGTCAACTTTGGGCAAAATTTAAACAAGGAGATGAAAATGCCTTTACTTGTTTATATAGTAAGTATATAGTGCAACTGTATAACTATGGCGAAAGGCTTCACAGTGACAAAGCATTGATTGAAGATAGCATACACGATTTTTTTGTTCAATTGTGGAAGGATAAAGCCAATATTAGTCAGACGAATTCAGTTAAATTTTACTTGTATAAAGGGTTTAAAAACCGGTTGGTCAAGAATCTTGAAAAGAAAAGGAGATTTTCTCATACACGGATTACTAAAGATTACGAGTTTGAAATTGTGTGCTCACCTGAGTTTGACGATATCGCGGAGCAAGTTTCAATGGAACAAAAAGAAGCCGTATTACGAGCCATAAACAAACTCGCCCCCCGTCAAAAAGAGGCCCTGACCTTAAGATTTTATGAAGAGCTTTCTTATGAAGAAATAGCATCCTTAATGATGCTTCCAGTTAAATCTGTCTATATGCTTATATATAGAGCGATTGATTTCCTCAAACAAAATATAAAATTAAAAAATCTTTTTCTCCTCATGCCACTGGTTTGTCAGGTCCAATAGAGTTTTTTCCGCACCCCTCTGCTTATTAATTTGCACTGAACACATCTGCTTTTGATTGCGGAGTTCCCTGGGCTTAATATTACTTTCACCTTGAATATTCTCAACCCTTTTGAATCATCCTTCAGATTTCGGAGAAAAGTAATGATCATTCCCTTTTGAGCTGCTCTCCTCCGTCCATTCTCTGGCAACTGAAGTAAATCGGAGGGCATTTGAAAAATCCCTGACTGGCATCCCGGTTTTGGCAATTGAGCATGTTCCGACAATTTACGGTGGTCAAATCAAGGTCAGGGTTCATCAAAAAAGAATTAAGAAACCCATAGGAATACCCCAATAACGCATTTTTTACAACCACTGTTTAACTTTAGCCCATCCTTTCGTGCTGTTCTTTTGAAGGTTATCCTGAAAGAAAATTTAGAAAAAATAAAAAAATTCCAAAAATCATGTAGAAAAGTTAAAGGTTTTGGGCCTTTAAGAGAAAATGCTCACTAATTTTTTACATGATGGACTATTCAGACTTTTCTATTGAAGGATTTATTATGGATGATGATTTTCGAAATTGGGTGAAACACCCCACAGCTGAAAATACTGCATTTTGGGAGACATGGGTAGTGCGACATCCTGATAGAGCAGAAGAAATTAGCAAAGCACGTTTGATTATCCTTTCAATGGATTTCAAAAAGACCGTAGGGAATGAGGTGCCAAAGGAGCAATTGTTAAAGAGGATTCAGGCTACTATCCAGGGAAGTCAGGATAGAACTATCGCTTTAAAATCAAATTTTGTCGGTATTTATTATAAAGCAGCCGCTGTCTTTTTGGGGTTGGTGCTTGTCACGGCCGCTCTTTATCTTATAACCCAGTCGCCTCTGGAAGCTTATACTACCGCCTATGGTGAAATTAAAAATCTGACCTTACCAGATGGCTCGACCATTATGCTTAACGCAAATTCCTCAGTTCATTTTGAAAGTAACTGGGAAGACCGTCAAATAAGGGAGGTTTGGCTTCAGGGAGAGGCATTTTTTAATATCGTCCACAAGAAAAACCACGAACAATTTGTCGTTCGGACTGATCAACTTGATGTTGAGGTTTTAGGTACTGAGTTTAATGTAAAAACCAGAAGAAATGGAACCAAAGTAGTTCTTACTTCCGGTAAAGTAAAATTAAGTACAAAAGGGTTTGCAAAGGATGAACTGTACATGGATCCCGGAGAGTTGGTTGAGCTTTCGGGGGATGAGAAGAGAATTACCAAAAGATCGGTAAATCCGGATCAATTTTCTTCCTGGAGAAAGAAACAGCTAATATTTAAAGCGACACCCCTTGGTGAAATTGCACAGACTTTAGAGGATAATTACGGCTGGGAATCCAGATTTGAGGAAGATACAATAAAAACCTATCAATTTACAGGTACCGTATCAACGGAATCAATCGAAGAAATAGAATTGCTCTTATTTGCCATTTCCGAAGCTTTTAATATTGAAGTCGTGAAAGATGGCAATAAGATTACTTTTCATACAAGAGAATAATGCTACAGTGCCCTACACCAAAATAATACGCTTATGAAAAACCACCTGCGCGTACTTAAGACCTCGCTCTTGT
>JBBEBN010000285.1:0-17595 GCA_040882305.1 Cyclobacteriaceae bacterium
ACGATCATTAAATAATACTCCTCCAGCTTATTCAGGTATTCCATCTGGGCCATGTTGAGGGCTTCCCATCCATCGATGACAATGGGCAACTGTTCACGGTTCTCTTCGTAAGACAGCATGAGTGTCTGATAGTTCTTTTTCAGGGCGGGAACGATCTTAGTCCTGTAATTATCGAGCTGGGTCGCCATGCTGCGGATCTGCACAGCCATACCAGCAAGCATTCCCCGCGTTTCTATCAGAATGCCTTCCCGCCCCTTTTTCATCGCCTCAATTTCGTATTGCATTCCCCTTACTTCGGCCCTGTACATTTTTGATGACCACGGGGCTATCGGTATAGAAACCATGGCCATGGCAGTGAATTGGGAAGGCATGTTCCCGATGGGTTGCATATGATCGAATCGGATCTTAAAATCCGGCTTAGCCTGAAATTGTTGAAGCCTTTGGTTCAAGCGCATCACCTCAATGGTTTCCTCAATCTGTTTTACGTCACTTCGCCGGTCACTCAGTGCCGCGGTATCATAAATGATCTGATCACCTTGAAAATCCACGGAGATCGTCGTGTCGATCATAATGGAATCCCGGGCAGGAATATTCGCCAGCGATTTTAACCTGAAGCTGGATTCTTCGATATCGGAGCGTGTCATAAGCAGCATGTTGCGCACCTCGCTTAACCTGCCCTCAGCCTTGTAGATGTTCCCCAGGCTGCCCTGGCTGTATGGATACCGGATGCGGCCAAGTTTTAACATCAGGTCCATGATCCGCTCATTCTCTTTTAAAACCTTCAGCTTCTCTTCCGCAACAAGCCATTGATAATAGTAAGTCTTGGCTTGCGATCTCAGGGCATTGTATTGAATCGCCCTTTTCTGTTGCTCAACATCTGCTTTTGATAGCACGTAATTCTTATTTGCCTTGAGCTTTGCCGGGTTCGGAATTTCCTGTTCAACAGTAAACATCCACGATCCTTTGTCACTCTCCATTATCGCCTCGTTTCGGTATGGGATCATAAAAGTTCCCGCACCCACCATCGGCGCCATCCAGCCCTTTGCCCCGGAAGCATATTCCTCCAAAGCTCTTGCGTTGTTATCATACTCCTCAAGCATAGGGTTTTGTTCGTCGATCAGCCACAGAACGCTGTCGAGGGTGATCACCTGTGCCTCAACGTTCGCTGTTATCAATACTCCTATCAGCAGACCGCAAGCCCAGAACGACCTGTTATCGGCTTTTGGCTTTTGGCTCCTGGCTTTTGGCTCTATGCCTGACCGAACGGTCCCTTCATTTACGGGGCGGCTCCTTGCTTTCTCAATGCTTGGCATCATATACTTCAAGTTTTCCGAATTTTCGTAATTCATATTCTTTAGTCATCAGGAAGATGAGCGGTGTCACCAGGAGGATATGCGTTGACGAGGTCAGCACGCCCCCGATCATGGGTAAAACGATAGGTTGCATGACATCACTGCCGACGCCCCTCGACCACAATACCGGAATAAGTCCGAAGAGGGCAACACAAACTGTCATCAGCTTGGGACGAAGACGTCTTGCTGCGCCAGCAATGACAAACTCTTTTAATTCTTCCTTCGAGATTGTCTCCTTCGAGTTGCCTCTCAGTCTAACCAGTTGCTGCATGGCATCATTCAGATAGATGACCATGACCACGCCTGTTTCAACGGCAATACCAAACAGGGCGATAAATCCGACGGCCACCGCGACAGATAAATTCACGCCGTAGAAATACACCATGTATGCACCGCCGATGAGGGCGAAAGGAATGGTAATGAGGCTGAAGAAAGCTTCCCGGATGGATTTGAAGGCGAGGTAAAGGGAAATAAAAATGATCAGCATCACCACGGGCATAATGACAAGGAGCGTTTGCTGTCCCCTGATAAGATTTTCATACTGTCCGCTCCATTCGAGATAATATCCGTTCGGCAAAACGCCGATTTCTGAACGGAGCTTTTGAATTGCCTCGTGTACGGTGCTGCCCAAATCGCGATCACGCACGTTGAACAATACTGCACCGCGAAGCATGGCATTTTCGGAAGTGATCATGGGCGGGCCATCTTCGTAGCGGATATTGGACACTGACGATAATGGAACCGTGCCGAATGACTGGGTCTTAATGGGAATTCTTTTTAGCTGCTCAATGCTGTTGCGGAAATCCTGTGCAAGCCTGACGCTTATAGTAAACCTTTGCCTTCCTTCAATGGTTTGGCCAATGGGGGTCCCGCCTATGGCTGACTCTATAACCATGTTGACATCTTCAACGGAAAGCCCATACCTTCCCAAAGCTTCCCGGTCAATATCTATGGTCAGGTACTTTCCTCCTGTGATGGGATCGACGTAAAGGTCTTTGACACCTTCAATGCCAGCAAGGGCGGTTTTGACTTTCTCCGACAGCGCGTAGATACTGTCGAGCTGCTGACCGTAGACTTTTACACCCACATCCGTCCGGATGCCAGTAGCGAGCATGTTGATCCTGTTAATGATGGGTTGTGTCCAGCCGTTCACAACACCCGGGATCTGAAGTTTGGCGTCCAGCTCGTTGACGATCTCATTCTTTGTCAGACCTTCCCTCCATTCGGATTTTGGTTTGAGCATAATGATGGTCTCAATCATACTGATGGGCGCATTGTCGGTGGCGGTGCTGGCCCTCCCGGCTTTTCCAAGAACCTTGTCTACTTCAGGGACGGACTTGATGATCTTGTCCTGCACCTGGAGGATCCTTTTGATCTCTTCGTTTGAAACATCCGGTAGGGTAACGGGCATAAAGAGTATGGATTGTTCGTCCAGCGGAGGCATGAACTCGCTGCCCAGGCTCATGACCAACGGTATGCTTACTAGCAATGCCAGGATGTTTACACCGAGGGTAGTTTTTCTCCAATTCATACAGGTTCGGATAACGGGTTCGTAGATCCGTTCGAGAAATCTGTTCAGAGGATTCTTTCCCTCGCTTGTGAACCTCCCTTTCATGAAAAACGAAATGATCACTGGCGCCAGCGTTACGACTAGCACCGCATCCACAATCATGATGAATGTTTTTGTGTAGGCTAGAGGATGGAAGAGTTTCCCTTCCTGACCTGTAAGCATAAATACAGGCAAAAAGGAGGTGATAATAATAATGGTGGAGAAAAACACGCCACGGGAAACCTGTTTGGAGGAGCTTTCAATGATCTTCAGCCTCTCAGCCTCCTCTATCGGATTGTAATTTTTTGAAAATAACTTACTGACCATAAAACCTATTTTTTGGTTTCGGGATTTAACTCCGCAAAACGTGTGGATAAATTCTTATATGAGTTCTCCGACATGATGATCCCATTGTCGACGATCACCCCGATGGCCAGGGCAATTCCGGTGAGAGACATGATGTTGGAAGTAATTCCAAAGGCATTCAACAAAATGAAGCTTGTGGCGATCGTAATGGGAATTTGAATGATGATGCTTACAGCACTCCGCCAGTGAAAGAGAAATGCGATCACCACCAGGGAAACAACGATCATCTCCTCAATAAGTGTTGTTTTGATGGAAGAGATCGATTCCTGTATCAACTCACTCCGGTCATAAACAATGTTGAACTTCATTCCTTCCGGAAATCCTTTGGCCACTTCCTCCATTTTCGTCTTCACGCCCTCGATCACCTCTTCAGCATTTTCTCCGTATCGCATAACAACGATTCCACCCACTACTTCTCCCTCTCCATTCATATCAAAAATTCCCAGGCGTGATTCTCCTGTCATCTGTACGGTGCCGATATCCCGAATGCTTACCGGAGTGGCGTTGACGGTTTTTAAAGGAATGCTCTCAATCTCTTCAATGGATTTCAAGTACCCCGTTGTTTTTATGATGTATCCGATGTCGCTCATTTCGAACTTTCGTCCACCTGCCTCATTGTTGTTAACCCGGACGGATTGAATTACCTCTTGTGTCGACAATCCATAATAGTTCAGCTTATTCGGATCGAGGGTGATCTGATATTGTTTCTGGAAACCGCCGAAGGAAGCGATTTCGCTGACTCCGGGAGCATTCTGAAGGGCGAACTTTACATACCAGTCCTGGATGGCGCGCTGCTCGCCGAGGTCCATGCCGGGTGCATCCAACGTATACCAAAGGATATGGCCGACGCCAGTTCCGTCCGGACCGAGTGTTGGCGTCACACCATCCGGTAATAACCGCGACGCATAATTGAGCCGCTCCAAGACTCGCTCACGTGCCCAGTAAATGTCTGTTTGATCGTGAAAGATCACATACCCGAAACTCATCCCGAACATGGACAATCCTCTCACGTACTTGACCTGCGGTAGTCCCTGGAGGTTTGTGACAAGCGGATAAGTGACCTGATCTTCAATGATCTGGGGACTTCGACCCATCCATTCGGTAAAAACGATGACCTGATTTTCCGAGAGATCGGGAATGGCATCTATCTTACTTTCTTTAACGGAGAAAATACCCCAGGCGAAGAACGCCATGGCTATCAGCAGGACTATAAACCTGTTTTGCAACGATATAGAGATCAATCTTTCAATCATGACTCAAAAAAGTGATGCGTAGTGAAAAGGGAATTGTTGTAGTCGCTAAATGCAAACGCCCTTCGTCAGGCGAAGCGATTACAGGAAGAGATGGTTTCTCTTCAAACGAGGAGAGTGAGATTAAATAAGGAGGACCCGATTGGTGATGGTAATATCAAGCGATGGCCCGGGTGGATCGTACAGGAAATAAGGTGTGCGTGAAGCCGGTGATTCCGGGATCACTTCAGAGACAAGAACCTGAAAGTCCACCATGTCCATAGCAAGCGGGGCAGCCACATGAACATGAGAAAGGAAAGATTTTAGTTCTTCACTCTGGTGTAGAATGGTTTCATCTTCGCAGCAGGTTGGAGTAGTGTGGCGGTGACAGGGCGGCGTGCTTTGCTCTTTTTCACAGGGCTCCGCTTCTGTGAGAAATCCGATGTTCTGGATTTCACCGGAACAGAAATGAATGCCCACCATGAAGTTGCTGGAGGACAGCATTACCAAAAAAACGAGTACTAAGATCGATATGGTTTTAAATGCCTTCATTCAATACCCAAATATACGGTTTTGAAATACAAATGGATTTACATATTAAAGGCAACGTTTTACAAAATTGCTGTTGATGCCTGTAAACAGCAGATAATCAACGCAATACAAGGGAATTTCACCGCATCTTAAAAGTTTTAATTTTCCAGATTTCAGATTTTCGCCGCCCTTAGCCTGAGGCTGTTGGCCACGACACTCACTGAACTGAGGGCCATGGCCGCGCCGGCTATCATCGGATCCAGAAGAAAACCATTCACCGGGTACAGTACGCCCGCGGCCACGGGAATACCGATTACGTTGTAAATGAATGCCCAGAATAGATTCTGTCTGATTCCCATTACCGTCTTTGTTGAAAGGTTCAATGCCTTGGAAATGGACTGCAGATCCGAGGTGATCAAGGTCATTTTTGCAACGTCCATGGCAATATCTGATCCTCTTCCCATCGCTATGCTTACGTCGGCCTGTGCCAGCGCATGCGAGTCATTGATCCCATCCCCGACCATGGCCACGACTTTTCCCTGTTTCTGGAGGAGTTCGACGAATGCAGCTTTATCGGAAGGCAATACTTCTGCCCTATAATGTTTCAGACCCACCTGGGCGGCGACGGCGCGTGCAGTCTCCTCGTTGTCTCCGGTGAGCATATATACCTCAATTCCTTTATTCTGTAAGGATTCGATAGCAGCTTTTGATGTGGCTTTTATTTTGTCGGCGATGGCGATCACTGCCATCACAGTTTTGTCATCCGTAAAATACACGACCGTTTTTGCATCCGCCTGCAAGGCGGCTGCAAGGGAGCCGATTTCGCGGGACAACTTAATGTTGCGCTCATCGACAAGTTTTTTGTTGCCGACAAAATAGGTTATTCCATTCAGTTGTCCTTTTACCCCGCGTCCAGTGAGGCTTTCAAAGAAGTCGAGTGAAATGGATTTGGCGCCGTCGTCGCTTAATTTACTGGCCACCGCATCGGCAAGGGGATGCTCCGACCGTGACTCCAGGCTGTACAAAATATCTTTGTGAACGTTCAGGGACGCTGCTTCCACTGTCCAAACAAGATCTGTGACCAGTGGTTTGCCTTCGGTGATGGTTCCTGTTTTGTCGAGAATGATCGCATTTACCTTGTGCGCCAGTTCAAGGCTCTCAGCATCTTTGATCAGGATATTATTCTCCGCACCCTTTCCAACACCAACCATAATAGCCGTAGGAGTAGCAAGACCGAGGGCGCAAGGGCATGCAATGACGAGCACCGTTACGGAAGTAATCAGCGCATGCGTAAAGGCATTGTCACCACCCAGGACGATCCATGTAATAAATGTCAGGATCGCTATGCCGATGACGACAGGTACAAAGATACCCGCGATCTTGTCGACGAGCTTTTGGACGGGCGCCTTGCTTCCCTGCGCCTGTTGAACCATCTTAATGATCTGCCCAAGTACCGTTTCGCCACCTACCTTTTGAGCTTCAAACTGAAAGCTGCCTTTTTGGTTAACAGTTCCTGCAAACACTTTTTCCCCGGCGGATTTTTCTACGGGAACCGGTTCCCCAGAGATCATACTTTCATCCACATAGGACGAGCCATAGGTCACCGCACCATCCACGGGAATTTTTTCTCCCGGGCGGACAACGAGCGTATGCCCTTGCACAACAGAGGCGATCGGTATTTCCTGTTCGATCCCATCTATGATGGCTCGCACGGTTTTCGGCTGTAAGCCCATCAGCTTCTTAATGGCAGAAGAGGTCTTTGCCTTTGCTTTTTCTTCTAGGAGTTTACCCAGTGATATAAAAGCAATTACCATGGCGGCCGCTTCAAAGTAAACGTGAGGATAAATACCACGCGAATGCCAGAACTCGGAAAAGAAGGTGTTGAATGCGCTGAAAAGAAATGCGATGCCGGTTGATAATGCTACGAGCGTGTCCATGTTTCCTTTACCATACTTCGCCTGTTTCCACGCGTTGACGAAAAAGTTGCGTCCGAAATAAAACACAACGGGGGCAGCCAGGACCATGGATATATAGTTGGCATATGGAAGGTCCATGAAGAACATTCCGATGATCATACCGGGCACAGCAAGCCCAAAGGACCACATGGTGCGTCTCTTTACCTCTTCATAGTGTTTGCGCTGCGCTTCTTCCTGAACCGCCTGCGGATCGTCGGTATCTACCACGAGATCATATCCGATGGACCGAACTGAATTCTGCAGGTCAACCGGCTTTGTTTGTCCTGAATTATATTCCACCCAGGCAGTCTGATTGGTGAAGTTAACGCCCGCATCTTTTACTCCCGGTGTGGCTTTAAGCATGGATTCCACACTCACTGCACAGGCCGCACAGGTCATTTCCAATACGGGAAAAATTTCCCGCTTAAATTTTGCATTGATGCGCGCCGGATCTGTTTCCGTTACTGCTGACATTTTTTCTGATTTTGGCATGTCAAATAAACGCGAATGCCAGGAAAAACGGTTTGCATTATTCAGTGTAGTATTTACAGGATCTACTGATTTCCGCGGTTGACCGGTTGACTTGCTTATCGCAGACGGAATCAAAAGAAAGTTTATCCACATCACCTGCTATGTGCGGGGAGATCATATATTGGTCCCCGATTAGACAAAAACGTCGGGTTGCGCCAACGGCGTAAAGAAAAAGTGATTACTAATGAAAAATAATATAAAAACAAGGATAAGAAAATAAAATAAAAGATTTACACTTTTAAAGTAACAAAACGAAGGATTTTGATATTTTTTTTTCTAACTTTAATGGAACGACGTAAAAGTAAACTACATGAAATATTTAGGTATGGATTTGTCAGCTCTGACCGAAAAAGGGGCTGTTCATACTGCAAAGGAGATTTCTCAACAACCTGAACTTTGGCAAAACGTCTTCCATGAGGTTCGACGGGAGGAGCCCCGGCTTCAAAGGTTTTTAAATACTGCTTTAGAAAAGTCGGGCAGGATCATTCTAACCGGTGCAGGAACAAGTGCATTTATCGGACTTTCACTTTCCGGGCTTTTTCAAAGAAAAACGGGCTTACTTACACAGGCGATAGCCACTACCGACCTTGTCTCTCACCCGCGGGACTACCTTCTGGCCGACGAGCCGATGTTGCTGATCTCTTTTGCAAGGTCAGGAAACAGTCCGGAAAGTGTGGCTGCCACCGCACTGGCGGAAGAGATCAGCAAATGCTGTTACCACCTGGTAATTACCTGCAATCCTCAGGGGCGTCTGGCGTTGCATGGGGATGGCGATCGGAAATTTGTCTTTGCGCTGCCCAGGGAAGCAAACGACGAGGGTCTCGCCATGACGAGCAGTTACACGGGAATGTTGCTGGCGGGAATTTTGCTGACGCAACTGGGTCAGCTCGATGACGCAAAGAAATCCGTAGACATCCTGTCGGGCTACGGCAAAAAGGTCATCAATTATTATACGGCCGAGCTGGCTAAAATTGCGCAAAAGAAATTTAACCGGGCCGTGTTCCTGGGCTCCGGACCTTTTTTCGGCACGGCGAAAGAGTCGCATCTGAAAGTTCAGGAACTGACTGACGGCAAGGTCGTCTGCAAGGAAGATTCGTTTCTGGGGCTGAGACACGGGCCGAAAGCGGTCATTGACGGAAACACGCTGGTTTGTTACATTTTCTCGAACGAGGAATATGTGGCAAAATATGAAAAGGACCTGGTTCACTCCATGAAGAAAGGACATCCGCCCATGTTGGAAATCGGGATCATGGAAACAGTTATTCCCGGTATTTTGCTCGACCATATTTTTTATCTTTCGGAAAATGGTTGCCGGCTGCATGAAGAATTCCTGACGGTTTGCAGTGTTTTACCCGCTCAGATATTGGGTTTCTTCAAATCACTTCAACTTGGGTTGCGTCCGGATACTCCTTCCCAGACCGGAGCCATTACCAGGGTGGTGGAAGGTGTTCAGATCTATGATCTAAAGATTTGATGCTTCGTAGCAGGATTTACCGCATCTGTGCCGGTACAGATGCAAAAGCAAACAGAGGATGTCCATAAAGAAGCCTTACGATGTACTGGTGGCAGGAGAACTGAATGTGGATATTATCCTGAATCATATTAACAAGTTCCCTGTTGTGGGAAAAGAGGTGCTCGCCGGGCACATGACGATTACGCTGGGAAGCAGTTCAGGGATCTTTGCCAGTAACCTGAGCGTGCTGGGATCGAACGTGGCCTTCGCAGGTATGCTTGCGCGGGATCACTTCGGTGAAGATATCGTCGCAAGCCTGAAATCAAAGGGCGTCCACACAGAACATATTCTTTATACCACCGAACGCGGCACGGGTGCCACCATTGCGCTTAGTTTCGATGAAGACCGCGCCATGATCACCTATCCGGGTTCGATGACGCTGTTCTCCATTGAACATGTTTCAGAGAGTCTTCTTCGTCAGTCAAAACACCTTCACGTCAGCTCCATATTCCTCTCCACCGGCCTGAAGAAAGATGTGTGTGAACTTTTCAGGATGGCCAGATCGTGCGGGCTTACGACTTCACTCGATCCGCAGTGGGATCCGGAAGAACGCTGGGACATTGATTTCAAGTCCCTCCTTCCGCATGTCGACGTTTTTATCCCTAACGAAAGCGAATTGCGCGCCATCACGGGGAAGCGTGATATTCAGGAGGCCGTGAATGCGCTGCCCTTTAGTCATATTCTGATTGCAAAATGCGGACGCGACGGTGCGTACCTGTGGAATGGAAAGGAGCATATTCACCAGCGCGCGTTTCTTAATGAGACGGTGGTGGATAGCATTGGTGCTGGCGATAGTTTTGATGCCGGATTCGTCCACCAGTTCATCCAGGGAAAAAGCCTTAAGGATTGTCTGGAATTTGCGGCGCTGACCGGCGCCATCAGCACCACAAGAGCGGGAGGGACCACTGCTTTTGAAAGTTTGGATCTTGTGAAGTCTATTGCAGCGTCGTCTTTTCAATATAAAATGTAGCGGATGCTTTTACAGGATAGATTATCGGAATACAGTCGCCAGGGTAAAGCGCTTCTTGCGGCAAACTTCTACAACTTTGAAACGCTTTCGGGGTTATTGCAGGCCGCGGCCGCGAAGAATAAAAGTGTGATCCTTCAATTGTCTGAAAGCTCCATTCATTACCTGGGATTGGAGATCGCCGTGGCGATGGCGCGCGCGGCCCTAAGACAGTATCATGTGGAAGGATGGTTGCACCTGGATCACGGGAGTTCCGTAGAAATGGTGAAGCGATGTCTTGATGCGGGATTTGATTCGGTCATGATCGATGCCAGCGAGAAAAGTTTTGAGGAAAATGTTAAAACTACCTCCGAGGTTGTGAGCATTGCCCGGGGTTATCAGGCAAATGTGGAGGCTGAGCTCGGGTATGTCGCCAAGCTAGGACAGGCACAGGTCGTGAATCAATTTACGCAACCTGATGAAGCAAAAGGATTCGTGGAAGCCACAGGCGTCAATGCGCTGGCCATAGCGATCGGGTCGGCCCACGGTTTTTATAAAGAAACTCCGAAGCTTCAGCTGGAGTTGCTAGAAAAAATACACGCCACCACCACGGCTGCCCTGGTGCTGCACGGAAGTTCGGGCATCCCTGACAATCAGCTGAGAGGTGCCATACAGCGCGGTATTTCAAAAGTGAACCTGGCTACGGAAACAAAAAACATTTTCATGCGGACACTGAAAAATGTTTTAACCGATAATGATGAAATCGATTTACGGAAAGTGTTCCCCAAAGCAACGGAAGCAGTAAAAGCATTGATCATCGAAAAACTGAATGTCGTTTCACCGCTTTAGTTCATGAAAGCCGTGAATTATTTTGAGCTATGAAAAATATTCTTCAAACGTTCGTATTGCCAGTCCTGCTGATTCCGGCAACGCAGATAAGCGCTGTTTCCCAGCAGGGAACGGGCAGGGAGTACAGAGAATCAGTGCCTGGTACGGAAGTCTCCTTCGAAATGGTCTTTATTCCCTCCGGAGAATTTTTGATGGGCAGCCCTGAAAACGAGCCGGGAAGGAGACCGGATGAAGGGCCGCAGCACAGAGTGAGGATCGATAGCCTCTGGGTTGGAAAAGTGGAAGTTACCTGGGATCTCTTTGAACTGTTTCTCGCTGAAAATAAATCACTGTTCTCAGGTTTGCCGGAGGAAAAAAGGGAAATGGTCGACGCGGTGAGCCGGCCCTCGCCTTCCTTTGAAGATCCCAGCATGGGGATGGGAAGAAAGGGATCTCCCGTTGTCAATATTTCCCCCTATGCCGCACTTACTTTTTGTAAATGGCTCTCGATCATCACGGGAAAATTTTACCGGCTGCCCACGGAAGCCGAGTGGGAATATGTTTGTCGTGCCGGCTCCATGACGGCGTACAGTTTCGGAGATGATGTTAAGAAACTGGATGAATACGCCGTATATTTTGACAACAGCAACGGGCAGTATGCAGAGGGTGCCACTAAGGAATCCAATGCATGGGGAGTATTTGACATGCATGGTAATGTCGCTGAATGGACGCTGGATCGGTATGCCGCGGATTTTTATGCCAGGTATGCCGGCAGCATGCCCTCGCCGTGGAATGTACCCACCTCGCTGTATGAAAGAGTTTACCGCGGTGGTTCGTGGGATGACGATGCTGACGGCTTGCGAAGTGCAGCGCGGAAGCGATCAGGCCTTTCTTTGCAGAAAGGAGACCCGCAGATCCCGAAGAGTTTCTGGTGGTATACAAATGCGCCTTTCATTGGCTTCCGTTTAGTGAGGCCTGCGAAAGCGCCTACTGAAGAGGAATCGAAGAAATTCTGGTCCGTTGTATTAGATGAATAATTTTAAATAAAATGATATGGAAAACAGGTTATTAAACACGAGGCGAGCGTTCCTGAAAACGGGCGCCGCTACCCTGGCAGGAGGCGCTTTGTTTGAAAGCCTTCCACTGGATGCCTATGCGCAATCGGGTAAAATCATCAAAATAGGATTGGTGGGTTGTGGCGGACGCGGCACAGGCGCAGCCTTTGAAGCGCTGCAGGCCTCCAAATCGGTCAGGTTAGTGGCGATGGGCGATGCGTTTGCGGATATGCTCAACGGCAGTTACGCCAAGATCGCTGCACAGTTCAAGGATCAGGTGGATGTCCCGGAGAAAAGAAGGTTTGTCGGACTGGATGCGTATGCAAAAGTGATCGCTGAATGTGACGCTGTGCTGCTGGCGACCCCTCCGCCTTTTCGGCCGGCGCATTTTGAAGAAGCCATCCGGTCTAATAAGCATGTGTTCATGGAGAAACCCGTCGCCGTCGACGTGCCGGGCTATCACAGGATCATCGAAGCGGGAAAACAGGCGGAGGCGAAAAAACTGAATGTAGTGGTAGGGTTGCAAAGCCGTTACGACACTTCTTACAATGCCATGATGGACAAGATCCGCGGGGGACTGCTGGGCGACGTCGTTTCCGTCGATGTATACTATAATGTCGGCGCACCAAAGATCCATCCCAGAAAGGCGGGACAGACCGAACTGGAATATCAGTTGAGAAACTGGCGCTATTTCAACTGGTTATGGGGCGGCCAGCTCGCTGGCCAGGCAATCCATCAGATCGATGTCATCAACTGGCTCATGCAGGATTATCCCTCCCTTGCAACAGGCATTGGCGGCAGGCAGACGTTCAGCGGACCCAACCAGGGCAATACGTATGACCATCAATACGTGGAATATATTTATCCCAATGGCGTGAAGATGCACGTACAATGCCGCAACATCGACAACGCCGGCGTCAGGCAGGGGTTTTATATCCGTGGCACCAAGGGCTACGCCGACGAACGCAGCAGGATATTCAACCTGGACAATCAGATCGTTTGGCGATTCCGCGATGCGGATGAGCCCCTGGGATCAACACAACTGGAGCAAAACGTTTTCTTTAACGCGATCGCAAATGGACCTTATATCAACAATACAGAATACGGCGCCAAAAGTACCCTGACTACCATCATTGGAAGAATGGCCACCCATTCAGGCCAGGATATCAAACTCGAGGAAGCGCTGAGCTCTGATCTTTCAATCGTGCCGAAACAATTGACATGGGATGCTAAAATGCCCAATGAACCGGATGCCGACGGAAATTACGAAGTGTCCATGCCTGGAAAATCAAGGGTGATCTGAGAAATGATGACAATGAGAAAATTTTCAGAATTATTGATCATTGTTTTCGGTATGGTGGGGTGTATACCCCTCCGTGCCCAGGTCATCTATAAGCTCTCCACATCGAGCAAGGTTCAGATCTCCGGCACGTCAACTGTGAGTGACTGGGCAGTGAAATCACAGGGGGTCTCCGGCGAAATGACATTTGCGGGTTCCGTAGAAAGATCCGCAGCCAATCCATCGCCGAAAGGAACGATCAGGGAAGGAAAAGCAGCACTGGAAGTTGCTACCATCAAAAGTGAAAAAGGGGAGGCGATGGACAATAAAATGTACAAGGCGTTGAAAAATGATGCGCATCCCGAGATCACTTTTTTACTGACCCAACCCATTCAGTTGTTGAAAGTACCCGCAACCATCCCCGCTATGGGAACCGTTGAAATAGCGGGAGTGAAACGGCCCATCACCTTCGACCTGAACCTCACGTATGCCGAAAATGCTTTCCGCCTCCAGGGCTCACAGTCCCTGAAAATGAGTGAATTTGAAATTGAACCACCGACTGCCATGTTCGGGCAGATCGTCACCGGCGATGAAATCGTGGTGGAACTGGATCTCTTATTTAAGAAATGAGCCTGAAAATAAAATGCCCGGCGAAGTATAATGAAGTACCATCATGACATGAATTGTAAAACAACGTTGCTTTGAAAGAAAGAGACGCCGCAGCCACAGAAGTTGCTACCCCGCTCCCGAAAAAGAGATCGCATTCATGGCTTACCTATGCCATGATCACAACGGTCTCCTGGGGTGTGTGGGGAGCGCTGATTGAAATCCCGGAAAAGGCGGGATTCCCTGCAACGCTGGGTTATTGTGTGTGGGCCCTGACGATGATCATACCGTCGTTCTTTGCCCTGAAAAATAATCATTGGAAACTCGAAACCAACCGCAGAGCCGTTTCCAGCGGTCTTATCATCGGGTTCCTGGGTTCAGTGGGTCAGATCGTATTATTTCACGTGCTCATCATCGGGCCCGCCTATCTTGTGTTTCCCATTATTTCACTTGCGCCGCTGCTTACCATACTGATGTCTTACTTTCTGTTGAAGGAACGGACTTCGACGCGGTCGTGGATCGGCATCGTTCTCGCACTCGTAGCCATTCCGTTACTTTCATTCCAACCTGCATCCAATGGTTTTCACGGCTACGCATGGATATTGCTTTCTCTCTTTGTCTTTGCTGCATGGGGAGTGCAAGCCTATTTCATGAAGACGGCGAATACCCATATGGAAACGGCAAGCATTTTCTTTTATATGACCATCACCGGCATTGTGCTGATACCTGTGGCGTTGGCCATGACCGATTTTACGAGAGAGATAAATTGGGGACCGAGCGGGCCTTATCTCGCAACCGTCATCCAGTCGCTCAATGCAGTAGGTGCATTATTTTTGGTGTATGCCTTTCGCTATGGAAAGGCCATTATTGTTAGTCCGATGATCAATGCCGGGGCACCGATGATTACCATCATTTTGTCGCTGATCATATATGCCACCGTTCCACATTTTGTCATCGTCGTGGGAATGGTGATGGCCATTACTGCGATCTTTTTGATGGCGGAATAAAGGGCAGGACCGCCATACTGCGCGGTGATACTTTCGGAAATAGACTTGGAACTTTTCATTGGAGGAAACAAATTCCCGATTTGAAAAAAAATATTTTACGTATATTTGAGAAAACCACTATTGGGTTTACATATACTTCTTAAAAAGTCATGATGCGTAAGGAAACAAAATCTACGGTAAGTAGAAGGATGTTAATTCTAAGTCAGCTTGAAACGAACGGGCAGGTCAGTGTAAACGATCTCAGCGAATCATTAGGGGTTAGTTCGGTCACGATTCGCAACGATCTGGAGCAACTGGAGAAAAAGAACATGTTGTTGCGGGCGAGGGGAGGGGCGATGAAGATCTCTCATAATCATGTAGGCCTTGATTACCCTTTATCAGACAAACAGAAGAAGCACCTGCTCGAAAAGAAGGAGATCGGGAAAAAGGCGATTGAGCTTATTGAAGACGGTAATACGATCATACTGGATTCAGGGTCGACCACGTTTGAGATCGCCAAGAACCTGGGAAAATTCGAAGAACTGACGGTTATTACCAATGCTATCAACGTAGCCAACTTTCTTGCGGAACAGAAAAACGTCAATGTGATCGTTCCCGGTGGCACGCTTCGGAAGAATTCCCTCTCGCTGGTCGGTGTCCTCGCCGAAAAAGGTTTCAAGAATTATTTTTGTGACAAGTTGTTTCTCGGGGTTGACGGATTCGATACCAGCTATGGTCTCTCCACTCCGAACATTGAGGAAGCCCACCTTAATCAGATCATGATCGAGATGTCGCAAAGAGTTATCGTGGTAGCTGACTCCAGCAAATTCAGCCGGCGCGGTTTCGCTTTTATCGCCCCCGTCAGCAAGATTCATACCCTCATCACAGACAAAGGAATTCCCGCGGAGGAAAAGTCGAAACTTGAAGGTATGGGGATCGAGGTACTTATCGCCTGACGCTAAATTTTGGCGCCGCTTACTACTCACTGCTTAGGCCCATTCCGCATTCCCCCCAGATAAGCCTCCCTGTAATACTCCATGTAGTTCTGTAACTTCTCCAGATATCCTTCCATATCAAGTTTCATTTCATCGTAAATGAGATAGGTCATATCGGGAGCGCGGTTTGCAAAATGCCTGGCCCGGTCCTGCTGGAAGAAATATTTTTTGCCGCCGGCGGATAGTCCTTTTGGAAGTCGTGTGTTTTCCCATGTTGAAACCAGTTCAGTGAAGATATCTTTCCGCCGTTGCAGAGTGTTCGATACAAGCTTTGCGGCTTCTTCCAGCTCCTGATAAGTTTCCTGATGGCTTTCAAAATGTCTCCGGTGAGCTTGTGTGATGAGTCGCTCCAGGCGCGAAAGGTCTTCATAGGTCTGTGTGGTATGCCAGATCAATCTGGCCATCGAGTGAAAGATCTTAAGATCGTTGATATTTCTGATGTCAGCGGATTGATTTGATTCAATGATCGCAAGGGCCCGCTCCATTTTTGGGGCGATCGCCTCGGAAAGTTTGATGATGTCATTATATTCCTCGTTCCAGTATGGATCGTATTCCACGGCATCACTCCTTGGCAGGTCGGGCAAATGTGTTTTTCCGATCACTCCATGATGCCATACCCTGCGCTCGAAGGTGAGCATATAATAATATGCGCCCTCATTAAAAAGTTGAAAGAGCTCTTCCATATCCCTGGCGCCGTTGCCGTAATAATTTTTGAAAAAGGATTGGCGGAATTCATCCAGCGAGGGTTCGCTTCCATTCCATGAAAAAGCCGCCGCGGTGGCAAAGCGAAGCATCCACACCTGGTTGTGCAATCCCGAGTCATCCCATGAGGTGGATATGACACCGTCAAAGACACCAGACCGCGTACTTGCTGTCAGGAACCTATACGATTCCTCCAGGCTACCTTCTACTTTCACGCCACTTCTTTCGCTGTAGAAGTAAGGAAGAAATATGTGTTCAATTCCGGGATTGGGATCATAGGCGAAAACTTTATAGCCGAGGGCTTTTGCCTGTTTTGCATAGCGAAAATCCGGTTCTTCATAGTGATAACTTTCCGTAAGCACCACGTTTTTCTCAGGTGTGACCCCGACTGCGGGTGAACTACTCTGGATCCAACCCATCGGGCGTTCCCAGGCCATCACTTCACGACCCAGGGTCTTTAAATGTTTTGCGGCTCTGTTGATAAACAGCGTATATACTCCGCTTTTTCCGATCTCCCCGGCCCTGACCTTACAGGCATCGCACATGGCAATCTCATACGTTTCATCACTTCCGATATGGAGATAACGTGACCCGGGAGTGGCCTTGACCGCCTCCTCCCAGAGATCAAAAAGTAATTCATATGAGCCCTCTTTCAGCGGACAAAATTCCCAGTTAGAGGAAGGGATTTCCCGAAGGTGTGCGTGCTGCGGCCACTTCAGAATAAAACTAACATGGCCCAAGCCCTGCACCAGGGGCACAAGCTCAATGTGAAATTGACGCGCATAGCGTGTGAATTCCTGCATCTCCTGTATGGTAAAGGCACCCGGTGCGCCGATTTCCGGATGGGATGTATATGCAAGCTTATCCTCCCATTCCCACACGAGCGTGTTGATCTTGTAACGCGCCATGTCGCGGATAAAACTGCGTACGTACGCTGCATTGTCCTGGTGGTGTTTGGTGTCGTAATGAACAGCCCGTTCTTTTATGTCAGGCCAGTCGGTAATTTTTAAACCGGGAATTGCATAACCGTTTCCTTCCTTCTTGAGTAACTGCAACAGTGTCTGCGTCCCATGGAACAGCCCGGCAGAACCATCTGCAATGACGGAGACCCCTTCGGCTGAAGAGACAAGTTGATATCCTTCCTGTCCAAGTCGCTTTTCCACGCGTTTGCG
>JBBEBN010000286.1:0-17471 GCA_040882305.1 Cyclobacteriaceae bacterium
CGATCTGTTGGGTAAGTCGGTAAGTGTGAATGGGAAGGCTGTGGATCTCACGCGGAAGGAGTATGACCTGCTTCTGTTCCTTATTTCAAATAAGAACCGGGTGGTGACTAAGAATGCAATAGCCGAACATCTGTCTGGTGACGAGGCAGAAATTTTTGACAATTTTGATTTTATTTACGCCCACATGAAAAATCTTAAAAAGAAACTTGGCGAAGCCTCTTGTCCTGACTACATCAGAACAGTCTACGGTCTTGGGTATAAATTTGAAGCATGAAACTATTAACCCGGACCGTACGCAATTACATACTTTTCTCAACTTTGCTGCTGCTGGTGAGTTCCCCTATCTTTTACTTTTCCATCCAGGGACTATTTATTCATAGGATGGATCGTGAGCTTTTATCTCACAAGAATGAATTTTATGAATTGATTCCTCTTCTGAAGACCCAAAGTGATTTTAAGTTTTTTGGTCTGATGAATGACGAGATCCTGCTGAAAGATGCCAGTTATCTCATGAAGGAGGATTCTTTTCTAACAGCGGATATTTACAGCGAAGAGAAGAAAGCGCATCAACCCTATCGTATTTTGCGCACAGGGGTTTTGGTGCAAGGCAAACCATATGTTTTGCAGATTCAGGAATCAATGGTTAATACTGCCGAGTTGATTTCAGCAATCGTTGCTATTCAGGTTGTATTAATTGCCTTGTTGCTGGCGGGGTTTGGATTTATTAATCGTAAACTCTCGAAAACGGTGTGGAAACCATTTTATGATATTTTGGACAAATTGAAAAGATATCAGATCGACAGGGATGATAAAATTGATCTTCCCGACTCTTTCATACATGAATTCAGGGATTTAAGCATAGCTGTTTCTCAGTTAGTGACCAGAAATCATCAGGCGTTTCAAAGCCGGAAAGAGTTTACAGAGAATGCGGCTCATGAATTGCAAACACCTCTTGCGATATGTAGCACGAAACTGGAATTACTTGCTCAAACGAAGGAACTCACCCAAGAGCAGGCTGATCTTGTTGTGAATCTGCTGGATGCCACAGATCGTATCACAAGACTCAACAAGAATCTTCTGCTTTTATCCAAGATTGAAAATCGTCAATTCCTTGAAACGGAGAGAATTGAATTGAAAACAATTGTAACAAAGTGCGTAGACGTTTACAGCAGCAAGGCGCTGGAAAAGGGATTGACAGTAAAATTGTCGTTTAACGAAACGGTTCGCGTCCCTGCTAATCCGGTTTTACTGGAAGTCCTTATTAATAATGTGATCTCAAATGCGTTCCGTTACACCCCGGTAGGCGGTACTGTTACGATAGAAGGAAAAAATTCGCAGTTAGTCGTTGGTAATTCAGGTGAGCCTCTTGAACACCCTGAAAAAATATTTCAGCGTTTCCATCGTGAATCAAGATCTATCCCGGGTAGTGGTCTTGGATTGTCTATCGTAAAGATGATTTGTGAGGTTGCGGGCTATGAACTTTCGTACCGATACGCATCATCCGTGCATCAATTTCGGATTTCGTTTTCCTGTGGATAGTACAGGCTGGTATCCGTTCAAAAGTGCCGTACCTTCAGGACGGAAGCTGGAACGACTTTGATCTTGTAATTACATGCGACGTTCAAATACCGGTTGGTTATCAGGTAACGATGACTGGCAAGGTAGTTTTGAACAAGGATTTTGGTTCCGGATACCAATATTCAATTCTGCTTGAGGAAGGTAAACTCCATTTACTTCCAATAACTGAAAGCGTGTTCTGGATTGCGGCACGTTAGTCTCGCGCATTCATCAAAGTTATCCCGCATAGCTGTATTATTATGGTTGAATATTATTCCACTGTTTCCGAACTGAAACGATGAGACCACGGTAGTTCATGGGGGACTTTTTCTTGCAAGGCGTTTTGATACATAGGAAGTTTTAACCTACATGTGAGGCGATGAGAGTATGAGTCGGCAGCAGCAGTTTAAAATGTTTTTAGAATGTTTTGAAGGTCTACCAAATAAAAAAGAGTTACGAATGTAACTCTTTGATTATCAAGAGCCCCCAGTCGGAATCGAACCAACGACCTACTGATTACAAGTCAGTTGCTCTACCAGCTGAGCTATGGAGGCAATAGGGAGTGCAAAATTAAGTTAAGATTGGTAACGCGCAAATAAATGAGGCTTTCTTTTCAGTCCTGGAACTACCAATTAAGATAGCTACAGTGTTCACGCGCCTGCGCCCTTTTCAGGAACGGCAACAAGATTCTTCAATACTTCCATGGTCACCGGCTTTTGTAAATACGCCTTTACATGGGGGATGGAGCGCGCTTTGTTGATGTCTTTCAGATGATCGGAAGAACTAATGATGAAAATATCAATAGGCTTGGTAAACTGATCCTGGGTGTCGGCAAAAACTTTGAGAAAGGCCCAACCATCCATTTCAGGCATGTAGATGTCCAGCAAAATTACGTCGGGAAGCTGCTCTTCGGAATGGCGGTGCAGAAGCAAATAATCCATGGCGCCGCGGGCTTTATCGTAGATCGTGATGATGCTCGCAAGCTCCCCGAGTTCCGCCAACCTCTTAATATAAAACGAAGCCATTGGGTCGTCATCAATAATCCAGAGATTCCCGATTTTTTTGAACATCAGCTTCAGGTTAAACCCTTTGTTTTTCCAATACGAAAGGTAGGAGTTAATACGCCCTGAAACGACGAGGTGTAAGAAAATAGAATGAATTAACGAAAATCACAGTCGAATGGGACAAGCGCACGGCTAATAACGGAACCAGGGGGTAAAATGGCCCCTAAGTTTCAAAGACGTAAAACGGATATTTGTACCCCGCTTTCAGCAAAAGCGGATTGCTGACATTGTAAACAGCGACTCCACCAGGCGTCTTTCCTTTTATAGTACCGATATGGGCATGACCGTGGAAAAGCGGCAACCACATTGCGGCGGGTTAACGGTTCGGCTAGGCGGGACGTACCGCTCGCGGTTCTGAACATATGACTTGCACCATATAAGATCCTCGGCCGAAAGGAACTTTACGGGCAAACCCGCAAACTCTCCGTGAGTTGCGTGATCAAACCAGCTCTCGTCCACCGTGCAGATATTGTTGACTGAATTGAAGATGACGTCAATGAAATATTCTCCTTTAAAGATCTTTGCAAGCCAGCGCACATCCGTGAGCTGTATTTCATAACCCATCTGGGAAAAGTGCTTCAGTATCTTTGGAAAATCCCCCGGGCGACAAAACACATCCAGATCTTTTGTATCGCGAAACATTCCCGTATAATTAAAGGTGGCAAAACCGCCACCTGGCAAGGAATCTGCTCCGCTTTCCTGAAGCATCAGGATGCCTTCCTGATAAAAGGCCAGCGCCTCTAGCTTCTGTTCTTCCGTTACGATCATGAAAGAGCAGGTAAAAGAATATGCCTGCCTGCTGGCGCGCCGACTTCGCTCTGTCAGGCAGGCCAGAGACAGTTTCATTTTTCTTTGAGTCCGCCTCGCCTCCAACTGCGGCTTTTGAATCCTTGTATAAAGCACCGGCTTGGACCTGTGGGGCCTGTCAGCGCGCTGTCTTAGCGGCAGGCAGGCCTGCCTGCTGGCGCGCTGCCTTGGCTTGGCAGGGGCAGGCTCAATATTTTGTAGATCTCCCTGTGGTAATAGTATCGTAAAAGATGGATTTTATGCGGTGTAACAAATGGAAGGGAATGTAAACACCTTACCACACTGTTTATCTATAGATGTTTTAATAGATGTTTTTAATGTGAAAGAAGAAGCTTTAAATAATACCCTCAGCCGAATAGGCGTAAAACTTACACACTTGCGGAAAAAGAAAGGTTACAGCAGCCATGAAGATTTTGCATATGACCATGATCTGCCGCGCGTTCAATACTGGCGCATAGAGAAAGGAAAGGCGAATGTTACGATAAGGAGCCTTTGTAAGCTTTTGACAATACACGAACTATCGGTTGAAGAGTTCTTTTATCAGATGTATAAAGAATATAAGGAGAATAAGAAGGCGTGAACCGATCGGACATACCTTGATTCCTTGTGTTACTTGCAGGCGAAAGGATCTCCCACCGGTGTTCCTCCGAGTTACCTTCGTCGTCATCACTACTGGACGCCCATCAATGGATTGTAGAATTAATTTCCCTACCACAGGTGAGTCAAATTCCGAAAAGAAGTGTTTTAAAAAAAAGAGGCTGACCACCGGCCAGCCCCGTGATGCTTCTTATTTGGATAGCGTTACCACATTCTGAACATCAAAGGAGGTACTCCCCTGGTTACTGATGTTATCAGAAACGGTAAAAATAATATCGTTGAAATCTTTATCGGCAGTGGCTGAATCTTTGTCTTCAAATCCCATTACGATCGCTGCGCATTCACTTTCCCTGTACAAAACATGTTGCTTCACCTTCCCGGCATTCCAGTTCTGGTCCGTATAGAAGGTCGGTCTTTTGAAATACACTCCACCATCTCTATAACCTCCCACAATGAGAAAAAACCCGATGACGGTTCCCGCTTTGAATTGCGCAGTGCCCAGTTTTCTCGTATCTCCAGCCGTGAGATAAGCGTTGTCAACATTGGGGAAGATCAACTGTTTCTCAATGTCCTCCGGAGATCCCGGGACGGAAGAGGATTTGTAAATGTAGTATCCCAACACATTTCCGATGTTTGCAGCCTCTGATACAAAACTGACGTAAACATCGGCATCCTTCGCCAAAACGATCCGCTGTTGAGTTCCGCTTGAAAATAAATCGTTGTATATCTCCTGGTTGTTCCTTGACTCCGGGAACAATGCGGTGGCATTGCCCTCCAACGCAGGACAAAGATCAACGTGAAAGATCTCTGGGGGGACGGGGTCTACTGGTTGAAATTTCTCATCATCATTGCACGCGAAACTCATCAGCAACAAAACAATACACGAAATCCTGGCCTTCATAGCTATCATTGATTAGTTTTTAATTTGACTAGGACGCTTAAAATAGAATGCCATAGCCGCAGTATCCATGATTATCTGCCGAAATTATTTAAGCGACAGTTGAATAGACCATAATCCATAGTCCATAGTCCATGGTCCATGGTCTACGGTCTTGCGCTGGTTTCAAGGCCTCCTCACCTGTTTTCCAGGTTTTTTTATACGCCGCTTTAGCAACGGAAGGCGCTACGAGCCATGGAAACGGCCGTAGACTATCGACCGAGGACCAGGACCGAGGACCGTAGGAATAACAATTGTCGGTCTAGCTCGATTGTCACTCAATGGACTTACACACTCAGATCATCTGGCTATTTGTTCTTGCAATACCCACTGCCTGCATCTCCTGGACCTTTACGCATGAAAATTTATTTCGGGAACCACGTGAGTTTTGCCTGGGCAGGAGCAGGGAGGGCAAAACGCTCTTTGTCAGGAAATTCTTCTACCTCTTCACCTGTGAGTACTGCTTCAGTCATTACACCACCATCTTAATCCTAATCCTCACACGATATAGATTGCTGCTTGATGATTGGCGGGGATACATTCTGGCAGGCTTTGCCCTCGTCTGGATTGCCAACATCTATATGAGTCTGTATGCATTTATCAGGATCGACATCAAAAAGGAAGGGTTTAAAGCTAAATCTGAAGAGGAGAAGCTGAATAGTCAATAGTCCACGGTCGACGGTCCATGGCAGCGCGCAGGGCACGCTGGTACGATTTTTTTATTAGTTCCTATCATTCATTCACCTAATCGTACGGCTATGCAAACAATCACAGACACACCTGCAGGTTACAAGGAAGACCGCCAGGAAATAGTGGAGATCAAGCTTTGGGAGGTTTATTTGTTATACAACCGCCAGAACCTGTACAATATCCTTTCGACTTACTCAATCGACAATGGTCCTGTGGAAAAAGATCAGCAAGAGGACGGAAGGGTGTCCTTTTGTTTCATGGCTTATGATTGGGATCGAACCGTCAAGCAACTTTTATACGACAACCGCATCCCGGTCATCATTCAATCCAATGCCCTGGCCGCCGTTAAATCCCGCGGAGGACACGAGACCATAGCCAACTTTTGAGGGGAAATAGTGGCCTTTTACTTTTTGGTGTAGATTTGCGCCTTAAATTTTCAGGCTTTGAATTTTCTTTCCGCAGAATCTATATCGAAAACATTTAATGACCGCTGGTTATTCAAGGATATTTCTCTGGGTATCTCCCAGGGTGAGAAGTTCGGCTTTGTCGGCAATAATGGCGTAGGCAAAACTACTTTATTGAAGATCCTCACAGGCGAAATTCAACCCGACAGTGGTAAAGTGAGTATCCGCCAGGGCATCCGCCTCGGTTATCTTACCCAGACTCCTTCAGTCAGTGACGACACCTCTGTCAAAGACGTGCTTTTCAGCGAAACCAATGAAGTCGCCAGGGTTGTGAAGGAATATGAAGACTGCCTTCACCATCCCGACACCTCCCCGGAGCGCATGCAGGCTGTGTTGGAAAGGATGGAAGACCTCAAAGCCTGGGATTATGAGGCCAAAGTGCACGAGGTGATCGAAAGACTCGGCGTTCCCGATATTGACAAAATGTTTGGAGCCCTCTCGGGAGGCCAAAAGAAGCGCATCTTCCTGGCGCAGGTGTTGCTGCTCGAACCGGATCTCATCATCATGGATGAGCCAACCAACCACCTTGACCTTTCCGCTATTGAATGGCTCGAAAATTACCTGTCCGGCCAAAACATCACGCTCATCATGGTCACCCACGATCGATATTTTCTCGATGCGGTAGCCACCGAGATCGTCGAGCTGGACCGCGGACAGATCTTCCGGTATAAAGGAAATTACGCTTACTTCCTGGAAAAGAAAGCTCAACGGGAAGAGATCCTGAAAGTGGAAGTCACCAAGGCGCGGCAACTATTGAAAAAAGAACTGGAGTGGATGCGCCGTCAGCCCAGGGCCCGCGGCACAAAAGCCAAATACCGGATTGATGCCTACTATGACCTGGAGAAAAAAGCATCTCAGAACCTGAGGAAGGATAAGCTTGAACTCGAGTTCAGAGAAGCACGCCAGGGTGGAAAGATCCTGGAAGTGGAACATATTTCCAAAAAGTACGCTGAGCTTACCATCATCGAGGATTTCTCCTTTGTCTTCAAGAAAAATGACCGCATCGGCGTGGTGGGAAAGAATGGGGTTGGCAAATCCACGTTCCTGGATATACTGACAGGAAACCTAAAGCCCGATAGGGGAGAGGTAATTTCCGGCGTCACAACAAAATTCGGATACTTCACACAGGAATCTGTGAGCCTGAATCCCGAGAACCGCCTGATCGAAGAAGTGAAAGAAATTGCGGAGTTTATCACCATGGCAGACGGCACGCAAATCTCCGCCTCCAAATTTCTGGATAATTTCCTCTTTCCGCCCGAGAAACAGTACAATTACGTCAGCAAACTCAGCGGTGGGGAGAAAAAGCGGTTGCAGTTGCTGAAATTGCTTGTCACCAATCCGAATTTCCTTATTCTGGATGAGCCCACCAATGATTTTGATATCGATACGCTGAATGTGCTGGAAGATTATCTCGATAATTTTTCGGGATGTCTGGTACTGGTTTCCCATGACCGCTACTTCATGGACCATCTAGTGGACCAGTTGTTCGTTTTCGACGGCGATGGAAAGATCAGATTGTTCAACGGCAACTACACCGACTACCGCGATTGGTCAGAAGAGATGGAGGCGGAGCAACTCGACAAAAAATCCCGCAAGGAGACCTTCAAGGAATCACCAACTGCTGCTGTTATGGAAAAGAAAAAGGCGAGCTTCAGGGAAAAGCAGGAGTACGAAAAACTGCAGGCCGAGATCGAAACGCTTGAAAAGCAGAAATCAGACATTGCGCTGCGTTTTACTGACGGTACGACCGATCATCAATTGCTCGAGCAGTGGTCGAAAGAGATCAAAACAATCTCCGATGCCATCGAAGAAAAAACCCTGCGCTGGTTGGAACTTGCGGAGCTGATCGAATAGAGAACAAATGCCGCTAAATCCCCTGAAGGGGGTTTGCGGTTTCTTGCAGAAACCTTCGGACGGCTTCCATCATTGGATTATAGATTTTTAACTTTCGGAAACTTGTTTAATTTTAGGCAAACTAATCTTAGTGATGTACCTCAACATTAACGCTCAAAACAACAACACCTACGACGCCATCGTCGTCGGCACGGGTATCAGCGGTGGATGGGCCGCCAAAGAATTAACGGAGAAAGGCCTGAAAACACTGGTGCTGGAACGGGGAAGAATGGTGAAACACCCCGACTATCCGACAGCCACGAAGGATCCGTGGGACTTCCCCAACGCAGACAGGCCCACGCAGGAAATTCTGGCCAGGCAAGCTAAGCAGGCCAGAACAGGCTATACAGTCCGTCCATCAATTAATCATTGGTTCGTTGATGACGTTGACAACCCTTACAGTGAAATAAATCGATTTGACTGGATGCGAGGCTATCACGTCGGCGGAAGGTCCATCACGTGGGGCCGTCAGAGCTATCGCCTCAGCGACATGGACTTTGAGGCCAATGCAAAAGACGGGATCGCGATCGACTGGCCCGTCCGGTATAAAGATATTTCTCCCTGGTACGATTACGTCGAATCGTTCATTGGAGTGAGCGGACAGGCGGAAGGGTTGCCGCAGCTGCCTGATGGAAAATTTCTTCCACCGATGGAAATGAACTGCGTGGAGCAACATCTGAAAAAGGCAACCGAGGAAAAATTCAGCCGACGGATCACCATCGGCCGGACAGCACACATCACCGGTCCGCTGACACATAATAATAGTCCCCAGAGGGGCTCTTGTCAGTTTCGCAACCTTTGTTCACGCGGATGTCCCTACGGGGCGTACTTCAGCGCCAATGCCTCTACGCTCCCTGCTGCGGAGAAAACAGGCAACATGACGTTGCGACCCAACTCGATCGTCTATGAATTGATCTACGATGAGCAAAAAGGAAAAGCTACGGGTGTAAGAGTGCTCGATGCTGAAACCGGAGCGCAGGAAGAATTTTACGCGCGCGTGATCTTCCTATGTGCCTCAACCTTCGGATCGACCTTTATCATGCTCAATTCCATCTCGGGCCGTTTTCCTAACGGATTGGGAAATGACAGCGGCGAACTCGGTCACAACATCATGGACCACCACCTTAGCGTGGGCGCTGCGGGGGATGTGGATGGTTTTGACGATCAGTATTACTCAGGAAGAAGGGCAAACGGAATCTATATTCCGCGCTACCGCAATATCGGAAAAAACGACCGCGATTATATCCGGGGCTTTGGCTATCAGGGAGGTGCGAGCCGCCAGGGATGGAGCAGCCTGGTGAAGGAGCTCAGCCTCGGGGCCGAACTGAAGGAAGCAGTGGCGAAACCAGGCAGGTGGACCATCGGAATAGGAGGCTTCGGAGAAATTCTTCCCTATCACGAGAACTACGTGAAGCTGAACAAAGGCGCCAAGGACAAACACGGACTGCCTACACTTACGTTTGATGCGATCCTACGCGACAATGAATACAAAATGCGCAAAGACATGGCCAACGATGCCGCGGAAATGCTGTCAGCTGCAGGATATAAAAATGTGGAAACGTTCGACCGTGAGATCGGTGTAGGTCTTGGTATCCATGAAATGGGAACAGCCCGCATGGGGAAAGACCCAAAAACTTCCGTGCTGAACAAATGGAATCAGGTTCATGCCTGCAAGAATGTATATGTGACCGATGGATCCTTTATGACCTCCGCTGCCTGCCATAACCCCTCACTCGGATACATGGCGTTCACAGCACGGGCGGTAGACCAGGCAGTGAGTGAGTTGAAGAAAAACAATATTTAAAAGCATAATATCATGGATAGAAGAGAAGCGCTTAAACGCACAGCCTTGTTAATGGGCGGAGTGGTTTCAGCTCCTGCCATCATGGGCGTATTGAAAGGTTGTACGGCAAAGCCAGGCATCGACTGGAAGCCGCTGTTTTTGAATGAAGACCAGGCCTCTGTGGTGTCTACGGTTTCCGAGATCATTATTCCGCGCACAGATACGCCCGGCGCCAAAGATGTAGGAGTTCCCTCCTTTATCGACCAGATGCTGAATGAAGTATATTCGAAGGAGGACCAGGAAGCATTTACCAATGGTCTTAGTGCTTTCAACGAACAATCGAAAAAAGAATATGGCGAAGTTTTCGCTGACCTCGACGAAGAAGATCAGGCTGCATTTGCAAAGAAATTGCACGATGAAGCTATTAATGTTGAGAACACAACCGATCCTGGGCCGAAGAGACCTTTCATTCTTCAGATGAAGGAATTGACCATGCTCGGTTTCTTTACAAGCGAAGCCGGTTCCACTCAGGTGTTGCAATATGTTGCTGTCCCCGGCGCCTACAAGGGATGTATCCCTTTGTCTGAGGCGGGGAATGGAAGGACGTGGGCCACCTAGGATACAATGTAGGTAATTCTGCAATGCTGCAATTCTGCAATCAGAGGTTAACTGATTGCGTGCGTTAAATCAGTTTTAGTGCTTATTAGAAAAGTTTAAATAATTCGGAAGGTGTCTGATGACACCTTTTTTTATTTGTTCATTGCCGGGTCGAAAATATCAATTGCCATGGGCCTGACGCGCGGAGGGCGGGGGCGCTCGCAGGCAGGTTTCAACCTGTGGTCAAAGTATTGAGAGGAGGAAAGTGTGCCCCCGTTGTGGCCAAATGATGGTCCGCGTCCGTTACGGGGCGATGAAATAAAGGGCAGTCCTTAAAGGGCGGAATACATCAGCACAGGATGCAGCCGCGAAAGCGGCGAAGCCCTGTGGCTCCCGTACACCGTAAAGGATTGTAAAAAAGACCACGGGATCATTGAGGTTCTGCCGATATTCATCGAACCTATAAATGTCATTAATTGTTTTAATTTTAAATCCGTTTGCCTGCGATCATGCGTCGCCGTTGGCGGATTAAAATTCACGATTCATGAAAAAGAAATGGTTCACCTGGTCGAACATCTCTAATGCCGTCCTTATACTCTTCTTTCTGGCGATGATCCTGATCCCGGACGTAAAAGCATGGACGATTCGGAACCTGATGAAGATAGGATTGTTCCAGCCCGATGTGCCTGAAGTAGCCGTAAATCAAAATGCGGCTTTAACGCCCGCATATGTTCCGATTGTGTTTAGAGATGTTAACGGGCAAATCGTGGACCTGTCCATACAAAAAGACAAAGTGATCTTTATTAACTTTTGGGCTACCTGGTGTCCTCCCTGCATTGCCGAGATGCCCGCCATCCAGGATCTGTACAATCAATTCAAAGACAATAAGAATGTTTTGTTTATCATGGCAGACATGGATGATAATTTTTCGAAAGCTCAGTCTTTCATGAAAAAGAAGGGTTATGACCTTCCTGTGTTTACGCCCATGAGTCAGATGCCTGAAGCCATGTACACTGGAACATTGCCCACGACAGTGATCCTGGATAAATCCCGAAATATTTCCTTCCACCACGAAGGCATCGCCGATTACTCAAACCCCGAAGTAGCAGCGTTTATCCGCCAGCTCGCAGCGGCGAACCCACAAATGAACGGACGATAACCTGAAGGCATTGCAGATGCCTTCACAAACCTCGAACTTCAAACCTTTCAGACTTCCCAAACCTCTCAATAACTCCACTCCCGCTTCCACGTATCGATAAGGTCAAAAGATATCTTCCAGTCTGTTTGTGGTGATGCAAAATTGGATTGGGAAAGGACACCGTAGAGGCCGATCTTCAATCTTCTTCTCGCTCCGAGCTTAAAGATCCGTTCAACGCCCCCAAAGATCTCTTCATGTCGGTAGTTGCTCTCTTTAATCCACATGAAACCTGCGCCCGCGACAGTCCGGAGCTTCAGTTTTTTTATAACAGGCAGGTTATTGATCATTTTTCATCCCGAATATATCCGCTGATACTCTGCGACTGCGCACAGTAAACAACCAGGGAAACAACTGCACTGATCAGTAATCGCTTATAACGATTATGATAGTTTTTCAAGAAAAGCGAGTTAGGTTTTATTAACAAACCCCGTTCTACGGATTATATTGTACCCGTGGAAATGTTTTTTCCGGGGGCAGACGCAACTATGGCTGAGATCGTGACAAAAAAAACCTGCCACCCCCTGCCGAAAGAAGAAAATCCTTTCGTTCGAAGCGTTGATCGGCGGGACCCTTCCTATTTCCCGCCGGAACTTCTTATCATGTTACGGAACAATGGTGAGATACATCATAGCAGATGTGTAGATGGCGGGAAACCGGGGGGGACCCATTGTGCCTATATAGCCACTGGAACCATCAAGGTCTGTGCGCGCCTGCGCTCAGGCCGCAGTTGGCAGGCAGGCTGACCACTCAGAGCGGCGGCCCAGGGCGCGCCATCACCGCCTCGGTCGGATTCCCGGTGCGAACGGAAACTCCAGACCCTCATAATACTCAAGGGGCTTATCGGGTTGCTCCAATTCTTTCGGAATCACTTTTTGTGAAAAGGTCTGGAAATAGAGCAGACATGCATTTCTCCACCAAACTGCTTCCTGTTGCTGGATGTGAAGAAAGGTTTTGACATGACGGAACTGGGCGTCGTCAATTTTTCCTTCCAGGGAATTCCATTGTTGTTCCATCCACTTCACCGAATCTGCTCCCTCATAATACTGATTGCACAATTCATTCCACAGCGTTCGTCCTGACTTCAATTTGCGATCCCAGCTGACATGATGGAACCAGAGAAGATATTCTTCAGGACACGTTCCCAGGTCATCGTAAATTTTTCGTAAGGGGGGTTGATACTGTTCCAGCGCATTACTCCCTGTTGAGCTCCGGTTAAAGCCGATACCGGTTGCGTCGGCGCGGTGATAGTATACAGAGGTCCAGTCTGCGCGCCGTCTGTCCTTAATCCACGGCGCAGGGCCATAATGGTGATTGTAGCCCATAATGTGGTGCAATCCGAGGGGGGTCATGTATTTCACGGTGACCTCTCTCGAGGCCATCATGATGTCCCTGACCGTATTTACAACGGTGTGGTTATTGTTTATCGTCATCCGGATCCATTCCTCCGCTATTTGTTCCGATGACAATGTGTGATCCCACGCGAGCCTTCCAAAGGCATACCAGTTTGATTGCGCGATGGGATGTCCGCACCAGTTGCGGTCATTGCCGATGTTGGCGACGCCCGCCATGCCGCTGAGGGGTTGGTTTTCAAGAGATCCGTCGACAACTTTTCCTACAGTGGAGCCGGGTCCCTTTGCATAGGTATCGGCATCGAGCACTTCTTTGAAGAGCGGGGCCAGGTAAACCAGGTGGGTCGCATTTCCGAGGTATTCCTGCGTGATCTGAAATTCCACGATCAGCGGTGTTGAAGGCATGGTGCCAAAGAGGGGATGGAAAGGTTCGCGCGGCTGAAAATCCAGCGGACCGTTCTTGACCTGCACCATCACATTCGGCTGGAATTTTCCATCGAGTGGTTTGAATTCATCGGAGGCCTGTTTTGTACGGTCGACCGGTATGTTGTTATCATAAACAAAAGCGCGCCACATCACGATTCCATTGAACGGCTTCAGCGCATCCGCCAGCAGGTTGGCACCTTCAGCGTGGTTTCGACTATAATTTTGCGGACCGGGTTGTCCTTCTGAATTTGCCTTCACTGTGAATCCGCCGAAATCGGGAATGTACTGATAGATCTCTTCCACTTTGTCCTTCCACCATTTCTGTACCCCGGGATCCAGCGGGTCGGCCGTCTTCAATCCTCCTATTTCAATGGGGGCGCTGAAGCGCGCGGTGAGATAGACTTTGATCCCGTAAGGTCGGAAAACATTGGCGAGGGCTGCTGCTTTCCTCAGGTACACGGGCGTGAGGATCAATGCGTTTGCATTAACGTTCGTCAGCACTGTTCCGTTAATTCCGATGGAGGCGTTGGCGCGGGCGTAGTCATGGTATCGCGGGTCGATGTGGTCAGGAAGTTTATGCCAGTCCCACAAGGAAAAGCCCGCGTATCCGCGTTCGATGGTGCGGTCAAGGTTGTCCCAGTGATTGAGTATGCGGATCTTGGTTTTGGGTGTATGCCGGACGGACAGCTGATCGATGGGCTGTTGTGGCTGCAGCAGGCGAAGGAAATGAAACACGCCATACAACATGCCGCATTCGTTTACCCCCGCAATGACCGTGTGGTATTTTCCCGCATGGCGCACTCTTTTGATGACAAATCCCTCTTCACCCAAATCTGGGGCGAGGCTTTCGAGTTTCAATTTTGACAGGATAGGAGAGTGGAAGGTTCCGGCGATCACGATTCCGTCATACCTGAGGTCATTCACCTCCTCTACAGGATGGCCGAGCAGTCCTTTCAGCCCGATGCGAAACTCCTTGCGCGCAACTTCAGCAGTGGGAGAGGCGGCCTCTATCATCCATCCCCGGATGTTGTTGCGGTAGGCCTTCAGGTTTTGAGCATCTGAAACGAGGGTATACCGAAGCCAGAGATCATAACCGTCTTCAGCTTCGAGCGGAAATGCGCAGCATAGCATCGCGATGGCGATGAGGCCTGCTTTCTTAGACTTTATCATGATGAAATGTTTGCTTGCCAGCCTCAAAGGGCGAATCAAAATTCAAATGCCTTTCATGACAATTTTAGGAATAAAATAATTGGAAAAAGGCCTTTAAAAGAAAATTATGCAATCGGTTGCAAATTTTCTTCCCTGTTTCCTTAGCTTCGGTAAAAAAATCTTAGTTTATTATTTTCCGAGCGTAGACACAAAAAATATGAAGAAGTCAATTCAGCGAAGCAGGATATGGGCTGTGGGTCTATATGTCTTTTTAACCCTCCTTTCTTTCCAGGCAATAGCACAGCTCGCAAAGGATAAATGTAAATTTCTGGGGAACGTCATTCCGGGCTCCACACCTTCGGATTTCAAAACGTACTGGAATCAGATTACTCCTGAAAACGCGGGTAAGTGGGGGTCCGTTGAATCTACCCGCGATGCGATGTCGTGGTCAGGGCTCGATAATGCCTACCATTTTGCGAAAGATAATGGCTTGCCTTTTAAGTGGCATACTTTCGTTTGGGGGCAACAACAACCCGGCTGGATCGGAACAATTACTCAGTCGGAACAAAAGGACGAAGTGGAGGAATGGATCAAAAGCTTCTGTGAAAGGTATCCTGAAACCGATTATATCGATGTGGTGAATGAGCCCTTACACGCCGTTCCTGATTATGCCGCCGCATTGGGCGGCAGCGGTACCACAGGGTGGGATTGGGTCATCTGGAGTTTCGAAAAAGCGCGGCAATATTGTCCTAATGCAAAGCTGGTGCTCAATGATTACAATATCATCAAAGACGATGCTGCTACCGATAAGTACATCATCATTATCAACTTGCTGAACGAAAGGGATCTCATCGACGTCATCGGCGAACAAGGGCATTTTATGGAAACGGCATCCCTGACCGCCATCAGGAAAAATCTTGACAAGCTTCATGCAGCAGAGTTGCCCGTCCACATTTCCGAATACGACGTGAACCTGGCGGATGATCAGGCGCAAATCCAGAAATATCAGGAACAATTTCCAGTTCTATGGACCCATCCGGGGGTGCATGGAATCACCCTTTGGGGTTACAGGCAGGGCCGTATCTGGAGAAAGGATTCTTATTTGATACGGTCAGACGGTTCCGCGCGCCCAGCCCTTACGTGGCTTAGCGCTTTTGTGAAAGCAGACGGGGGCGGCACCTTCTGCAATGCCGAAACAGGAATGCTCTACGACGGCGCACCAATGGAAGCATATTCTGGTCCTGCGTATTCCTGGGTGGATTCGACTAAAATGGTCACAAAAACTGCTTTTTGGGTTAATGAATGAGGAAGGTGGATAAATTCGCCTCCATTCTTTTTTTATCTTCTGCGCTTTATTGAAACTTATTTTAATTTTGAACCAAGGGAACCTCAGGTCTTAAATTTAAAATTCATAAATTTTGAATATGCTAATGGAACAAACCATGCGGTGGTACGGACCGAACGATCCGGTAAGCCTCTCGGATATCCGCCAGGCAGGATGCACCGGCATTGTGACCGCGTTGCATCATGTCCCTGTAGGAGAGATCTGGACTGTTGAAGAGATCAACAAGAGGGTGGCGATGGCCCGCGAAGCCGGACTTTCCTGGACTGTCATTGAAAGCTTGCCTGTGCATGAAGACATCAAGAAACAAACCGGTGAATTCAAAAAATACATTGAGAACTATAAGCAAAGTTTACGGAATGTTGCAAAATGCGGATTGAAAGTGGTGACCTACAACTTTATGCCTATACTCGACTGGATGCGAACGGACATTTCGCATACGATGCCCGATGGCAGCAAGGCGTTGTACTTCGAAAAACACGCCTTTATCGCCTTTGACCTTTTTATTTTGAAAAGGCCGGCTGCGGAAAAGGACTATACGAAGGAACAGATCGAAAAGGCAAAACAACGGCTTGCGACGATGACCATACAGGAGAAAGAAACCCTGTATCGCAATGCATTGCTGGGACTGCCGGGAAGTGAAGAGCGCTTTACGGAAGAACAGATCCTTTCAGCCCTTAAGCAGTATCACGGTATTGATGCTGCAAAGCTAAAGCAACACTTGTATTATTTTCTCCAGCAGGTGGTTCCTGTCGCCGGGGAAGTTGGACTTAAAATGGCCATTCACCCGGATGATCCTCCGTATCCAATCCTTGGGCTTCCCCGAGTGGTGAGCACTGAAGAGGATGCCAGGCAGTTGCTGGACGCGGCGCCGTCTCCGGCAAACGGACTTTGTTTTTGTACGGGATCATACGGTGTGCGGCCCGATAATGATCTTGCAGGGATGGTGAAAAGGCTGGGAGACAACATTCACTTTATACACCTGCGGAACACCAAAAGTGACAAGGAAGGTAATTTTTATGAGGCCGACCATCTCGATGGAGATACCGATATGTACGAAGTCGTGAAGGAGCTTGTGATGTTGATGAGAAGAAGGAAGGTCTCTATTCCCATGCGTCCTGATCACGGCCATCAGATGCTGGATGATCTGAAGAAAAAGACTTATCCCGGATATTCCGCCATCGGACGCTTGCGTGGCCTGGCGGAACTGAGGGGGCTTGAGCTCGGGATAGCCAGATCGTTGAGGTGAGTGGTGAGTGGTGAATTGTGAGTCGTCAATCGAGAGTGGTCAATCGAGAGTGGTCAATCGAGAGTGGTCAATCGAGAGTGGTCAATCGTGAGTGGTCAATCGTGAGTGGTTCGTAGTTTCAATCCGATTCCTGTTTTATTTCCTGCTGCATGCTGACAATTACGGATGTTGTCGTCAATCGCGAATCGTGAGTTGCCAGGCGTCAATGTGATCCGTGCATAAGTTCTTTTTACCTCGCTGCCAATCGGGTGTTTTGACACGAACAAACCTTCCTTAAGCATAAGCGGGGCTATGAAAAACGAAGTGCTGAGCCGCAGCTCTCATTCACGATTCAGGATTGACGACTCACCACTCACGGTTTTGGCTTCG
>JBBEBN010000287.1:0-17430 GCA_040882305.1 Cyclobacteriaceae bacterium
CTGTGAAGGGGCGGCTGCGCTTATACCTGGCGGATTTTCTGTGGTACCGTCAGGTTTTAAAGTCAACACAGATTTATACGCTGAATTTTCAGAAACTCCGGCTGAATTTTTTGCCCTTACTCTGAAGCGATAGGTGGTCATCGGTGTTAAACCTGTTACGATATCTTCCGTTCCGCCTGAAATGTTTTTAGACTCATAACCCGGAACGTATGCCAACGTGACAAAATCATCAGGCGATGTATAGGCATCCAATTCATAGCTTGTGGCACCTGGCACTTCCTCCCAGCTTGCCAGAAAACTGGTAGCGGTGATCTGCGTCGGTAAACTTAATACCGGCTTGTCGGGGATGGTGACCTGCGAAATCGTATTTGAATAACCGCTCTCGCCAGAACCGTTTGTTGCCACTACCCGATAGTAATAAGTGGTTCCCGGCAGCAATGAACCAATTTGCTCTGTCGTCTGACCTGATGGCAGTACCTTTCCGTTGTACCCGGTGAGAAAAGTGGTGAAGCCAGAATTATCTGAAACCTCGAGAATATAATTTTCAACTCCCGTGACTGCATTCCATTGAGCGGTAAATGCATCTTTGCTGACAGTCGCGGGCGCGGGTTGGACAGCGACTGGATTGGCCGGGATCAGAAGCACAGTACCAACTTCCGAGTCATCGGAAGGGCCGGTGGTATTTTTTGAGCGCACCCTGAAGGCATAGTTCGTCCCGGGGGTTAAACCTGTGACCTCATGAGTTGTGCCCGTGACCGGAAGACTATTGTATCCGTCGAGATTGGAAGTAAAATTATTGTCCGAAACATCCAGGAGATAATCGGTTATGCCGGGTACGGCGGTCCAGTTTGCAGTGAACGTTGTTTGGGAAATCGCTGAGGACGTTGGATTTGCCGGCGCAGAGGGTAGGGTCAAAACGTCAATCGTTCCGGATGCCTCCGAAGTACCTGACGAACTTGTCGCCTTCACATAATAGTGATACAAAGTGTTTGCCTGAAGGCCGGTGATCACCTCGGCCGTTCCCGCTAGGGCTTCTCCGCCATCGTAGACTCCGATGAAATTTGAAGCGTTATCAGTTACGTAGAGCAGATAATCTGTGGCGCCGGATACGGCAGACCAGTTTGCCGTGAACCCCGTGGTGGAAATGGAGGTTGCCGGCAGAGCAGTCGGAACAGGGGGAACTGTAAGGACTGATATGACGTCAGAGTTCAAAGAGGGACCTGACTCATTTACTGCCCTGACTCTGTAAAGGTACGTCACACCCTCAGCCAGTCCGTCAATCAGTTGCGACGTACCCGAGACAGTAAAATCATTGTAAGGACTCACAAAATTTCCCACGGTCTCCATAAAAACATCGACCTTGTATTCGCTCGCTCCCGTTGAGGCGGCCCAGTTTGCAATAAATGATGAAGTGGTGATGAAAGTCGCCCCTGTGGCTACAGGTGGCGCGGGGATCGTAATAGCCGTGATGGCGTTGGAGTTCTCCGATGGTCCCGCACTGTTCAAGGCGCGCACCTGGTAATAGTAAGTGGTGCCTGGACTGAGGTCGGAGACAGGAGCATTGGTACCGCTGACGGTAACATCGTTATATATCAAATTTGTAAACCCGGCATCTGTGGCCACATCTAACTTATATCCGGTAGCACCCGGTGCCGCCGACCAGTTTGCTGTAAAAGCGTTCGGTGTTATCCCCGTTTCTTCACTCGCGACAGGCGCGACGGTGACAGTGCGCTGGCTAATGTAATTCGAATTCCCAGACGGGCCCGCTGGATTAACCGCCCTGACCCGGTAGAAATATTCTGTGTCGGCTGAAAGGCCTGTGACCGTGTGGCTTGTTCCGTTGATCTGTAAGTCGTTGTACCCGGCAACAATATCGGTACCAAACGCATTCGTAGTTGCCACATCAAGCCTGTAATCCGGCGTTGCGATCGCTGAACTCCAACTGACGGTAAATCCGGACTTGGTGGGAGACGAGGCCGCGTTTGCAACGGGCGCGGAGGGGTATGTGAGTCCCGGTGCGGAAGAGATCGAAGACGTAAAGTAGTTGTAGGTCTGGCTATTGGTTCCGTCGGAATTATAAGGAACGATCACGTACGTATAGTTTGTATTTGATGCAAGTCCCGTGTCATTATAAGAAGTCTGGGCGGAATTCGTCACATTGGCAACCAGGTCGACTCCGGCGGGCAAAGAAATGGCGGCGGGTAATGCACCATCTGAAATAAATGACAACGAAGTCACTTCATTTAAGCTTCTGAAAAGTAAATATCCGTCCGCGTTTGTAATGGACGACAGTGCATTGAATGTTAAATTCATTTGCGAGTTGTTCGGACTCGACGCACTGAAGGATAAAGGTCCGCCATCTGGCTCCAATGAAAGTGTAAAGCCATTGCCGGAGAGCGGCGACGTTGTCAGGTATTTCGTCTGGCCGTTCGCGGAATTCATGGAGAATATGGAATAAAAATAATTGGTCTCCTCGGCTAAACCCGAATTATCCGTGAAGGAGACAGAGGGCCCGGAAGACACGACCACTCCATCGCCCAAAGCATCTCCCGTGTTATAGATTGCATTATCCACCGGTGATCCGGTCGGGCTGGAACCGTTTTTTCTTACCACCACATAACCGGTGGGAATGTCCGCAGCGCCTGTAAAAATCCCATTCATTGAGTTGGTACTGGTGGGATTGACATTCAGCTCTGTAGCCTGATGGGCTGGAGTTTCCAGCGCAACAATATCGGCCCAATTAGTTGCGGCTCTTATTCCATCGATAAAAAATGAACCATGCCCGCGCTGATGAAAGTTGACGGCAGCAATTACATCTGAATTGGACGCGCCGGTGCCTAAAAGCATATTGATGAAGTTGATGGGCCTGGGGGCGTTCATCGGTGGGTTGATGTACAGCCTGAATCTGCCAGTCTGCATGGAATTATCAAATTCCAAAACAACAAAATAAACCTGGCCAAAAACGAGGTTGCTACTAAAATTTTGGGACTGTCCTCCGTCGTCGTGGAGCCCGAATTGAAGACTCCCGCCTGAGTTTCTCAGCGTGAACCCGCTGTTGTGGAATTCGGAGTTACCATTTCCATCGAACGTGATCGCAGCCTGGGGGGGATTGCCAGCCGCGCTGGTCACGGAGATCAAAAAGCCCAGGTAAAAACTTTGTTGTCCTATGAAGGTCCCATTTCCTGTGCGCACGCCATCCCCCGCGATTGAACCAAACTGTATCATATTTCCGACACCGGAATTTCCATATGTGTTGAAAGACAAAGAGCCAGCTGCCACCGTTACCGGATTGGTTCCCGTACCAAATTCGGTGGTCCAACCACCCATTCCGCTTAAAGGAATGCCGCTGGCATACTCAAAATTGTCTGAAAAGACAGTCTGGGCGCGCGCTACGACCGACAAGCCCAGAAAACCGAAAATGAAAATTATCCGATATCCGCTAAAGCAATTCATGGCTCATTAGTTTGGAAGTAAAAATTCCGGTAAACAATCCGCGCACTCTTCTTCCGGTTGAAGTAAAATGTAGGACACCCCACCGATCGCGGCTGCGGGAAGCACCTTGAACAACAGCGGCACCTTGCGCCTGATACTAAACGTCCCAAAGTTGACCACCTCATCTTTATTCTTGCTGTCGGAGATCCGGAAGCGGTAATCATCGCCAGGCTTCGTGTTCATCGGAAACAGCATCGTGTACTTCCCCCCGTTGGGTATCCCCGGAAATGTGTGGACCTTTTGGTCTCCCTTAAATAAATCAAAGTTCAAAACGTTTTGCGGCCGTCCGCCACTCCATTGAATTTCGTAAGGCTTTCCGCGCTTGAATTTTTTGTATTCGGTAAAACTTGTGATGCGGATGAATGGAATGTAAACCTTTGCGCGAAGCTCGAAGGCAAGCTTCCCCTCGAAGTCCGGTCCGAATTCATCCCTTACGTTAACTTCAATTTTGCGATTGTTGCCGGGTGGCACTTCGATACCGACGTCTCCTTTTATTTTCTGCACCGGATTGAGAAAATTATCCCGCGAGGTGTAAAGATTGATCGTGTAATACCTGTTTACAGTGGTATCTTGCAAACTGTAATGCAGATAAACTTTTTCGTGTTCGAGCTCAATTCTTTTGATGGTGATCTCCTGGGAATAAGCGGAAGCGCCTAACAACAAAGCAAACGCGGCGAGAATACGGGCATTCGGGCGGTATTTAGGCATAGGCGTGAGGTTACCAAATTGAAAATAACAGGAAAAACCTGAAAATCAAATAGTACCGGATTCCCTTACCCCCTGTGGGCACCGGTTGCGTCTCTACACCTTATCCCCTCTTCAATTCAATCACCGTCAGCTCCGGCGGCATGCCAATACGGCCAGGGTAGCCGATGGTGCCAAAACCGCGGTTGACGTAGAGGTATTGCTCCCCTTGTTTGTAGAGCCCGGCCCATTGCTTGTAAACATATTGCGACGGACTCCAGCGGAAATCCCCCATCTCGACACCGATCTGAAATCCATGCGTATGCCCTGCTAACGTGAGATCCATGCCGGGAAATTCAGGCCGGATCTGCGCATCCCAATGGCTGGGATCATGAGATAACAATATGCGGACGGACGCCTCCTCCGCGCCCATGGATGCCTCGGCCAGCTTTCCGTATTTCGGGAAACGGTGGGCGGGTCCCACGCCCCAGTTCTCGATGCCAATGATGGCGATCTTTTCACCGCCGGCTTCCAGGAAACGGTGCTCGTTCATGAGGAGATCATAACCCATCAGCCTATGCGCCGTTAAAAGGTCCTGAATATTTTGCGCTTTCGCCTCCGGTGTGGACCACTTCCTGTAATTTCCATAATCATGGTTGCCAGTACTTGAAAAAACGCCCAGGGGCGCGCGCACCTTTTCAAATATTGAAATGTAATCATCCACTTCGTCGGACTGGTAGTTCACCAGGTCGCCGGTGAAAAAGATGACGTCGGTTTTTTCCTTCAGCATCATCTCCACTCCGCCCTTGACGGCGATTTTATTGAACAATGTGCCGGCATGGATGTCGGATATCTGTCCGATGCGGATTCCATCAAAAGATTTTGGAAGGTTGGGAAGTGTGATGGTTTTACGGATCACCCTGTAATCGGTGGCACCGGACAGGATACCCGTTACCAGGGAAGCAAAAGGTACAAACCCTGCGGCGATGGCGGTCTTGTCAAAGAACTCCGAGCGCGTGATGGGCTTTCCGGGAATTTTTTTCGTTGACCGGATCTTAATATGACGGATCAACCGTCTTGCGTTGATCTGAATATCGTCGATGAAGATCACGAGTATGGTCAGCAATTTTGAAGCGTAGACGATCACCACGGTGGTGATGACCCACTGGCGGGCGCTCATGTCTCTATAATAAGGCTCCGACAGGTTGTACCATAACACAACAGAGATGGCCAGCCCTGTCATTAACCAGATACCACCGCGCGTGGCGTTTCTGAAAAACGGACTGAAATTGCGCGTGGTCCGGTAAATAGAGGTGTAGATGTAAAGATCTATTACTAACAGGAGAAATATTTGTAACGGGAGGCTTTCTTGCAGCATGACCTATTGTGTTCAGGTGTTCATGTGTTCATGTGCTGATGTTTCCGGATCCACCGTGTCTGCTACCGAAATTTGTTTGTCACTTTGTTGTGCTGGGGTTTTCGTGTTTCTGACTCCGCTGTTTCTGCCACAGCAACTTGATTGTCAGGCCTTCTGTGTTCATGTCTCGGCTACTGCATTCCTGGCACGGAAATCTAATTCGCATGCTTCCACTCCATCAACACCTCAACACCTCAACACATGAACACATCAACACATTAATTCCACTATCGTTAATTCCGGCGGCATTCCAATCCTTCCGGGATATCCCAAATATCCGAAGCCGCGGTTAACATACAAATACTGATTTCCTTCTTGATACAATCCAGCCCACTGCTTGTAGGCGTATTGCGAGGGACTCCATTTGAAACCGCCGATCTCCACGCCGAACTGGAAACCATGAGTATGTCCGGAGAACATCACGTCTATATCCGGATAATCCCGTCTTACCTGCCCATCCCAATGACTGGGATCGTGCGACAGTAAAAGTTTTACCTGCGCTTCGTCCGTGCCCTGATGAGCCTGATGCAATTTGCCGTATTTGGCAAAACCCCGCCCACCCCAATTCTCGTTTCCGAGTACGGCAAGTTGATCGCTACCCTGACGGATGATGTGGTGGTCATTCATCAGCAACCTGTATCCCAGCAATTCATGCGCTTTGATCAGGGCGCTAAAATTTCTGCGCTTATCATCCTGAGATCTCCAGCGATGATAATCACCGTAATCGTGGTTGCCCGTGACCGAGAACACGCCCAACGGAGCTTTCAGTTTATCGAACACATCCAGATAATCACGGACTTCATTGGCCTCATTGTTCACCAGGTCACCGGTGAAAAAGATCACATCCGGTTTTTCGCGCATCAGCATTTCAACCCCGCCTTTTACAGCCGCCTTATTGAAAAAGCTTCCGGAGTGAATATCCGAAATATGCCCAATGCGGATACCATCAAAGGATTTCGGAAGATTGGGAAGATTGATCCTCACCCGCCTGAGGCGGTAATCATGGGCGCCCGAAATAATCCCGTAGGCCATGGCGCCGAAAGGAACGGCCGTTGCAATCAAAGCCGCCCTTGTGAGGAATTCGGAACGGGGAATAGTTTTGCCCGGCAGGGTTTCACTTGCACCTTTGTTGAAGAGTTCAGCAACCCACCGCACACCGCGTTGTATATCGTCGGCAAAAACAAAAAGTATCCCGACGGTTTTGGAAAAATAAGTGGCGAAAAGTCCGGTGAGTATCCAGTTTCTCGTACCCGTTGTGATGCGGTAAGGATCCGAGAACATCCACCAGGATAAGGCGCCGATACAGAGGATGGTAGGAATCCAGAATCCGTAGCGGATCAATTTTTTCCAAAGCGGCGACCAGTCCTGGCTGACAGCAATAACTGCCTGGAAGAGGTAAATATCCACCACCAGAAAGAAGATCACAAAAAAAAGAAAAGTCATAACACGTGGTCTCATAAATAAAAAAACGTAGTAGAGACAAGTAGAGACAAGGCCTGCCTTGTCTGCCTTGCTGCCTTGTCTCTACGTGTTAGAACAACGGTTACCGTAAATCAATTCAGCGCCACTGCACCTTCGGTTCCGGGAGAAGGCTGGGTGCTGGCGCCGGAGATACGCTCCTTCAGCTTGGCAGCAAGCAGGTAGAGTACCGGCACCAATACGAGGGTGAGGAGTGTTCCGAACAGGAGACCGAAGATCATCGTCCACGACAGAGGTCCCCAGAATGCAACGTTATCACCACCAAAGTAAATCTGCGGGTTGAAATCAGTGAACAGGGTCACGAAGTCAATGTTGAATCCAACCGCCAGCGGGATGAGACCGATCGTAGCCGCCATGGTCGTGAGCAACACAGGCGTCATCCTGGTTTTCGCAGCCTCAATAATGGCCTGATACAAAGGCACACCCTGCGACCGAAGCAGTTCTGTGAATTCAACCATCAGAATTCCATTCCTCACCACCAGGCCAGCCAGGGCCATGATTCCCACGCCGGTCATAATAATCGATATTTCCATTTTGAATAAGGAAAACCCGATCAGCACACCTATGATGCTAAAAACAATTTCAGAAAGGATGATAAGAGGTTTGCTGACAGAGTTGAATTGGACAACCAGTATCATAAACATCAAAGCACCGGCAAGACCGAATGCGAGCATCAGAAACGAGCTGGTTTCAGCCTGATCTTCCTGTGCGCCGGTCATTTCAACCGTCACGCCATCCGGCACATCGAATGACTTCAACCTTCCCTGAATATCGGCAACAACCGCATTTTCGTTATGGCTGGCAAGCACGTTGGAAGACAAGGTAATGACCCGCTTCTGGTCAATCCTTTTTATGCCGGCAAAACTATTCGAATATTCAATCGTGGCAATGGAAGACAGCGGAACCTGGCGCACCACCCCACCCATTCCCATATCGCGGTAGGTGATGGGAATATTGATCAGGGTATTCGCATCATTGCGCTGATCTTCTCTTATTCTTAGCTGAATGGGATAATCGTCATTGGCATCGCGGAACCGGGATATCTCGTATCCATATACGGCGGTGCTGATTGCCTGACCAATTTGCCCCGTTGAAATACCTTCGCGGTTGGCTTTTTCACGATCGATATTGATGACTATTTCAGGTTTATCGCTTTGGAAATCTGATTTCAGTTCTTCCACGCCGGGTACCTCCAGCGACACGAGAAACCGTTGCAATTGATCGGCTGTTTTTACAAGGAGTTCAAAATCGTCGGCAGCCACTTCAATATTGACCGGTTTACCTGTGGGTGGTCCATTGGCCTCGGAATTAACCGATATCTCCGCACCGCGGATTCCTTTTACGGCGTCCCGGATCTTATCCATAAATGCGCGCGTTGACTGGCCCTCCCTTTCCGAAAATTTTACAAAAGCCACTGACACTTTACCCAGATGGGGCGTTGCCTGCGTGCCGGCATCAAAAGGATTATCGCTGGCGCCGATCGCTACGTTGGAAATGACGGATTCAACAGAAGGATTATCAATTCCAATGGCGCCGATAACCCTTTCCTCCACGATCCTTGTGATCGAATCCGTAACACGCTGGTCCGTACCGATTGGCATCCTGACGAAGGTATAAATAAAATTAGGGTCTCCGTTAGGGAAGAAAACGACCGGGGGTTTACGGATACCGGTAAACACAATAGCGAAAATGAATAATCCGATAAAGCCGACGACAACCCACAAGGGGCGATAGCGGTACAATGCCCACGTCAACAGGCTTTTATACCCGCGCTGAACTCTCGGCCATGCGGAATTTTGAAAACTGGTAATGATATTTTTCAGGACAAAATGATGCAGCACATACAACAAATAAATGAAAACAATAAAGTTACCGAGACCGAAATTGATCATGTAGAAAACCAGCGCAATTCCTCCGAATATTATGCTTGTAACCTTGAATCCCCTGGTGATTTTTGATTCACCTTCCACCTCATGCTTGTGAGGTTTCATAAAATCGGCGGCAAAAACAGGATTGATGATATAAGCTACCATCAGGGAAGCCAGTAGGGCTACGATCAGTGTAATGGGCAGATACATCATAAATTTACCGATCACCCCGGGCCAGAATGCAAGCGGAATAAACGGTGCCAAAACAACCAGCGTGCCCGTTAATACGGGAAGAAAGACTTCACCTGCAGCTATCTTTGCCGCTTTGCGGATAGGCACTTTCCCATTGTCGAAAACCCGGTGGGTATTCTCAATCACGACAATGGCGTCATCCACCACAATACCCAGCGCGAGAAGGAAGGAGAACAAGGTCATCATGTTCAATGTAAAACCTATCGCCGGGAACACGAGGAAGGCAATAAAGCTGGAAATCGGAACGGACAGGCCGACAAAAATCGCGTTGGTCACGCCCATGAAAAACATCAGGATGATGGTCACCAACGTGAAGCCGATGATGATCGTATTGATAAGGTCGTGAAGTGTTACCCGCGTATTCTCGGACTGGTCTGCTGTTACGGTCACTTTTAGACCATCAGGAAGAACACCCTTTTCGTAATCCCCAATGATGGCATTTATTTGGTCAGCGGCTTCGACAAGATTTTCGCCGCTGCGCTTGATAATGTTCAGTGTGATAACATTTTTTTTATCCAGCCGGGCAAAACTTTCCTGTTCTTTGTGGGTATCCACCACCTCGGCGATATCCTTCAGAAAAACCTTACCACCCTGGATGGACCCTATTACGGTGTTGGCAATTTCACGGGCATCGGAATATTCGCCATTGACACTCAGCGATCGCTTCATGCCGCCAACGGAAAGCTGGCCGCCCGGAATCAGCACGTTTTCGCCGCCAATAGCCTGGGAGATATCTCCGAGGTCAACCCCTGCAAGCGCTGCCTTGTAAATATCGACATTGATCTGGATCTCCCGGTCGAGGGCTCCGACAATATCCACCCTGCGTATTTCCTTCAGGCTTTCAAACCTGTCTTGCATCATCTCGGCGTACCGCTTGATGGTTTTCAGATCATAATCGCCCGAAAGGTTGACGAACATGATGGGCACCTCGGAAATGTCGATTTCCATGACAAGCGGATCATCGGGGAGGTTGGCGGGAAGATCGGGTTTAGCCCGGTCGACGGCATCGCTTACCTCGCGCTTGGCTTCATCTACGTCTACATCGGCTTCAAACTCGATGATCACGTTCGAAAAATTCTGGATCGAATTACTGGATATCTTTTTGACCCCGGCAATCGATTTAACCTGCTTTTCGATGTGTTTGGTAATGAGGTTTTCAATATCCGATGGAGCGGCCCCGGGGTAAGGGGTCGCAACGTAGATCTGCGGGAAAACAACCTCGGGGAAATTTTCCTTTGGAAGCGTGATGTAGGTGATTATACCCATCAGGCATATAATAGCCGTTCCAACATAAATGCTGACCTTATTATCAATGGCCCAACTGGTGGGCTTAAATTCTTTTTCGATGTCTTGCATGTTTTAAAATTTAGGGGTGACTAACATTCAGCATGGTTTTTCAACCCGTCCGAAATAAAGCGCATCAGTACCGTTATTCTTACATTTTTATGAAGTCGCCATCGTTGAGACCCTGATATCCAACAGTGATGAGTTTGTCTCCGGCGTTCAAGCCTGTCACCTGAGCAAGGTTGCCGTAAACACCTTCGACTGTAATTACCTTCCGGGTAGCTACCATGCGTTTCCCCTTTTCTTCGGCTATGTAAACGATCTTTTCATCATTGATTTCCTGGACGACGTTAATCGGTACAACAACAGCAGCAGGATCAGAATTAAAAATAATCCTTACAGTAGCTGTCATATTCGGACGAAGATCAGGGTTTGAGGGAAGCGCTACCTCAACATTAAACGTGCGCGATAGCCTGTCGATGGTTCTTCCGACGAAGGTTACTTTCGCTTCAACCTCTTTCTTTAACTCGGAGATATTCACCAGTACCTTGTCACCCTTTTTAATATCCGTCACATACGCTTCGGATACCGGAGCCTGAATTTTTAGGTCAGAAGTATTCACGACGCGTACCGCCGGCATTCCGGGGGCCATGTTCTCGCCAACCTTGACGCTAATGGCATCAACGGTGCCGCTGATCGGAGATTTGATCTTCGTTTTGTCTTTTTGCTCACGGAGGGAAGCGAGTTGCTTTGCCAGTGATTCCTTGTTGGTTTTTGCCTGAAGAAATTGCACTTCCGTGCCGATCTTCTGATCCCACAGGTTTTTCTGGCGCTCGTAAACGGAAGTCGCCAGTTCGAGCTGGGATTCCATGGACTCGATGTTCCGGGACATTACTGAATTATCGATCTGCGCCAGCACCTGACCTCGCGAAACGGTTTGCCCTTCGGTCACATAGACATTTGTGACCACGCCCATCATTTCTGCGCTCACCAACACGTTGTTGTCAGATTCAATATGGCCCTGTGTCTGAATATAATGATCAAATTTTTGCAAAGTAAGTTCGGACACCCCAACGTCCTTCGCCCTCACGCCTGCGACGGAGTCCGGATTCTCCACTGCGATCTCGCCCTCCAGCTTCTGGATCTCTTTGGTAAGGTCCGCCTGCTGATCCTTCAATTCTGCAAGGCGCGCTTTTTTGTCATCCTCGCGGGTAGCAGCACTGCAGGCAACCATGAACACAGCAATGACTACGGCAAAGGCGATTCGGAAATATAAATTGAATTTCATAAAAGGGATGTTTATAGCTTTAGTCATTTGATTATTTCTTTTCCTCATTTGATTCGGGTAACAGTTTTCCGTATGCTTTATCAAGATCGACTTTCGCGATCAGCGCGTCGTATAAAGCGTTGTAATAGTTTATCTGCGATTCTTTAAGGCTCGCTTCCGCATCGATCACTTCGAGGTTGGAACCGACACCCTGTTCGTATTTAATTTTAGTGATCCTCGCGATATTCGCCGCAAGTTTGGTGTTCGCGCTTTGTGATTCCAGCGTTTTGATGGCATTCAGGTAGCTGATGGCAGCCTGTCTTACTTCCAGGTCGATGGCCGACTTCAGGGAAGTAAAATTATTCTCGATCTTCATGAGATTAATTTTCGCCTGCTGCAATCGGTAAGACCGCTGCAAGCCACTGAAGATTGGAATATTCAGGTTCACGCCAAAAGTGCTGAACGAGTACCATTTGTCCGGCCCCACTTCTTCACTTTCCGCAACGCCACCACTATTCGTTCTAAACAGGCCGCTGATGGTAGGCGACTGTGTGCTGTATCCGAGATTTGCAAAAGCGGATAAGCTTGGAAGTGCCGAGGAAAACTTATTCCTCACATCGAGGTTCTGTAAATTACGGCTTGCCACCAATAGCTGGTAATCGCTGCGCTGAGTATGGTCCCAGTCAAATTCATAATTCTTCAACAAGCCTTCATCCACCCGCAGGGAAGCGATGTCTCCTGTAACTTCCAGCGGCTGATCCATCGGATAGTTCATCTGAAATTTTAAAAGATGCACCGTCAATTCCTGGAGATTGTAAAACTTGTCTCGTTCCGCCATCAGATTGTTCAACGTCACCTGTATGCGGTCTACGTCAATTCCCTCGGCAAATCCGTTCTTATGCAGCGCCTGTGTGGTCCTCAGTAAGGAGTCCACACGGCCGATGTTGTTGTCAAACAGGTTCATCCTGTCTTTGTTGATCAACACGCCGTAAAACGCTTTCGTCACCTGCTGAATGGTCTGTTCCTTTGACTGTGTAGTGCTTCTTACTGACAATTCGCGGTACGCGTTGGCCGCTTTCAATCCGACCAGGTATGATCCGTTGAACAAGATCTGATTGACGTTTAACGACGCGTTTCCCGAGCTTCACAATTGAAAGAAATTCGGAAATGCAACGACATCCCCGGGTTGTATTCCCGGAATACCGCTCAGATCGAAAAAGCTTTCTCCCCCGTCAGGGTTGTATTGAGCGAAAAACCGTGGGAGCTTCTGATTGTGAAGCAAGCCAACGGCAGCATCGATCTGAGGAAGGCCGATACCACGCGTTTCTTTTACACGCGCGTCAGCAATCTGCTCGTCAAGGACTGCATTCTTTACCGTGATGGAGTTATCCAAAGCATATTGAATACACTCGTCAAGGGTTAAAGTTTGCGCTCCCTGGTTTTCCTGAGCCACAGCCAATCCCGAAACAAGCAAAATCAAAAACAATATGTTATAAACGCGTTTCATACTACAGTAGATTTGTGGGTGGATTGATTATTAACTTCTTTGTATTTCAGGTATAATTTTCTTCCCTTCTCTGTGAGCAGACCAAAGATGAAATGGTCAAAGATCTGCATCTGCACTTCCGGCAGCCGGTATTTTTCACGAGGGAACAATTCCTCATTGAAAGCGATCTGAATCATCTCCAGCCGCACCGCCGCGATGATCTCCGGATCCATTTCAGGTCTGAAATAACCGTCTGCAATTCCCTCCTTCACGTTGCGCACAACCGCTTCACGAATAAATTTATTCTTGTGGTCGAGCCACACATTCCAGGCCTTCGGGTGATATTTCTGAAGGTCGAAGAGCAGCGACGGATTCATGTCCTGCAAATTCCTCCTGACACACTGCGACAAATGGAACAGTTCTTCAATGGCATTTCGCGCGGTCTTACGGATCGATATGAACTCATCTTCATGCCGCTCAAGGTGCGCCTTGCAGGTCACCGTCACAATATCTTCCTTATCCGCAAAGTGCTGATACAGTGTCTTCTTGGATACCGATAAATGACGCGCGATATCGTCCATAGAGATGCTGCGCACGCCGTACCGCATGAAGAGGTCCTCGGCCCCCTTCTGGATTTTTTCCCTGATGTTGTTCTCTTCCATGAGCGGCAATAGTAAGGAAACTTTGGATATAAAAAAAGTTTCCAACGTTTCCTTTAACGGCTGCCATTCATTTTAGTTGAGGATTTTCAGGGATTTTATCAGGAAATTTTTTTTTGAAGATTTTCAAGCGTTTTGACTGCCGGCATCCTCCTTTTTTTCCGGTTGACCCGGCGAACACCATTTTTCCCGCATTCTGGACTTAAAACGCGCGCGGTCTTCCGGGGTCATGGAAGAAAACTTTTCGTAATACCGGTGCCTCCATGAGGGTCCGCCCCCATTTCTGCAGTGACCACGGCCCCAGCCGCCGAAGAGGATCTTTGCCAGCAGCAGCAACCCGAGGGCCTGCAGGAAGGTGAGTTCCGGACCGTTGAATAGAAAAGGTACCAGCCAGTTCCACAGGAACATGGTAATTGTACCCACGAGCAGCAGGAAGACAGTTCCTGCCAGTACCCATTTTAAAATCCATTTGCCCTTTTTCATAGCATTCATATTTTTTTATCGGCCATCAGCCTCACTACATTTCATCATACAATTGTTGCAATTTTTTCCTCAGCGCCAGGATCGCATACCGCTTCCTGGACAGCAGCGTATTAATGGAGATGCCCGTCTCCTCCGATATTTCCCGGAAACTGCGGTCTTCCATCTCGTTGAGAATAAAGATCTGACGCTGTTCATCCGGCAGTTCATCCAGGGCATCGACAATCGCTTCCCACAACACTTCCTTCAAATAAGCATCTTCCGGAGTGTTTCCCAGGTCAGGCAGAATTTCCTGAAGGGTAAGGGGAACATCGTCGTCCGATCCCGACTGCCAGGAAAGATCCGTCCGGCGCGGGCGCGAAGATTCCTTCCGATAGCGGTCGATGATCTTGTTACGCGCCACAGAGAATAGCCAGGAGGTGACGCGGTCCAGGGATTCAATCGTCTCATAGCCAGCAACAAACTGGAAGAACACGTCCTGCAGAATGTCTTCAGCCTCCTCCGTGGAAGATACCCGGTTCCGGATAAAACTCAGAAGCCGGTCTTTTTCCCTGCGGAATGTCTTTTCTTTTGTCTGCATGGCCAGGTCCATCACCATTGCGCTGTTTATTTACAGAGTCGTGGCGAGGAATATATTATTTTATAAAAACTGAAATTTTCCGTAAAGTTGATCTAATCCAGTGCGGTGGGTCAAAAACAAAGTGGGCTCTTCACTCGAGGATTAAAACAGAATGATTCAGGAAAGCTTTATCCATTACCGCCGGAACATCGTCCATTACGTTAAAGCAGGTAACGGAAATCAGCCGCTTTTGGTTTTTCACGGATTCGGACAGGATCACACCCTGTATGTTCCCCTTCTTAAATCCCTGTCGAAAAAGTATACCCTGTATATCATCGACCTGTTTTTCCACGGCAAAAGCGAGTGGAATGAAGGCGAAACTCCCATGGAAAAATCTACGTGGCATAATATCCTGCAGGTGCTGTTTCAGGAACAGCGCATCGATTCCTTTTCAATCCTTGCGTATAGCCTCGGCGGGAAATTCGCGCTGGCGACGATAGAAGGGTTTCCAAAACAGATCAAACATGTTTTCCTCCTGGCCCCCGACGGGATCAAAACAAGTTTCTGGTACAGCCTGGCCACCTACCCGAAGGCATTGCGAACAATCTTCAGGAGCATGATCTTCCGGCATGAGAGATTCCTCATGGTCGCCAATAAGCTGAACCAGTACAGTATCGTGGACAAGGGGTTGCTGCGATTTGCTGACTACCAGATGAACAGTGAGGCGAAGAGGAAGCGCGTTTATTATTCCTGGGTAGTTTTCCGGCATTTGAAGTTCGACCTGAAGAAGATCGGCGCGATCATCAACCAGAACAATATTCAGCTCACGATGATCGTCGGCAAATACGACAAGGTGATCCGTCCTGAAAATATGCAACGGCTGCTGAAACACGTACACCATTACAAGCTCGAAATTCTGGAGAGCGGGCATACGGCATTGATCGCGGAGAGTTTGCATTTGTTGATGAAGTAGAGACAAGGCATGCCTCGTCTCTACGCGCGAGGCGGGCCCAGTTGCAGGTTTCCGGCAGCTGACAGAAATCCTTCTCCTGCGTGACACTAATTAGGTATCGCAGATGATAACGGTCATTGGATTTAGGCTGTTGACCCCTGAAATTGATGTCAAAAGAACCAGACATGAAAATACCGTTCACCGCCAGCGAGTTCCTGAATGTTTTTGAACAATACAATGAAGCTATCTGGCCGCTGCAGGTGGTCTTCTACGCAATGGCAATATTCTCCGTCTTTTCCATTGCCAGAAAGGGATTGTATACCAACATCATCGCGTTTTCATTTCTCGGTTTCTTCTGGATATGGATGGGCGTGGTCTATCACCTGATATTCTTTTCAGAGATCAACCAGGTGGCTACTGTTTTCGGTGTGGCGTTTATCGCTCAGGGATTGGTCTTTTTGTATTTCGGCGCCGATCGACAAAAGATCAAACTGGAATTAGTCCGTGACGCAACGGGAATATCAGGCGTCGTCTTTATCGTCTATGCCCTGATACTTTATCCCCTGCTGGGATTATTCCTGGGACATGTTTATCCCACCGCACCGACTTTCGGAGTGCCCTGCCCTACCACCATCTTCACCTTTGGGATATTGCTTTTCTCAAGGGAACGTGTTCCGTGGTACGTCGTGATCATACCCTTCCTCTGGTCGCTGATCGGCTTTTCCGCGGCCATCCACCTGTCAATCCCACAGGATTTCGGCCTTGTGGGCGCCGGACTGGTTTCTACTTTGATCGTCGTGTTCTTTAAACCAAAGCGGAGATTCGAAACAGGAATGGCCGTCTGAGCATCGTTCGGAAATTCTACAAACTTTCTGCCTAAATCGCTGTCAAACCTTATCTTTGTTTCTTATAGAAATCCAATGATATGATAAAGCCGCGACTCTTTGTTTTGGGATTGTTGATGACACTTGCTGCCTGCAATTCGGGCTCAAAAGTGGAGGAAGAAAAGAAATCGGAAGGGCCACCCAGCCCGATTGTAAAAGTAAGCATCGATGAGATCGAGACAGGCATCAAAACCTACATTGATGAAGAAACCAAAAAAGGTGACGGATACTTTCACGTAAAAGATGAGGAGCGGGAACTTCGCATGAAGCTCGTGCGGGTGCACACGGAATACCTCTCCAACCTGGGACCCAAAAGCCATTTCGCCTGTGTTGACCTGGCCGATGTGAGCGGTGACGTCTATGACGTGGATTTCTTCCTGAAAGGAGACCCCGGCGCCATGGAAGTCACTGAAACTTCTGTCCACAAGCTCAACGGAAAACCCTATTATTCCTGGAAACAGCGCGAGGACAAAACCTGGAACCGGGTTCCCGTCGAAGGAGCCACCCCTTCGCTGCTGGGTGTCGTTGAAGGAGCTGATCGATTTGAATTCCACTATGAAGCCGTGTTGCCGGAAATGAAGGAGCCGGGAAAAATGTGGATTCCCATCGCCAGGACGGATGATTACCAGACTGTTAAATTGATTTCCCTTAAGGCACCGGGAGAACA
>JBBEBN010000288.1:0-17380 GCA_040882305.1 Cyclobacteriaceae bacterium
AAACCAAGGAAGGCCAGCGGATACGTGTACGGGCTGTCGAGAAAAGGTTCTATGGTTACCCCATCAGGCAAACTCTTTTCAATCTGACTGATGCGTTCTTTGACATCGGCAATCACTGCCGATGAGTTTGCGCCTTTTAACATCATCACTACCGCGCCAACCGTTTCTCGTTCACCATTTTCTGTCATAGCACCATAGCGGATGGCTGATCCACGACTGATCGTGCCAACATCCCTGATGAGCAGCGGGATGCCTGTTGTATTCCGTATCACTATGTTTCCGATATCTTCAATTGACTGGATCAATCCTTCACTGCGGATAAAATAAGCGCTTGTATTTTTTTCAATGTATGCGCCACCGGTATTCTGATTATTGCGCTGAAGCGCATTAAAGACATCGCTTATCGAAACATCCATGCTCCTTAATTTTTCCGGAAGAAGTGCAACTTCAAATTGTTTGAGATGGCCGCCAAAACTGCTCACGTCTGCAACACCGGGTGTACCCAATAGCTGCCTTCGTACAATCCAATCCTGAATCGTACGCAATTCCATTACGTCATATTTGTCTTCGAATCCTGGATTTGTTTTCAGGATGTACTGATAGATTTCACCGAGCCCTGTCGTTACTGGAGCCAGTTCCGGTACGCCCACGCCAGGCGGTATTTGTTTTTGCGCATCCGCAAGTCGCTCACTTACCTGCTGGCGGGCCCAATACACATCAGTAGCGTCAGAAAAAACGATTGTCACGACGGAAAGACCAAAGCGCGAAAACGAGCGGATTTCTCCGATTCCGGGTATCGTAGCCATGGTCTGCTCTACAGGGAACGTCACGAGCCTTTCTATATCGAGAGCTGATTGAGAAGGTGCTACCGTAAGTACCTGCACCTGGTTATTTGTAATGTCCGGAACGGCATCAATCGGAAGCTGCGTGACGGAATATCCGCCCCAGAAGATCAGGGCAAAAATAAATATCGCTACAACAAGTTTATTATGAATAGAAAATTGAATAATTGAGTTAAGCATAATGCTGGTCTTTGATAATGGAGATCTCTGACATTGTTAAATCCAAATCGTCATAATGCCTACATGGTGCAACCAAATTTTTCTGGCGGAGCAAAATGATCTTAATTGATCTGCTAACAATATGGCGTTCGTCTGTCTCATTATTTCCTACCACAAGAAACGATGGGATTCTGAAGCGAATCTGAATTCGCCTGTGTTAGAAAACTTCATCCCGGATATAAAACAACCGACAGGAAAAAATCAAACGTAGATAGTAACTAGAACCTCCAGGCTTTGTGACCCTGTTGATTCAACGAAAAATCCTATCAATTACATCACAGGTCTCGGGAGGATAACTGAAACAGTAGCCCCCTTGTTCTCTTCCCCTTCCGCAAAGATAACGCCTTCGTGATCCTCTACGATTTTTTTACAAATAGCCAACCCTAATCCGGAGCCCTTCTGGCCACGCGAACCGTCAAGCCGCTGAAACATTCCAAAGATTTTGTCAGCGAATTTATTATTGAATCCAATGCCATTATCCTTTATACGGACGCAGATGTAGTTTCTGCCTTTTCTTAAATTATGTTTTTGATAGTCATTCGGACTAACTTCACTGGCACTTATATCGATAACGGGTTTGCCCTTGTTAAACCTCAAAGAATTCTTGATAATGTTATAGAAGAGTTGATGCATCAAAATTGGCACACCTTCGACCAAAGGCAATGGGGCGATGTGCAGAACTGCATTTTTCTCCTGGATCATGACATCGAGATCTTTTATGATATCGGCTACCGTCGTATTTAAATCCAATAACTGCAAATTTTTGGTTCCAAAGCCCAATGCCGTTGAATAATCACGCATATCACCAAGTAGTGCTGTCATTCTTTCAGCGGTAGTACTTATTTTATCTAAATATCCTTTTATAAACTCATCCGAATCCCCATGACTGGAAATCATATTCAAAAAGGTTTGAATTTTTCTTAGCGGTTCCTGCAAGTCATGACTCGCGCCAAACAAAAATTCTTCGAGATGGTTGTTCAATTGTTTTAATTCCTTATTTGTCCTTATCGCTTCGTCGATATTGGTGAAGGCAAGGAGGATCAAAAATTCATTCCCAATATCCTCATTCAACAATCGGTAAGTATTGACAATAAACGTCAGTTCACCAATACCGGGAAAAAAATGCTTAAGCTCAAATTCAAGGTAATTTGCTTTCTTTCCTAATAGTTCGTTCAGGTTTTCCCGGAAAACCGGAATGTCCCAGGCGTGATCTCCCAATTCATATACAAAACTTCCTTCGGCTTTTTCCTGTGTTAGGTTAAAGGTGCTGTAAAATGACTTATTCGCACTTTTTACCTGAAGATTTGAAGTAAGGACTAAAAAGGGACTATGCACTGTATCTACGATCGCTTTCGCATAGTTCTGTGACTCCTTCAACTGCCCATTTCTTTTCTGCAATTCTTCATTAATGGTGGTAAGCTCTTCGTTAGCCGACTGCAACTCTTCCTTTGAAGTCTCCAGCTCTTCATTTAGACTTTGTAATTCTTCATTAGAGGAAAGGACCTCCTCATTGTGAGACTGCAATTCCTCGCTGGTTATTTGAAACTCCTCACTGGTAGTTTTGATCACTTCTCGTGATTGCGCCAATGCTTCCTCAAGTTTTGCAATAGTCTGCTCTCTCTGACCGATCGTCCCTTTTGATTTTTTGCCCCTTCCACTTCTGATGGGTTTCGGAAGTTGGTTTTCTTTGAACACAACCAAAAAGAATAACTCTTTCTCCGCCTTTCTGGGCAGAACTTCAATGGTGACTTCCCGTTGTATTTTCTTATCGGCTATCATTATATCTTCCTTCAGCACTGGCTTTCCTGTTTTCCTGGCTTGCAGCAACAAGGCCCTTAAATCTATCATTAAGTCTTCCCGGATCATCTTCAGTACATTTAAACTTGCTTTACCAACAACAGGCCCGAGATAAGACGAGGTGACTCCAAAAAACTGAATAATATTCAAGTTTTCATTCAGTAAGATGCCTGGGGAAACGAAGCGTCTTAAAAGAATTTTGTTTACGTCTTTCTCAATATCCAGTGAAGGACGTGTTTCTATTCGTGGCTTTTCGCTATAGGGCGCTGATCCTGTTTTTAGATCGAAAAAGTCCAACGGACGGGAATTGGCAGTCTTTCGGGAATAAACCCGGACCTTTTTATCCAGTGGCTCAAATAATTCATCTGCCCCGCCAATAGTTTCCGATTTGCCCAAAAACAGAAAGCCGGAGGGTTTCAATGCATAGTGAAAGCTTTGCAGTATTTTTTGTTGAGGATTTGTTTCAAGATAGATCAAGACATTTTGACAGCTGATAAGGTCCATGCGGGAAAACGGTGGATCTTTCAATAGATTATGCTGAGAAAAGATGCAGGCTTCACGGATACTTTTATCAATCTGGTAGTGAGTGTCAATTTTTCTAAAATATCGTTTAACATGTCTTTGCGAAACATTCTGAAACGCGCTTAAAGGATAAACGCCCAGGCGGGCCTTTTCTATTGCCTTTGAATCAAGATCAGACGCAAATATCTGAAAGGAAATGTCCAGGTCCCTATTCTCTAAAAACTCTTTTAGCGTTATCGCCACGGAGTAGGCCTCCTCTCCTGTAGAGCAACCAGCCACCCAAATACGTATTGGATCCGTTGTTTTTCGCTGGCTGACAATCGATGGAAATATTTCCCGCCCAAGTGCTTGATAGAAATCCGGATCTCTGAAAAAACTCGTTACATTGATTAAAAAATCATTGTACAGGTCGAGCACCTCTTTTTCATTATTTTCAAGCATCGTGCAATAGTCATTCAGGCTCAAACATTTATTCAAGGCTACCCTTCTGATCACTCGCCTGTAAATGCTGGCTCGCTTATAATGAAGAAAGAAATCAACTCCGGCTTTTGCCTTTACTATCAATAATATTTTGTTTAGTATCAGGTTGTCACTGTCCTGATCCTTTGTATAATTCTTTTCAATTTTGTCTGGCGGCAACACCGTGTAAGGGATTTTTACCAGGTGGGCAAGTTCTTTTGCAATGTTTTCGGGTGAAAGTCTGAAATCTGCATATCCGGAATCGTATGCATTCCCGGGCATGCCTGGAAACTTAGCGGTATCGTCCTGTGCGAACGTAATTCCTCCTTCTGCTTTAATTTCTTTTAAACCAAGCGTCCCGTCCGTCGCATTTCCAGAGAGAATAATCCCAATACTGTTATTTTTGTAAATAGATGCCAGCGTTGAAAAGAAATAATCAACACCGAAATTCCCGATAGCGGGTGCACTGCTGCGGGGCGCCAGCTTGAAGTGGCCATCCACTAAACTCATTAATGTGTTGGGGGGAATCACGTAAACGTTGTTCGGACTAACCTTCATCATGTCTTTTACAGTATGAACTTTCATTTTTGTTTTAGTCTGCAAAATTTCCCGCAGAGAGCTTTTGTGATAGGGTGACAGATGCATAATGAGCACATAGGCGATTCCCAGATTAGTATCAAGGTGCTGCAATAATGTTGTGAATGCCTCGAGACCTCCTGCCGAAGCGCCAAAGCCTGCAACAGGGAAATGCTTTGCAAAGCCGTTTTTTGAAGAAGTCGCTTTTACCGACCGACCCTCCCTTGTTTTGCCTGACCGAGGTGCTTTAATTTGTTTCATGTTTATATGGACTTTAAAACCAGGCAAAATAGCTCATAGTCATATGGCTGAGAGCGTTGGAATCATGACAATAATAGACATTCCACACCCCGTAAGCGATGATTAAGATCCTCTTTTAGAATAACGTTTGTCATTACCGACGAAAATGGTTATTCGGACTCAAAGAGTCCATAGCCCCTACCCTGATTCTCCTCCCTGCGTTCCTCCTTCTCCTGGTGTTTCACAAATCGTTTTATCATATCCTCATCCAAACCTACCGTACTCACAAAATATCCATTCGCCAAAAAGTGATTTGCCAATATGGCTTCCTCTTTAAAGCTGGATAGCGTTCAAATAGTTTAATCGCCAACTTTCCCTTTTGATGTCCCTATTAAGGTCGATAAGGTAAATTTTGGTCTGGTTTGTTGCGCGACCGACCTAACGTTTGAGACACACTGTTGAACATACTTTTTATTCGGTAAATATCCACTTCAATCACCTGCTTATCAGCTAATTACAAATTCAGAATAAAATGTGAAGTCAAAATCAAAGACCTGATTCTTCGGTGTGTTGTCGGCCAGGGATGGTCATTCTGTTCGAAACGATAAATACCTTACGGCTCTGCTTCCAGTATTTGCCGAGTAATATCCAGTTCCTTTTTGTCACGTGGTGAGTAGATCATAAGGTATGTTTTTGCTGCGGCACCTTGTCCGGCCAGGCCATGGAGTTCACCCCAACCTTTCTGTATTACCTCCTTTGTATCGCTTGGGCTCAGGATGATGTGCATCGATCCATCTGTTGGATGTATATGCCCGACTTCGGCATTTCTCCAGACAGATAGTTACTTAATCAAAATTCATTTAAATAGTCTCTTGAATTTCATAAATTAACCACATGCAAGATCCAACTGATGCGGAATTGATCAAGAAGTCTAAAAATGGAGATATTGAATCATTTAAGACCCTTGTGATACGAAAGGAAGGAAAGGTCGCAAGGGTTCTGATGGTCATGCTGGGAGACCCAATGCTGGCAGAAGATATTGGCCAGGAAATATTTGTTCGATTACATAAATCACTTGATAAGGTTCGCGCGGATGTTTCAGTGGATTCTTATCTTCTAAGACTTGCGATCGACTATTCACTTGATGCAATAAAGCGTCAGAAAAAATATCCACATTTTGCGACGGTCGAACATCTCGGGAATAAGTCCCTTCGGCAGGCAAAGGATTTAAATGAGCAGTTTCAATTTGAATTCTCGTCGCTGGATCCACAGCAAAAATTAATAGCCACGCTACGCCTGGTAGCCGGTTATTCTACCGAAGAAATCTCAAAAACCTTGCAATTACCCGCAAGCACGATAATTTCCCAGTTAGCCATGGTGCAACATAAACTGCGAATAGCATTATCAAACAAATTAGGATGATCGAAATCTCAGAAGACGAAGCGCTGCTTTTAAAATCGTGGGATGCATCTCTTCCTGCGGACGAACGCAATCGAATTGCATACTTAATACAACAGGATTCAAAACTTCGGAAACAAGCCGATCAGTATTTGAAGATAAGGGAAATGCTGAGATTTAATCCGCATAATTCATTCGGACCATTCTTTGCAGAACGGGTGATTCATGCGATCAAGCTTCATAAAGAGAATCTTGATTATCAGATCTTCTTTTTCTTCAAAAAGTATCAGCTCATCGTTTTAGGCTTGTTAGCGGTACTTATTGTTCTAAATGTCTTAAGATCAGAGAATTTGACGTGGCAATCATTTTTTGGATTGGATGAAAATACAGAAGATGTCTTCACAATTGACCTATACAAAAACTTAACGGAATAAGCATGACACCAGAACGAAAAAAAACGCTATGGCTGATGGTTGGGATATTATCTGCTGGGATATTGATCGGGGCATTGGCTGTTGCCTTATGGAATAAGACTCGAAACTCTCGCACAAACTGGCGGAAGGATGATAAGGAGGCATTCGTCCAAAAGATATTGGGTGTGATAGAGGCAGATTCAGGGCAAGCAAAACAGATTCGCCCATATATTTTAGAAACGATCGCAAACATCGATTCATTGCAAAAGGAAACTGACGATCAAGTGCATACCCTCGTGGATGGTTTTGAGAAAAATATTGAACCGTTTATCAACGAAAAACAAATGAAACAACTGAGGCAGTTTCATAGAAAACGACGAGATCCAAAGAATTGAATGAGCGATTAGCTACCGAGATCATGGCATCACCAACGATTGCGAAAACACAGTAGAGCAGATGAAGCGAAAAACAAAAAAAGGTGTTGTTGCTATTCCGGAAAGTCATTAGGCGCGGCACATCTGCGCCAATACTCCATAATAGAAAAGATTGTTTTTTCTAATTCCAACATTGAGTTCTGTTTAACAAAAAAGCCTTGAACTGACAGGCTGTAAGCTTCAATCACAGATTTTTGATTCGATACGGTTGAAAAAAATAAATATGGTATACACTTAATATTTAATTTCGCGTCAGTTTTTAATTTCTCCCTTAGCGCAAACCCGTTAAGCTTAGGCATATTGATATCCGATAAGATAAGGAAAGGCGAATCATTAGTATCATTGATAAAATCAAGGGCTTCTTGTCCGTCAAAAAAAAACAGTACCTTATTTGGATAATTTAACTTCTTAAATATCTCAGTCAAAACATCCTGATCATCTGCGTCATCTTCAATTATAATGATCGGCCCACTTTTATTTACAATATTGGGTTTCTTTGCCTGGATCTCGTCAGGGTTGTTACTTGAAGTCATGCTATAGGCTTTATGATAAGATTAAAATAATTTCGTATGACAATACTTGAGGGAAAACGTATGCAATCCAAAACGTTAAAAACAAGTATTACGCCCCGTTCGAATTTGGATGTATGGTGCTCACTAATCAACTTTAAAAAAGTCATCAAAACTCCAGGGTCCCCAGTGTTATAAAGCATCGACTTCTTCGCTGACATTCTTACAAAGCATTCAATTTCGGACCTAATTCAGGATGGCTTTTCAAATAATCTTTTAGAATTTTTGTCGATTCAGACATAGTTTTCGTTGAGCTTGCCGCAAGTGGCTGTAATACAAGACGAGTGGCGAATTAAATTACTATCCAGAATCCTTCAAGAGCCAGCCATTGCTGCATAGTTACAACAATCCACCGGGGTATTAAGGTAATTTCACGAGTTTATTAAGCTTGTTTAACTGCCACTCCAAGTAAATGGCAATCCTACAGGTTGTTTCGGCTGTTTTTGTCTTAGACTCTAATAGGCTCCCTTAATTGCCGGTCCACCCTGGCGGTTGCTTAGTCCTACATTCATCAGGATTCGAGGAGACGCGGCAAAAAACGACCACGCAGGTTATTGGTGAAGACAGCCAACTCGAACTATCTGCACTTATCCGTAGATTGTGTGGGCCAACAAATAAAAAATCCAAATTATAGACATTTACTATGGCATCATTAGATAACCAACACAAGACTCCTGCTCAAGTTTCCCTGGCTTGGTTAATGGCGCAGAAGCCATGGATCGTTCCTATACCATGTACGACCAAGCTGGCACACCTGCAGGAGAATCTTTGGTCGGCCGACGCGAAACTCAGTGCGGGAGACTTGAAACAACTGACAGACACTTTTTCAAAATTAAGATTGTGGGAGACTGATATCCTACTCCACAGACACGCTCTTGCGCAGTCCCGATAATAAAAGTATCTTCACTTACCGTTAAAACTTTTCAGCAGGTAATGCCGTCTATCCGGAGCAAGAATATTTAATGTTGGCCGTTTTCGTCGAAACCTGCAGCCACCGATCCTCACTAATAACCTCGTATGAAATCCATTTTCCTGTTCCTCATCGCATCCGCTTTCTCTTCAACAACTATAGCTCAAGAGTTTGCTGTGGTAAAGAAAAGCAAACCGAAATCCACAATCGTTATCCCGGAAAGACCTACGGTCATAGAAATCCAGGCCGCGATGGTTTTGCAGGATTATGTCAACAGAATATCAGGCGCGATGCTGCCGATTGCTTCTGATAACTCAAGGAAAATTGAAGGTGGTGAGATCCTGATCGGTAATGTTAATCGGCCCGGGCAACGGGGAGTATCACTGGACAAATTGGGAAAAGACGGTGTGTTTATTCACAATACTGGAAAAACGCTCATAATCACGGGGGGTCCCGACAAGGGGGTACTTTACGCTGTATACACGTTACTTGAACAATATCTGGGCTGTCGCAAGTACTCAGCTGCAGTTACCTATGTTCCCAGGCAAAAATCTATTGTACTAGGAGCCATCAATGACACACAGATACCGGCGTTCACCTACCGCGAGGAACTGTATCCCGCGAATGCCAGGGACCCTGAGTACATGGCCTGGCATAAACTGGACTCCCACTACGGTTTGCCGGACACAGGAAACAAGTGGGGATCGTGGGTTCATACCTTTAATTCGCTGCTGAGCACAAAGGAATTCGGTGAATCGCATCCCGAATATTTCAGTTTTTATGATGGTCAGCGCCACGCCGAAAACAACGCACGAGGACGACCGGTTTCACAACTCTGCCTCACTAATCCAGACGTTCTCGAGATTGTTTGCAAGAATCTTCAAGCCAGTATTGATCTGAACCCTACGGCAATTTACTGGTCGGTCAGCCAGAACGACAACGTAAATTATTGCCGTTGTGACGAATGCGCTGCCCTGGACGCGAAATATTCAGCGCACGAACCCGGGAGCATTATGTACGGTACGCACGTAAATGAATACTACTCTCCCCTGGGTATGGGCTCCCTGCTTACGTTTATCAACAAGGTGGCCGAACGGTTTCCGGACAAAATCATCTCCACCCTGGCATATCAATACACACGCGTTCCACCCGGGGATCTCGTGCCCAGGGAGAATGTAAACATCATGTTGTGCAGCATCGAAAGCATCAGGAATGTGTCCATGGAAGAAGGTGATCCGGCCTTCTGCAAAGACCTTATCGGGTGGACGAAGTTGACAAAGAACATAATCATTTGGGATTACGTTGTTCAGTTTCGAAACCTCATAAGCCCTTTCCCCAACATACACACGCTTCAACCGAATCTAAAATTTCTGCGTGACAATGGCGTCTCGGCCATGTTCGAACAGGGAAGTCCGGAGACCGGGGGAGAATTTCATGAGTTGAAAGCTTACCTGATCGCAAAGCTAATGTGGAATCCCGATGCTGATGTCAACAAGATAGTGGATGATTTCATATCGGGTTATTATAGAGCCGGCGCGCCGATGATACGGGAATACATGAACCTTCTCCAGCATCAGATAGCCAGGTGCGGAACAACGCTTTTGATTTTCGGCGGGCCGATCACCGCCGATCAACCGTTACCTCAATACAAGACTTTTCTCTCTGATTCCCTGATGACGATTTATAACGGTCTGTTTGATCGCGCCGAGAAAGCCGTATCTGGGTCACCTGAGTTGCTCGGACGTGTTAAAACCGCACGCATGCCGATCATGTACGCAACGCTGGAAATTGCCAGGGCCGAAAAGACGGGTAAACGAGGTGCTTTTACGGTCAGCGAAGGTGGCACCTTGCAACCAAAGCCTGAAATTGTTAGTCTGGTCTATAATTTTGTTTACCATTGTATTCGCACAAACGTGTCGCACGTACGGGAGCGCCGGGTTACGCCGCAGGAATATCTGGATGGTTACATCAAGTTCCTCTCGGAAAACACCGGGCTGTTGACGCAGAATACGATCGAATAGAAAAATCAGTGTTTTGTGCCTTTAAACACATCTGCTGGGGCGAAGCGATGATCATCGCCATCAAACTGAGCCTGACGAGGTCTTTATTGATGAGTACAACAATGGAGGCTGGTGTGGCACCCAGCACTTTACGGATGCCGATCTCTCTCGTTCTCTGTTCCGCCACGTACGCCACAAGTGCGAGCAGGCCCAGGCAGGCAATGAAGATAGCCATGCCTGTCAGCCACGAGAACAGTGCCTTCAAACGCTCTTCGGCAGAACAAATTGCCCTATGAAAACCATTACCTACAGCAGATACGGATCGCCGGACGTGCTCCAGCTCGAAGAGGTGAAAAAGCCAGAACCAAAGCATAATGAGGTGCTTATTAAGATACATGTCTCGACGGTCACCATGGGCGATTGTGAGCTGCGGTCGCTAACTTTGCCGTTGTGGACCCGGATACCGATGCGCGTGATCATGGGATACCGGAGACCAAGGCGATTTTCCCCGGGCATGGAGTTCGCAGGGATGATAGAAGCTGTCGGAAAAAATGTAGACACGTTCCGGAAAGGGGATGCTGTTTTTGGGATCAGCATGGGCACCAACATGGAATACAAGTGCCGCTCAGGTAAGAGCGCGATGGCCATCAAACCTGATGGACTGAGCTTTGAAGAAGTTGTCACGCTTCCTGTGGGAGGACTTAATGCCTTACATTTCCTTCGAAAGGCAAATATCCGACCGGGACAAAAAGTACTGATCATCGGCGGTGGCGGAAGTATCGGAAGCTATGGGGTACAGCTGGCCAAATTTTACGGGGCCGAAGTAACCGCCATCGACAACTCAGCCAAGCTGGATATGCTACGCTCTATCGGCGCGGATCATGTGATCGATTATACGAAGGAAGATTTCTCGGTGAACGGCGTGAAGTACAACACAATCTTTGATACGGTTTACAAAAGCTCTTTTTCAAAATGCGTTAATTCCCTGACACCCGATGGTTGCTACCTGATGGCCAACACCGGACCCCGAAGGATGCTATGGGCATTGTGGGTAAGGTGGACTACCAGAAAAAGAACGGTCTTTACCCTTGCGGGGGACAGCGCACAGGATCTCGCTTACCTGGCCGGCCTGATGGTGTCTGGAAAAATAAAGGCAATCATCGATAGAAAATTTTCGCTGGAGCAAATTGCCGCGGCGCATAAGTATGTGGAAAAAGGACTTAAGAAGGGATGCGTGGTCGTCGTACACGGAAATCAGGTAGCCTAAAAGCATCAGATCACAAATCCTAAAAAACGAATAGATACCTTCGGCAGATTGAGTTCATCTGCACAATATGCACCAGCTGCGAAGATTGGTGATGGCATTGAAGTTCAATTCCGAATAATGGCCGCTACTTAATTTATAAACAAGAGCGTTTAACCTAAATACTGATTATGGAAATCAAGAGATTAGGATCACAACCATCAGGAAAAGGAACTGTAGAATGGTTTACAGGTATAGTCCGCATTGATCCGTTATTCCAGCCCAACGAACATGCCCGGGCTGCCGCGGCTACGGTGACATTCGAGCCTGGCGCGAGGACTGCGTGGCACACGCATCCGCTTGGGCAAACTTTGATAGTAGTTTCAGGCGTTGGATGGGTACAGCGCGAAGGCGGTCCTGTAGAAGAAATCCGTCCCGGTGATGTGGTTCGGTTCTCTCCAGGTGAAAAGCATTGGCATGGAGCTTCTGCTACAATGGCGATGAGTCATATAGCGATCCAGGAACAACTGAACGGAAAAGTGGTTGATTGGCTGGAAAAAGTCACTGATGATCAATATCAAAAGTAGTGTTCGGGAACCTGGGTTTCTACTATTCTTTTCCGCTGTTCGGAAATTATACTATCAAAACGATCCTTAGGCGTAAAGTCGTACACCGCGGGATGATTCTTCATGATGACACGAGCAGCTTGCTCAAAGTCTTCAGTTCGCTTCAGATCCTCAGCGCGCCACGGAACCCCCTGGCGGCATAGTAAGATTCCGCACCGTTGTGATACAGGAAGACATGGTCGTAGCGGCGATCACAAAAAAGAGCACCGCCGAGCGCTCTAATTTCAGCTGGCGTCTGCACCCAGCTAGACGTTTTCGTATCAAATTCTCCAAGCTTCTGCAAACCCCGATACTCCTCTTCCGTAAGAAGCAGCACGCCCATGGCTGCGGCCATATCAATGGCGTTATTTTTCGGCTTATGTTCCTTTCTTGACTCCAGCGCCTCAAGGTCGTAACAAACACTTCGGCGACCCTTAGGACTTTCCCCTGAGCAGTCATAAAAAATGTATTCGCCCGTTTTTTTGTCCAGCCCAATAACATCCGGTTCACCGCCCGTGGTTTCCATTTCGTTGAGGGACCACAGCTTTTCAGGGTGGGCTTCCAACTTTGCTTGCACCCTTCCCCACTCAAGGCCCTTATGGCGGTTCATGTTTCTTTCAAAACGGGCTTTTAATGCGTTGAGTAGCCGTTCAAGTTGTTCCGATGACACTATTTTCTTACTGCTCCTTGCCATGTTCATTTTGATTCGATGTTTACAATCAGTAATGTACCCTCAACACCTCAGTCATCCAATCCTTTCCCTTTTAGAATTTGCCCTATATATTTTTCGATCCTTGACTCGCGGGTTTTGGATTGCTTGGCAGCCGAGAAATAAAGAATGTATCCCCTTTGGCGTCCTGGTGTCAGCGCATAAAATGCTTTCTTCAGCGCAGCCGTAGCATCCAAAGCATTTTGAAATTCTTCTGGCATTTTAAATTTTGAAGTCTTCTTCAAAGGAACCTTCATGCCGGCTTTTTCCACTTTGACCGCTTCCCTGATATATGCTTTCAAAACGGGTTCCATGTCAGCTATTTCCTCAATGTGCGTGAACCGGATCTGGCGAGCCGCCTGCACGTTCTCCGTTTGTTGGATTAAAATTCCTTTGGCATCCTTTAACAAGGCACCTTTGAAAAACAGAAGCGCACAGTAATCCTTAAATCCGTGTATTAAGGCTATGTTACTATTATCGAACACATAGCAAGGACAACCCCATTTCAATTCCTCGGTAAGTCCACAGTCAAGAACAATCATTCTCAGCCTGTCATATTCTTCCTGCCACTTTGTGGCCTTATCAAAAAACCAATCAACCTTAGGATTCATTCGATTCATTTTCTTACTGATTAGCTGTGCCGATATTGATCGGGATAAGTTTCCTTTCCGCCGGTCTGAAATACCATGACACCGCGGTCAGGATTAGTAGCAATACGGGCCCAAAAAAGTCCGCGGCGTCACTGCCACGAGCCACGTGAGAAAAAACAGCACCCGACATAGCAAAAAAGAAGCCTGCATACGCCCACTCCTTTAACAAGGGAAATTTAGGAATAAGTAGTGCAACAACTCCTAGAAATTTCCAGACACCGAGTATTGTCAGAATATAGTCGGAATAACCCAACTGTGCCATTCTGGTCACTTCCTCGTCCATTTTTATTAACTGTACAAATCCCGTAGACAGCATTCCTAGTGCAAGCCAGATGGTGGAGATCCAATAGATGATTCTATTTGCCTTTGTCATAATATGTTATTTTAGGTTGCTTACGATATCTTCCAATCGGTTATGCGCCATATTTATGCCTTGAGCAAAGGGTAGCTGCAGCATTTGGTCCCTGAGAGTAACTGATCTGAATACCGTATGCATAGTCAGTTGGCTGGTGTCGTCAGTAAGCTTCTCAAATTCGAGGAATTCGAGCTGGACGCCAAAAGACCCATTCTCCATTTCAAATGTTCGTGTGATTTTCCGATTGGGGCTAAACTCATGGATCACGCCATGGAACCCATGTTTGTTGCCCTTAGGATCGGTTGTTTCAAATTGCCAGCCGCCGTGCTTCTTATTTTCGAGTTTCAGCACTTTTGTTCCCATCCATTGCTCAATAATTTCAGGCTCCACGTAGGCTCTGAAAAGTAATTCCAGCGGCAAATCAAATTTCCTTGTAATCACCAGTTCCTGTTTGCCGTCTTCGGCTTTAATCTTAGTTTTTAGCTCCATTTTAATTCTATTTCCTTGATTTGTGCTTTTTCATTACGGTTTCCAGTTTATTAAACCGGTCATCCCACATTTTGCGAAATGGTTCTATAAAGTCTGCTATTTCCTTCATCTTTTTGAAATTGAACTGGTAGTATATTTCTCTGCCGGTTTGCTCTTGCTGAAGTAACTCACACTCCGTGAGGATTTGTATGTGCCTGGAAATTGTTTGTCTGGAGGAGTCAAAATTTTCAGCTATTGCGCCGGGAGTCATTGCATGGAGAGCAACTAACGCGATTATCGCCCTTCGGGTAGGGTCGGCTATGGCTTGAAATACATCTCTTCTTAAGTCCATTATGCAGCTATTTGACTGCAAATATATATGCAGCCATTTAACTGCGCAAGTGTTTTCGGGGAATTTTTTGCTGGCAATAAAGCGACCAATAGAACAAAAATGCGTTTGAACATCGTGCACGATGGCTCTTTTTCTTAAATGGGGCCTGGCCTCAATGGCAAGGAAGGTCGGAAAGGGCTAATGCCCGGTTGGACTAAAAATGAAACCTCGAAATGCACTCCTCAAGGTGTGATAAATTAGCTGAATTTTTGGAAAATAAAAGTGATGTGCGAGCTGAGAAAGAAGTCTACTGCGCCACCTGAGCTTTTACCGGACATTCTGAACGGCTATCGACTCATATTTTTTCTAAATCAAACGCCAGCCTTTACAACCAACATTGGAAGTGCTAATATTGGTGTTTCATTCCATAGTCGCAGCATGAGTAAGGAAAAGAGATCAGTCATCACTCTTAAAATTGGATCCAACGTTATCGCAAACGCCGAGGGTTTACCCAATGAACAGGTTATCGCTAATATTTCCAGACAAATAAAAGGTCTGAGACAGCGCGGACACGGCGTTATTTTGGTGAGCTCCGGAGCGGTTGCAGCCGGACGAAGCATTTACCGGTTTCCAAAAAAAACAGATACTGTTGTGCAGCGGCAGGTACTGGCCTCTCTTGGTCAGGTGAAGTTGATCTCGCTTTATAAGGAAGCTTTTGACAAAGAGGGTATGCTTTGCGCGCAGGTGCTGGTGACAAAGGATGACTTCAAGAGCCGTCACCATTACCTTAACATGCAGAACTGTCTTTCCGCGTTGCTGAGTCACGATATCGTTCCTATTCTTAACGAGAATGACGTTGTCTCTATAACGGAACTGATGTTTACCGACAATGACGAATTGGCAGGACTCGTAAGTGCGATGATGAACACAAACCTGCTTATCATTTTAACAAACGTTGATGGTGTTTTTGACGGTGATCCTTCGCAACCGGGAACAAAGATTATACACGAATACGATCCTAAGCTTATTCGTATTCACGAGATCGCTACTGGAAAGAAGTCCGGGTTCGGGCGGGGCGGCATTCTGACGAAGTGTCAAACATCCGAAAAGATAGCCGGAATCGGCATACCAGTGCATATTGCGAACGGAAAAGTTGAAGACGTAGTGCTGCACATTCTGGATGGTGAACAGGTCGGGACACGCTTCCCCGCAAAACGGCTTGCCTCAAGTTTTAAGAAATACATGGCGCATGCCTATGAGGAGGCCAAAGGAAAAGTCGTGATCAATGAGGGCGCAAAAAATGTATTGCAGTCTGACAAAGCGCACAGTTTGCTTCCGGTGGGCATCACTCAGGTTATCGGAAAATTTAAGAAGGGTGACCTTATCAAGATCATCGACCTAAATGAACGGGAAATCGGCCTGGGTTTGGCGCGATACGGTTACAAGAAGGCCAAGGCCGTAGTCGGCGTAAAAAATCAGAAGCCCCTCATTCACTATGACCACCTTTATCTGCATTAAACGAAGATGAGTACTCTTGAAAATACATTCCGATCCGTTCAGGCTGCAAGCCGCAAACTTTCGCTGTTTTCTGAACAGAAAATCAATGCCGCCCTTCTCATGCTGGCGGATGTAGCGGTTGATGACATCCCGTCGATACTTGAGGCCAACAGGAAGGACCTGGACAGGATGCCGGAAACAGATCCTCGGTACGATCGACTCAAGCTTACAGAGCAGCGCGTTCGTGACATCGCGGCGGATATCAGGAACGTTGCAGCCCTGCCCTTTCCCCTCGGGATAGTACTGGAAGAAAGGAAACTGAAAAGCGGCCTCGATCTGCGAAAAATTACCGTGCCGCTGGGGGTGGTCGGTGTTATTTATGAAGCCAGGCCCAATGTCACCTTTGACGTGTTTTCTCTCTGCCTTAAATCTGGGAATGCATGTATTCTTAAAGGCGGCAGCGATGCGGAGTATTCCAACCGTCACATTCATATGCTTATACAGCGGGTCCTTCGAAATGCTGGCCTGGACGAGAACATCGTTGCCGTGCTTCCGACGGACCGTCAGGCGACGACCGAGCTGTTGCAGGCCGTAGGATATGTCGATATTCTTATTCCACGAGGCAGTCAGAACCTAATCAACTTCGTCCGCGATAATGCAAAAGTACCCGTAATAGAAACCGGTGCCGGTATTGTGCATACATATTTTGATAAAACCGGTGATGTTACAAAAGGAGCCAATATAATCTTCAATTCGAAAACCCGCAGGGTAAGCGTTTGCAATGCGCTTGACTGCCTGGTCATCCACGCGTCGAAACTTGAAGACCTCCCCGCGCTTGTCGGCCGACTTGCCGAAAAAAACGTGACGCTATATGCGGATGAGCGCAGCCTGGAACGTCTGCAGCGTGTGTACCCGGCGAACCTGCTCCACCCCGCCGAGCCGCACCACTATGGTACTGAATTCCTCGACTACAAGATGAGCATCCGAACGGTAGATTCGTTCGCCGAGGCGCTTGAGCATATACACACTTACAGCTCGAAACACAGTGAAGCGATTGTGGCAGAAGACGAAACGACCATCGATGAGTTTCTTCTTAGCGTGGATGCGGCCGCGGTCTATGCCAATGCATCGACCGCGTTTACA
>JBBEBN010000289.1:0-16877 GCA_040882305.1 Cyclobacteriaceae bacterium
AAGGCAGGTTCGGTTGGAAGGATCACCAATGCCACGCTGGCGCTGAATACGAATTTAAATCCAGACATGCGCAAGAAGGAGAATTCCACGCGCGAAAAAGTGGCGGAGTCGGATATACCGGAGGAAGACAAGCAGCACATTCTCCAGAATCCGAACGCTTATGTTGATTTCGACATACCGTGGAGTGTCAACATCAGTTACAATCTGAATTACCGGCGGCCCGTCACGCGTAACGCGGAGCGGTTACTGCCTGCTCAGGTGATCCAGACCGTTCAGCTGTCCGGTGATCTTTCCATTTCGGAGAAGTGGAAGATCACCTATAACTCCGGATATCATTTTGAGTCGAAAGAATTCACGCAGACCAACGTCGGCATTTCGCGCGATCTGCACTGCTGGCACATGAACCTCACCTGGGTTCCTTTCGGGCGATTCCAGTCCTATAACTTCACCATTGCCGTAAAGGCGTCCGTGCTTCAGGATTTGAAACTGGAGAGGCGGAGGCCGTTCCTGGATAATCTGTGAGTGGGCTGAGGGACAGGCTACCGCGTGGCAAACCTTCTGCATAATGCTGCGCGATGATACGGCCCGCCAAGAGCACTGAAAAAGAGGACGACAAACACTGACGCAAAAGTAAGGTTGTTCACCCTTTATCGCATCGACAAGGGAGGTTTCGCCGACGTCCCTTGCGCCCGCCGGGCACTACACTGTTCCGTCAAGGTATGGAGATAGAAAAAACGTTGATTTTCATTATTTTAGCAGGAAGTAGGATTCGCGAATAAAGGAATATAGAGCATTAAATGCCATATATTGAAACGTTGTGCGCTATTAATTTTATGGGAAAGATTACACTAATTTTCCTTGGTGGCCTGATCGGACTATTTTCATGTCGACAAGAGGGCACAACTGGACAAACGTCTGTTTCAGAGACAGCTGACACCGTTATCACATTTGATTCACTGACAACATTTGAATACGTATACCCGCACAACACCGAGGACCTCATTGAGGATCATTATATTCTTTTGAGATCTCGCGGAGACTCTACGATCGGACTGTATTACGGCACGAGTGACGAATTTGATCAGGGACGTGAAGGGTATTTGCCTGGATTTTTCGTCGCTGACATGCAAGACATACGAATTGACGACGACAGTATTCATTTTATAGTACGCGCGACGGACGATGACATGTTTACGAGGGCAGTGGATCTAAACATTGAAACGACCGACAAGGCAAGGGTTTTAGGATATGAGAAGTGGGACATTGGACTTAGGACCAACGAGAAGATGTATCACGGAGCGTTCCTTGGAGACACAATTCTCATTAAGGACGGGATTGATGACAGATTCTATGTACGAAGATGATAAAATTAACAGCGCACAAACACAGTGCATATGCCATTGCCGGGTGGGGAGTAGTTTGTAGTTTCGTTTTCAAATTACGTTCGGTCACGTGGGACAGTCCCGGCAGGTCGCGCAAGTCATTCGTTCCTCATTTAACTTGCGCTCCAGGCCCGGCAACGTCATATGCACCAACGTTGGCAGTAATTGGGCTGGCTCGTGGACAGAGACGTGTAAACCGGCAATCCCGGTCGACAAATACAAAACAAGAAATTCAAACTTTCTCCGTGAACAGATTTCGACTCGGCCGACACGTTCGGAGCCCGCGGACAGTGACGAAAATCAAAAGCTGCTTTCAAGATTACGCCACTTCCATGCATACCAGACAATAGTCGAAGTTGTGACAATTTCTATTGCTGTGAAAAATGCGTAATACGTTGTTGGCACCGCAACAAACAACGTCAAGGTAAGAGCTATGGTCATGATCGTACCTGCGACAATACTCGCAAGTCGACTTGACCGATATTTCAATAGACGAGACAAGAGAACCATGGCAAGCGGAATCATCATGAAAATGGAACCTCCTAAAAGGAATCCTTCAGTCAATTCAATTGTGCCGTGTTTAACCGGATCCATTAGTGTTACCACATCTCCATACGTATAGGTAAGCATGGCAAACAACCATAGGGCTGAGAGTTTTGATTTCACGCTTGGCGATTCCTGTGTTTTACTTAAGCTCATAATGTTGTTTTTGTGATATAAAAAAAGCCCGGAAGAAGGGCATCTTCCGGGCTGACAATCAGTAAATGCTTATAAATGTAGTCAATTGTAGTCCAATTCCAACACGGAAGTTTCTGCCCGAGAAATTAAAGTGAAAAGCATCTTACGATATTGACGATTTACCTTTACGGACTACTTCAAGCAACCTTGTTCAATAATGTGTTGCTCTGCTTAAAAAATTTATTGAAAGGGTGGACAAAGAGTGCCGGCACCGAAACCCAACTGTCGGCAGCAACATAATCCACGTAAATGATGCATAAAGTTTGAGATTTTCCACCTAACTTAATTCGGCAATGTGGATGCTGCTAAACGAAATATGCTTTTGGATCTAAATAGTTTATAGACATGGATTCGCAATTCAGCAGGAGAAAGTTTATTAAAATCAATGCAGTGATGGGGCTGGGCTTCGGATTTACCAGCCCATTTAAAGATGTAAACGAAGAAGTGAAATTCTTTTCTTTACTAAAAGACTCATTTGCCAGGATTGACGGCCCGGATGTCACCTTTGAACCGAGGCGTGTGGCGAGCTGGTGGTGTGTGCTCGATGATTTGCTATGGCCTGAGAAAAAAGTGGTGGATAGGATCAAACGAAGGGCGGCAGCTTTTGCGGAAGCCGGAATTGATACGGCTGTGAATTTTGGCTTTCACGTCAGGTTTGATTTTGCTGATTATTTCGGGCAGCTAAATGCGTACTATGCGAATGTGTGTGAGGAATTGCATAAATATAATGTGAAGTTTATTGAACATTATTCATGTAATCATGTAGAAAGGCCTCGAGGGGATGCAGAGAAATTTAAGCTCCATAAACACCACAGGCACCACACCCTATTATATTCTGACCCGATTGCGGCAGCACATGCGCAATACGAGGGGCATTTATTTCAGGATATTTGCGAAAGAGACATTCGCGATGGAAGCAGGGGCTATGCACCCCAATACCAGTTAGAGGCTTTTTGTCACAATAACCCTGGGTTTCTTGATATGCACAGGAAATATCTTCAGCGTTTGATTAAAGAAGTGCCGCATGACGGATACGAAGTCGATGATATGTGCGATTATCCGGGCCTTACCACCTGCGGTTGTGATTTTTGCAGGGCCAGGTTCAGGAAGGATTATGGACATGAAATTCCACCGTTTGAGGATAAATCATTCTGGGGTGACACAACAAAACATATGTTGTACTGGGGTAATTATGAAAACACGGTGTTCCGGGACTGGCTTAAGATGAAAGATGATTCCATTGCAGATCATGTAAAAATGATAAAGGGAGTGATTGGTAAAAAGCCATTGATGACATGCTGTTCGAGTACAGGTCCGATTACGCTGAATTCAATATCGCTTAATCTCGAAAGAATAGCCGAGCACCTTGATTTCTTTATGCTGGAGAATGTGGGTTTAAACGTTTTTGGTGTTAACTGGACTAGCAAAGACGCCGAGGCCCTCCAGCAGAAAGATATTGCAGCAAAAAGGGGGAACGCTCCTGCAATTGCTTTAAGCTATACGGTTTATAAAGAAGGCGGTTACCTGGGATGGAGCCTGGCCAGATTCTGGGGTGTTGCAAACTGGTCAAGTACATTGCACCAACGCCTGGAGGAGGATCCAGAAGATGCGCCTGAAATGGAAGATGTGATCGCGCCATTGAATCAATGGGAATTGAAACATAGTGATCTTAACTGCAGGGAGGGTGTAGATGTTGTTGAAATCCGTTTGGTAAACAACAGTTACTGCAGGGAAAACGGCTGGAAAAATGCTGCAGGTAAGGCACATTGGGAAAAAGTAGTAGAATGGTCAGAAGCCTTCCTGAAAAATAATATCGGATATCGGTTTCTGCGAAAAGATGAACTGGCGGATACAGATGCATTATGTAAAGAAAAAACGCCTTTGTTGATCGATAATATGGGATCTGTGTCAGATAAGCAGTTAAAATCCATGCAAACATTTCTGGAAAAAAACGGACAGGTTTTTCTTGGTATGCCGTTTGGTACGCACGATGAAAATGGATTTAAAAGGAAAGTTCCTTTATCAGAAATACTGACGAAAAAGAAATATAAAAACCTTCACCAGATCAAGTCAAATTCGGTTTTTGATGAATTGGATAACATGAAGCGTGCGGAACGTTTTGTACCTATGATTAAACAGGTAGCTGGGGACCCCGGCTGGGCATTGCGGTTAAGACAGCATAACAATACATATGTCATTCACTTTATGAATACTGCTATGAAGGCGATACCTCATCCCACCTTGCGGGATGGTGGAAACTCTCCGATACTCGATCGAATTGAATCCAATATTACAAATAATGAACTAACGTATGACATTGATGTTGGAAAGGTTAGCCTGGAAAACCTTGTATTAAAAAGTCCCGAACTCGGTGAGCGAACCGTTGCAGTTAAATCTGAAAAGACTGGTCCATCCACCATCCGGATGTCGTTTGACCTTGAATCAATAAATGTTTACGCAGTGGCGCAACCATTATGAACCATTATTGCCTTACCTCGGGCCCGAAACCCCCGACCTTTCCCCCTTCTTCACCCTGTCAATAATATCCAACATTCCACTCTCGTTCGTATCATTCCTCAACTGCCAGAACATGATCCCGCCGAGTTTGTTATCGATCACGTACCTGGTTTTTAATTCTACCGACCGCTTGTCTTCGTAGGTAACAAATATTTTTTTGGATGGATTATAGGCGTACGGAGCTTTGGCGATGTCATCCCAGTGGTGCACATATCCGTCGTCTGCGGATAACTCGGTAGCGTAATTCCTGAACGCCACCGTTCCCGTGAATTCGCCTGGCATGTACAGGCCGTTGTTCATATCCTTAACATCTTCATACATCCGTCCGTAAAATGCCGCGCCGACAATCAGCTTCTCACGCGGTATTCCAAGGTCCAACAAATATTTGACGCAGAAATCCACTGATCTCTCCTGGCCCTGTGTTGAGAACTGCGCATATCTTCCGGGAATCGAATGCAGCTGATCCGGCGTCGAATACAATGCGGTATGGTGGCCGGTGTTTTTGGAATCGCTTCCAAGGGAAAGGTGCCGGTACTGCGGTAATTTCGGGCGGTTCTGGTAGCTGCCAATGTCATACGTCATCAGGTTAACATAGTCCATATACTTCATCACCTTCTTCCATTCCGTCACTGCCTTGAAGATGCCTTCATGCGCCCCCGCGGCAAAGCTTAATTCATACTTGTCGCCAGTAGATCTCCTTAGCTCTTTTACCAGTAGCGTAAAATTCTTCACATCGGCGGGTGAATGTTTCTGTCCGGGAAAGTGTTCGATGAAGGGAAATTCCCAGTCCAGGTCCAGGCCATCCGTTCTGAAGTGTCGATGAAAGTCCAGGATAGATTGAGCAAACTCCTTCCTGCCCTGTTCGGTGGCAAAAACATCAGAGCACGTTTTGCATCCGCGGCCTCCGCCGAGGGATATGATCACTTTTAACTGTGGGTTCTTCTGCTTCAGGGAGACAATCTTTTTGATGGTGGCCGAATCCCTGGCGGTGATAGCATACCGGCTGCCGTTTAGCTGTCCGAAACAGAAAATGATGTGCGTCATCTGGTTGACGTTGTAATTGTCCAGATCTTCAGGGCCTCCCAGATAGTAGGCCAGCACCCGGATGTTGGTTGTGGATTGCGGGAGGCCGGTGACGGAAATCGTGCAAAAGAGAAAGGCAGCAAGAAATGTTTTCATCGAGTTGGGATTGGCTAAGACGAGCATGTAATTAAGTTACGGGATAATATTTGGAGTTACAAATCTTACCTGCCAGTGTATAACCCGATTTTTTAAATACGGTGCAAATAGGATATATTCACGGTAGACGAACTTTAATGCAAAAGAACAGCTACAGGCTTTCCCTTGACAGGGTAAATCATCAGAACTTCATGGGGCGTTTGGAATAACTTTCGATCTATTACCTGGTGTATGATTCCGATGTTCCAATGTCCCTACCCCGATCTGAAACTGATCATATGAAATATTTTCTAATGATATTCTGTATTGGTGCCGCTTCGCATTCCGTAGCGCAGGCCACTTTAATTGACAGCGCCGTTTATGAACCCATAAAGATGCTCTTTGCCGGCATGCACCAGGGAGACAGCGCCATGGTTCGCCGGGCTTTTATTACCAGTCCAATTATGGCAACGGTGGGAAAGGACGAGGCCGGGAATACTACTTTGCGCTATGATGATCTTCAGAAATTTTTGACTGCCGTGGGAACACCACATGCTGAGCAATGGAGTGAGGCTGTTTGGGATACCAGGATCCAATCTGATGGAAATCTCGCACAGGTATGGGAAAAGTATGCATTTTACGTGGGCAACCGGTTTAGCCATTGTGGTGTGGATGCCTTTCAATTGTTTAAAGATAACGACGGGAAGTGGAAGATCTTCGTTGTTGCAGATACGCGGCAGACGGAAGGGTGCGTCGTGCCGCGCGCTATAGGCGAACAATTCAAGTGATCATTGATCGTATTAGAATCATAATCCGAAGGAGACAATTGAGGTTCGGATGATTTTTGAGAATTTATCCAATTTAGAAATGCAAAAAGAAGAACTTAAAACGTTACAAGCCCCGCTGAAACAGAAGTATCTTGAGCAGCCGGCGGCCGCGATGATCACGTTGAGGGCAGAGGGCAGCCTGGGTACAGAGATTTCCTGTAAAGTTTCGACGGGTAGGGCGATTGTAGAGGCAGGGTTGCATCCGGCCACGGGCGGTGACGGCATGTTGGCCTGCTCGGGTGATCTTCTTCTTGAAGCGCTGGTCGCCTGCGCGGGAGTCACCTTGCGTGCGGTGTCTACTGCCATTGGGGTAGAGATAAAAGGCGGGATCGTGAAAGCAGAAGGAGATCTTGACTTTCGTGGAACCTTGGGTGTTTCGAAGGAAGCGCCCGTGGGTTTTGCTGCCATACGCCTTAACTTTTCTCTTGATACAAACGCAACAGCCGAACAGGTTCAGACACTTGCAAAGTTGACGGAGCGATATTGTGTTGTCTATCAAACCCTGGCCAAAGGAGTTGCCATATCAACGGCATTTAAGCAAAACTAAGTTTGTTCTCGAAGATTTGATTTCTATGATCACGCTCATCAGAACGAGTTCCGATAATCCTGATTTTATTTCTCTGGTTAAATTGCTGGACATCGATCTGGCAAAACGCGACGGCGAAGACCATGCATTCTACGCGCAGTTCAATAAGATCGGCAGCATCAGGTACGCAGTGGTTGCCTTCGATAATAAAAAACCTGTGGGATGTGGCGCGATAAAGCAGTTTTCGGCTGACGCCGTGGAGGTAAAGCGGATGTATGTATTACCAGAGGAAAGAAAAAAAGGGATCGCTGCCACCATCCTTTCGGAACTTGAGAAGTGGGCAAAAGAGCTGTCTTATGAAAAGTGTGTCCTGGAGACAGGCAGGAAACAACCGGAAGCTATTGCCCTTTACTTGCGTAGGGGATACAAACGCATTGCAAATTATGGACAGTATGCCGGGATTGAGAACAGTCTTTGCTTCGAAAAAGGAGTTACATAAGACGCAGTGTTGTTACGCACTGGGCAGAAGCTATAGCCTGGAACAGACTCCGCCTCGCCGCACGTTCCGGCAAGCCGGAGACGCTGCGGAGACATCCGCTTTTCAATCAAATCACTCAAGTCAAGGGAATATCTTAGTGCCTGCCCGCCGAAGTGCCTCACGCTGGCGGGTCAATGTGTCTTCGTGGCAAGTATACCCCACCTTATGGTAGAATTCATTTTCATTTATACCGACACATTTACCTTTTTTGAATGTAACCCTGGCGTTAAGGCCATGCGGGGGCACTATTACGATTCTTGAAAAATCCGCCTTCCTGCGGGTTTTAAAGGGGTCGGGGGACAGGTAGCTTTTCATATTGAAAAACTTCTCCCCCACTATGAAAACCCTTCACCTGATCGTTGCCTCATTTTTTTGCGTCGTGTTGTTCCATAGTGTTGCCTATGGTTCCGGTCCCCGCGCCGGGTTTTTTCTTCCCGACTCCGTGAATGAAATGACCTTGAACTACCGCACGGTCAGAGGACTGATCGTGCTGCCCGTTATCATCAACGATTCTGTGCAGGTAAACCTGATTCTCGATACCGGGTGCCGCAATCTTATCCTCTTCGGAAAAAAGTTTGCAAGCCTCTTAAAAATGAATTCCGCCAGGCCGGTGGAATTCTCCGGCCTGGGCGACGGCCAGGCCGTAAGGGGGCTGCTGTCGATCGGAAATAAAGTGAGCATCCACTCGGTATTGGGTGAACAAATACCGGTGGTGATCGTGAAAAACAGTAATCTATTCGGCAGCTACAACAATATCCATGGGGTGATAGGCTATGATATTTTTGTAAAGTTTGAAATTGAACTGAATGCGAGGGCAGGGACCATCACATTCCGCCCCGCTGCAACGGCGGAGGCTCCGGAGGGATATGAGCAGATCCCCTTACGGATAGTGGATGCGCGACCCGTTACTCGATCACAGGTATTTTTAGGAAGAGGCACCTCTCGCAACTTTGACTTGATGATTGATACAGGATCATCTCTTGGGCTGCTGCTTAAGACAACGAACGTTTCTGCATTGATTTCTCATCGCAGCGAAGAAATACTGGGCATTGGATTTAATGGTCCTCTGTCGGGATATCTGATCGTCTCCAACAAGATAGTCCTCCAGGGTCTGGAGATCGAAGGTGTTTCCACTGGCATCGTGTCATCTCAATGGCACGACAACGCATCTATTGGGATGGACGTTTTGAAGGATTATATTCTCATATTGAATTATTGCAAGTTGTATGCGTGCTTGAAAAGGAATGATGTTTAAGCCTTGGAGAAAGGTGAGGTAGACACTCAGTGATGGAGAGCCATCATGCGTAATAACTTGAATGTGTTCCCTCCCTTCCTGCATAGTCCCCGGGGCGGGAGACTATGCAGAGACGCACTTTGGATGATCGTAAATTTGTTGTATTCAGTCAATATCAACTATTCACATAAGTCCTGATGACACCCATGATCCATTCGGGGTAGATTCCGACCCAAAGAAGGAGGCCCACGAGGATACTGAGTGTTACACCACTCACGATGTAGGCGGCGGGATGGAGCTGTCCGACGGGTTCCGGTTCGCCTTCGTGGCTTTCGAACATGACGGCAATGATCTTAATATAGTAGTACAATCCGATGGCGCTGTTCAGGGCAAGCATGGCCACCAGCAGCCAGAGATTGGTGTTGACGCCCGCGGCAACGACATAAAATTTTCCCACAAATCCTGCAGTGAGCGGTATACCCGCCAGCGAAAGCAGCATGGCGGCCAATGCGGCTGCCGTCCAGGGCCTCCGCCAAAGTAAACCGGCATAGTCTTCCAACAGCTCAGCGTCGCGGTCTCTGTCTGAGAGCGTTGCCAGTATACCAAAGGCTCCTACCGTGGTGATGAAATATGCGACGAGATAAAAACTCACCGCCTCCACACCTAATTCTCCTCCTGCGAGAAACGCCACGAGAAGGTAACCCATATGTGAAATGGATGAATAAGCCAGAATGCGTTTGACGTTGTTTTGACGCAGCGCCAGGAAGTTTCCGATGAACATGGAGGCGATGGCGATGACGGTAAAGATCAAGACCAGGGATTTGTACTGGTATCCGTTTATATCAATAAAGAAACGGACAAGCAGTGCGATCATGCCTCCTTTTGAAATGGTAGCGATAAACGCAGTGACAGGGGCGGGGGCACCCTGGTAAACATCGGCCGCCCACATGTGAAAAGGAACGACACTTAACTTAAATCCGATACCCACCACCATCAAACCAAACCCGGTTATTAAGATGAGGGGTAACTCGGATAGACCTGCCATGTGTTTTGCAATTCCTCCAAACTCCATGGAACCTGTCGTGGCATATACGAGTGCCATCCCAAATAACAGAAAAGCAGACGAGAAGGCTGCCATGATGAGGTATTTGATACCAGCCTCATCTGACCGTTCCCTTTTTCGCAGATAAGCGATCATGGAATAGAGCGACACACTGAGGATTTCCAATCCCAGGAATAGCGAGACAAAGTGCTTGCTGATCACGAGGGTAGAGGCTCCCAGGGTGGCAAGGATGAGCAGAATATAATACTCTTCCTTCCGCTCTTCCCGCTGTTCAAAATACGCATACGATATCATCGTCACCGCCACGGCGGTAAGCAGGATGAGGCCCGTATTAAAGATGCCAAAGCCATCGAAAACAAAAAGGGGTTCTATGGTCCATTTGATACGCGCATTGTACATTACCAGGTAAACAAAGTCGCCGATGAGGGAAGCCGCGGTGATCACATAGATGATCTTGTGATTGCGTTTCACAGAAATGGAAAACATGATGAGGATCGCCGAGCTTGTGAGGATGAACAGCGGTATGATGTTTAAAAAATCTGTGTTACTCATGAGGACCTCCTTTCGAACTTAACGTTTCTTCATCCTGCCACCACCTTTGTTTTGCAGTTTCAGCCTTTATCGCTTCATTCTCCAGTACTGCATTGACCAGCGGCCGGGAAGTATCGAGCACAGGCTGCGGGAAAACTCCCAGCCAGACGATAATGACTACAAGTGGTACCATGATCACTTTCTCGCGAAGGGAAAGATCAGGCAGTGTATGTGTTTCGGCCAGTGGACCATAAAATATTTTTTGCATGATGCGCAGCGAGTAGGCAGTTGCCGCCACCAGGCCTATAGTTGCAAAGATGGTAAGTACCGGATTGCTTTGCCAGGAACCAACGAGCGTCAAAAATTCTGCTATGAAATTCCCAAGGCCGGGTAAACCCAGGGATGCCATGGCGAAGACGAGGGCAATGGTGGCCATGTAGGGCATTTTTATCCAGAAGCCGCGCATCTTCTCAATATCACGCGTATGGAGGCGCTCGTAAAGGGACCCTGCAATGAGGAAGAGCGCACCAGTGCTGATGCCGTGTGTGATCATTTGCATTACAACACCCTGCCACGCCAGGTCGTTGAAGGCAAAAACTCCCAGCATGACAAAGCCCATGTGGCTTACGCTGGTGTATGCAACAAGTCGCTTGAGATCCGTTTGCGAATAGGCGAGCATCGCTCCGTATAAAATGCCGATCACGCCGAATAGCATGGCGATGGGCGCTATTTCGACGGCGGCCGAAGGAAAGAGCGGTACGACGAAACGAATCAATCCATACGCTCCGGTTTTCAGCAACAATCCTGCAAGAATCAGACTTCCAGCTGTCGGTGCTTCAGAATGTGCATCGGGTAGCCAGTTGTGGAAAGGAACAACAGGCAGTTTTACGATAAAAGCAGCCAGGAAACCGAGTAACAGCCAGCGTTCTGCGCCAGGGGTAAGCTCCGTTCCAAGGAGTTCGAAATAATTGAATGTATAGGTATTCGTATTCGCGCCGTGAATAAAATATAATCCTAAAATTGCCAGGAGCATCAGCAGACCGCTGGCCTGAGTGAAGATGAAAAATTTGAAGGCGGCATACCTTCTGTTCTCATGTCCCCAGATGCCAATGAGGAAATACATTGGGATGAGCATTACTTCCCAGAAAAAATAGAAGAGGAAGAGGTCCATCGTGAGGAACACACCAGTGATCCCCGCCAGTACCCAGAGGAGGTTGAAGTGGAAGAACCCTGTTCGGTATTGAATTTCCTCCCAGGAAGTCAGTACTCCCACCGCACCGAGCAAAAAGGTGAGGATCAGCATCAACAGACTCAATCCGTCCAGCGCGAGATTGAAGCTGACCCCAAAGGATGGGATCCAGTCAACCATATAAGTTGTGATCCATGTAGATCCGGATGAACCCTCCGCCGGCGTATCAAACCACAACATCGCTGCCAGAAGAAAATTTATCATCAGGGAGAGGACGGAGATCCAACGGCAAAGTGGTTTCGACCATTGTGCGGCGATCCATGCAAGAATACCGCCCGCCATGAGGATGATAATAAACCAAAGTAAGATCATTGGTCAGTTCGTTTAGATATTTTTATTTGCTTCGCTCCATCTTCCATGCTAATGAAGTATTAATCCTAAAGACAATATGAGCACCGCTCCGATGACGATACCCATGATGTACCACCGCATGATACCGCTTTGGGATCTTGCGAATAGTCCGATAAAGAAATTCGCGCCTGAAACCATTCCGTCATAGATCCTGTCGAGGACATCCCTTTTATTGATCCGGCAGAGATAAACATAGGGTTGAACGAACACGATATCGTACAGGGCATCAAATCCCCATCCGGAAAACCAGAAACGGTTCAACTCGTAAGTAGCCTCTTTGATCTCTACGCGCAGATCCTCGCGTTTCATATAGAAGAAATACGCCACATAAATCCCAACGAGGCAAAGTACTGCCGCGATTCCCTGCATGAGCCATTCATAACTCTCAACGCCTGGGCGCAGCGCGACGGCGGGCAGCACAGGCGTGAGAAAATCAGAAAACGGTGTAAAGTGGCCCATGTTGTGGGGCAGGTCGATAAAACCTCCCACAAGAGACAACACGGCGAGGATGATCAGCGGAACGGTCATGAGGTTTCCCGCGGGATGCCCCACGTGTGTTTTCTCTTCTCCGAAGAATGTCAGGAACACCATCCGGAAAGTATAGACGGCAGTCATGAATGCGCCGATGAGTGCGGCGAGGTAGAACCAGATGTTTCCTTTTTCACCGGCCCACGCAAGCCATAGGATCTGGTCTTTGCTGTAAAATCCGGCCGTGATAAAAGGCACGGCGGCAAGGGATGCGGAGCCAATGAGGAACGTCCAGTAAATGACCGGTAATTTCTTTTTCAATCCTCCCATTTTGAACATATCCTGTTCATGGTGGAGAACGTAAATGACAGCGCCAGCGGCGAGGAAGAGAAGGGCTTTGAAGAAGGCGTGGATCATAAAGTGGAAGATGGCCGAGGACCATGCGCCGATGCCCAACGCCAGGAACATGTATCCAATCTGACTGATGGTAGAGTAGGCGAGTACCCTCTTGAGGTCATATTGCGTAAGAGCCGTAAAGCCTGCGATGAGCAGCGTGATGGCGCCGATAATCCCTACCCACAGCTGTGCCGTTGGAGCCAGTTCAAATAACACGTGCATGCGCGCGATGAGGTAAACGCCTGCAGTCACCATAGTGGCGGCGTGGATGAGGGCGCTCACAGGTGAAGGACCTGCCATGGCATCCGGCAACCAGGTCTGTAATGGAAGCTGCGCGGATTTTCCCACGGCGCCACCCAATAAAAGAAAAGCGATCGCTACCACTGTTTGGGATCCTGCGGTCCATGTTTGCGGCGCTTGTGTGAGGATATCCTGGATATTGAGTGTGCCAAGCGTGCTGAAGAGCATGAACAACCCAATAGCCATGGCGGTATCACCGACCCGGGTGATGATAAAAGCTTTCCTCGCTGCGTAGCCGTTCTTTTCTTCCGTATACCAGAAGCCGATGAGCAGGTAACTGCAGAGACCAACACCTTCCCATCCAAGGTACATCAGCACCAGGTTGTCCGCCAGAACCAGGATGAGCATGGAACATACAAAGAGGTTGAGGAAAGTAAAGAATCTGGAAAGCCCCTCGTCATCGGCCATATATCCAAGGGAATAGATGTGGATGAGGAAACCGACGAAAGTGATCACGAAAATAAAAACTACAGAAAGGGAATCAAGATAGAGGGCAATGCCAGGAGCAAATCCGCCTACTTCCATCCAGGTCCACAGCACCTGATGAATGGGTTGTTGCTCACCGGAGATAAAGTCAAGACCAATGATGATGGTAACGAGGGCGGCGAGCCCAACACTGCCTGCCCCGACGCCGCCTGCGATCGCCCGCGGAAGATTACCGCGGGTAATGATGAGTATTAATGCCCCCGCCAGCGGCAAGGCAGGGATCAACCATAACAGTTCACTCATAAGCCTGGTCTATTTAAGTTTCTTGATCACTTCGCATATATGCTGTCGTACCGTGAGTGTGAGTGACTGCATCTCCGCTTCTTGTAACCATTTCGATACTTCCTCACCCGTATGCCCCTTATCCCTCGCGCAATTCAGCCATTTGGCCACAGTGGTTTGAAAGCGGCTCTACAATACTTCACTTCTGACGCTTGTCAAACTTCACCTGCACGGATTCCGACTTCTAAAACCTTTCAAACCTTTCAAACTTTTCAGACCTTTCAAACCTTTCAAACCTTTCAGACCTTTCAGACCTTTCAGACCTTTCAAAACCTACCCCTTCATCTGATCCGCGGCATCGCCATCCAGTGTTTTGATCTGGTGGTAGATCTGCAAGATCAGGGCGAGGCCAACAGACACTTCCGCCGCCGCCATGGTAACGATAAAGATGAACATCACCTGCCCGTCAGGCTGCGCCCACTTCGCTCCGGCCACGATGAAGGCGAGACCCGCGGCGTTCAGCATGATCTCCACGGAGATCAGCATGAAAATGATGTTGCGCCTTATCAACACACTGATCAACCCGAGGATAAATAAGACCCCGGCGAGTATGAGTCCGGCTTCTACAGGTACGTTGTTCATGATTCTGCTTTTTCTAAAAATCTGTGTACAACTTTTTTCTTCTGGCGACCCAGGTGGTAGGCGCCAACGATCCCCGACATCAGCAAGATTCCGCTGAGTTCCACCCCGATCACATATGGTCCATACAACGACATTCCCACTTCCGCCGGACTGATAGCAGGTCCCTGGAAGTGTGTTGTTTCCGCATTGACGATGATGTAAACCAGTTCGGCCAATAGAATTGCCGACAGTATTGAAGGGAAGATAAATATGTCGCGCGTGAGCCAGGTCTTTTCCTGTTCCACCGATTCCTCGCGGAGGTTCAGCATCATGATCACAAAGATGACGAGCACAACAATGGCGCCGGCATAGATGATGATCTCGAGCGCTGCAATGAAAGCCGCCCCCAGTGCAAAGAACACTACCGCAATCGCCAGGAAGGAAACAACCAGATAGATGAGGGCATGGATCATGTTGTAACTCGTGATTACCATCACCGTTGCGATGATAGCCACTGCTGCCGATATATAAAAAGCTGCTTCCATATCAGGGTAATAAGCTTTTTACGTCTACAGGAGGATTTTCGTTTTGCGCTTCGCCCTTGCCTTTGCCTCCGATGGCCAGTCCGGCAACTTTGTAATAGTTGTATCCGTGATATTTTCCCTGACCGTTGATGAGCAGATCTTTCTTCTCATACACGAGGTTCTGGCGGTTGTACTCAGCCATTTCAAAATCGGGGATGAGCTGAATGGCATATGTGGGGCACGCTTCTTCGCAGTAGCCGCAGAAAATGCAGCGCGAAAAATTGATCCTGAAAAACTCGGGATACCTGCGTCCGGTAGGATCTTCTGTCGCCTGCAACGAAATACAATCAACCGGGCATGCGGCGGCGCATAGATAACAGCCCACGCAACGCTCTCCCATGTCCGGGTCACGCGTCAGAACGATCCTTCCACGCCAGCGGGTGGTGAGTATCGGTTTCTCTTCCGGATAAAGGATCGTTTCACGTTTATGGAACATGTGAAGAAACGTGATCCACATACTTCTGATGATACTGAACATAGAGCCTCCTTTTGTTTACTTCACTTAAATTATCTTTTTAACTACTTCATTAATCTTTAAAAAGGCCATCCCTCCTCCATTACGAGGACCACTGCTGCGGTTACCATCAGGTTGATGATGGTGATAGGCAACAAGATCTTCCAACCGAAATCCATCAACTGATCATAGCGCGGACGCGGCAGCGATGCGCGGAGTAAAATGAAGAGGAAAATGAATCCAAAGGTTTTCAGGATAAACCAGACGGCGGGCGGAAGGAAATCCGGCCCAAGCCATCCACCGAAATACAAGGCCACAGTGAGACTTGAGATCAGCACAATGCCCACGTATTCACCCACGAAGAACATTCCGAATTTCATCCCGGAATATTCGGAATGGAAGCCGGCGACGATCTCACTTTCCGATTCGGGAATATCAAATGGCATTCGATGGGTTTCTGCAATACCTGCAATGAGAAAGATCACAAAGCCCGCAAACTGGGGAACGACGTGCCACATACCCACCTGTGCTTCCACAATGTCATGGACGCTTAAGGAGCCTGATAGGATGACCACACCCATGATCGCAAGTCCCATGAAAACCTCATACGAGATCATTTGGGCAGCGCCACGCATGGCGCCGAGCAGTGCGTATTTATTGTTCGAGGCCCAACCTCCGAGAATAATACTGTACGCGCCCATGGAGGAGACCGCGAGGAAAAACAGGATGCCGATGTTCAGGTCGGACACAATAAATCCCGGTGCGAACGGAATGACAACAAAACCCATCAGGGCCGCGATCATAACGATAGCGGGAGCAATGAAAAACACTTTCTTATCCGCGAAAGGAGGGATCCAGTCTTCCTTGAAAAAAAGTTTCAGGGTATCGGCAAGGACGATCAGTATACCAAATGGTCCTGCCCTGTTCGGGCCGTAGCGATCCTGCCACAGGGCGAGCATTCGACGCTCCACCCAGATGAGTCCGGGTGCCACGGCCATCACGCCGCCGACAACAATTAAAGCGATCAGTGCGGGGTTCATAATTTCGTGCTTTTTAATATTGCCCAGGCCGGTAAATCGATAAACGGAAGTCCCGGCAAACCATATGGCATGCCTGCAATCCCTTTCGGGATGGATGTGCTGATTTCAACCGGGAGTTTGTACGGTTGTCTGTTCACCTCAAATTCCAGGATGGTCCCCGGTGTCAGCTTTAATTCATTTGCGTCGTGATCG
>JBBEBN010000290.1:0-16753 GCA_040882305.1 Cyclobacteriaceae bacterium
CGAGATCCTGCGTTTAAACCAAGAGGGTAAAAAGCCTGCGACGCTTGAAAAAGATCAGGAAGAAGAAAAGGCAACGGTACAGATTCTGAACAGCGATCTTCAACGGATGGATCAGAAATACTCGAACAAAGGCAAGAAGAAAAAGAAAAAAAGAAAAGGCCCAGGTGACCGTCCCGGCGAAAAACGCAACCCCAACAGCAACAAACCGCGCAATCAAGGATGAGAGCATTTTTCGGTTTCATGACCCTCGCCATATCCCTTTTTTCCTGTGATGAGAGCCGCGTCTATGAAAAGAATACCGACTTCCATTCCCGGCACTGGCTGGTGAGTGAAAAACCGGAGTTTGAATTCGAGATCAAAGACACATTGCAATCCTATAATCTGTATTGCAATGTTCGCAACAGCCTTGACTATCCCTTCGCGCGCATCTTCATCACCTACTACCTCCGGGATTCCTCTGGAGTCACCCTGGAAAAACGAATGGTTCGCCGGCTCCTCTTCGATGACAAAACAGGCGAACCGAACGGTGAAAGCGGACTGGGAGATATATATGATCACAGCATTGTCCTGAGGACAAACTATCAGTTCCCGTTTTCAGGAAAGTACCGGATTACCTTCGAACAATTCATGCGCACCGACGCGCTTGCAGGTGTCCTTGCTGTAGGACTTCGCGTCGAAACAAATAACGCCGCTGAGTAAAAGGTTTTTCCCCAATATGATCACCCGACGGCTACTTCATAAAAAGTATCTTCGTGGAAATATCGCTCACAGACGGCCGCGATTTCCGAGGGTGTGATGTTGTCGATCCTGGTGATCATCCGTTGATAGTGATCCTGCTGAAGACCGAACAGATTGATGGTTTTAATTTTTTCCGCATGTGCGAAAGGCGTGGTCATCTCCGACTGGAGGCTTCCAATGAAATGATTGCGGGTTGTTTCAAGCTCTCCAGGTGAGATAATGGTCGTACGCAGTGCTCTTAATTCCTTGCGGACCTCATCGAAGGTAAGCCGTACATTCTCTTTATTCACGTCTGCGCCTACAACCAGGAAACTATCGTTTCTAAGTCCGTGAATGGATGCGGAGATCCCGTAGGTCAACCCTTTCTCTTCCCTGATATTCTTCATCAGGCGCGAGCCAAAATACCCTCCCAGGATGTGACTGGCGAACAGTACAGAAACGTAATCCGGGTGTGAACGCAAAAGTGATCGCTTTCCCATTCGGATAGAAGCCTGAACACTTTCTCCTTTCTTCACCTGTTGGTGACCCGGTTTGGCAACGATCGAATGACTGATGGAAGGGTGGCTTTTCCCTTCGGGCAACTGGCGGAGAGTGTCTACCATCAGATTCTTATGCGGTGTTTCAATTTTCCCTGACACAAATACCCTTGCGGAATGAAAGAATTCCCCGAAGTGATGTTGAAGGTCGTTTACGTCCACCTTGTCAACATCATTTTCATCTACTTCGCTTCCATAGGGATGGTGTTCACCGAAGAGATTTTTTCTAAATACGCGGGAAGAAACAAAGCTGGTCTTCTCATTGTTTACTTTCAGATTTTGAACATATACCGCCTGGGTCTGAGTGAGCTCCTTTTCAGGGAAGGTGGGAACTGAAAGGATTTCTACCAGGAGCTCAAGTACCGGCGCGAGGTTCTTTGTGAGTGCATGGAGAGAAATGGAAACAAAGTCAAGGCCAGGACTGACTTCAAGATGGGCGCCATACTGATCGAAAAGCCGGGCTATTTCAAAGCTATTTTTTCGCTGCGTGCCTTTTGATAGAAGTTGGGAAGTGAAATATGCTGCGCCCAGCTTTTCTTCAAACCATCTTCCCGCTTCAATGATAAATTCGATCTTTACTACATCCTGAAAACCTCCAGGCACAAAAAACAGTCGCATGCCATTGGACAAGGTTTTTTCTTCCGGTGTGATTAAGTTGAACGAAGAACTCTTTACGAACGGAGGAGGAACGGTCCTGTCAAGCATTGATTACGGTTCGGTAACTGTTTCGTCTTCGTCGACTGTCCGTGAATTGATGTGCATCAGCAGTGTGAAGCGCAGGGTCTCTGCCAGGGGATGCTCACGTTGATTGGTGGGAACAACATAAGCTACGTCAATGCCGAAACTTTCCTTGCGGAACCCAACCCCCAGCGTCAGGTATTTCCTGTTTCCTTTGTTTATGTTTTCATTAAAATATCCAATGCGTCCCGCAAAGATGTTGCGGTACCAGTATTCGATGCCCACCGAAGTCATAAACTCCTGAAATTCTTCTTTGGCGCCTCCGGGAGCATCGGAGAAAGAACCGAACATACCGCTCAACAGTGAGACGGTGTCACGGTCCGCGCCGGGACTGGGCACCATGAGTTTGTTGAAATCAAGAATAAAGGTGATGTTGTTGTAGATATCTAATTCGGTCATGTATGTGCCACCGAGCCGCAGGTTTGTAGGAAGAAAGTCTTTGTTGTTATTGTTGGTGTAGGAAATTTTCGCACCGATGTTCGAGATCTGACCTCCCAATGATAAGGTGGAATTCCGCGTACCTCCCTGCAAAAGTTTTGTGTAATAAACACCAAGATCAGCTGCAACGCTGTTACCTGCCTGAGCGTCGGGACCGGTAAAGGCTCCTGTCAGATTTGAGAAAATATATCGCGCAGTAAGACCGATACCCAATTCTTCTGTGAGCTTCCTGGAGTAGGTTACGTCAAAAGCTGCTTCCTTTGGATTGAAATCCCCGAGCGGCTCGTTAAAGTTTCCGCGAAAACTGATCTCTCCAAGATCAAAATATTTCAGCGACACTCCAATGGCCTGTTCGCGGCCGATCTTGTAAAAACCCGCCAGGGAGGAGATCCACATGTCATTCACGATCTTGCCCAACCATGGAGTATAAGAAAAACTGCCACCGAGTTTTTGACCTTCAATAAAGACCAGCTTTCCGGCGTTCCAATAAGCAGCATTCGCGTCAGGTGACGTAGCCACACCGGCATCACCGAGGGCCGCATGTCGTGCATCAGGAGTGATGCCTACAAAGGGTACGGCCGTCGTAATAGCGCGTTGTTGGCCCACCAATTCGCCCGGTTGGGTAACTCCGGTGTTTTGAGAGAAAACCTGTAATGTTGTGCTTGCAAATACCAGGAGGAGGAATGCTTCTCTGAGCTTCATCAATTTTATTTTCAGGGGTTAAAGATAATCAATTCAGTACAATAAGTTTCGTAACCTTCTCATTTTTAGAGCCGTTGGTCATTGAACGAACAACCAGCCGTGCCAAGTATAGGCCAGGCGACAGTTTTTTGCCCGAATCCTTCAAACTGCCCAAATCCATTAGATTATTGTGGTATTCACTTCCGGCAAGGGAAAATTCAGCTGTTTTGATGAGTTCTCCGGTCGGGCTGTATATAAACAATTGTGCCTCCAGATCATCTCCAGAGCGGTTGTGCGTGAAAAACAAGGTGCTATTTTCCTGAAATGGGTTGGGAAAATTACCCAAAGTTTCAATTACCAGTTCCTGCCCATCCGTCACTAAAAAGCTGATGGTGGCTTCCGAAGGATTATTGTGAACGTCCCACGCTCTCACCGTGATCTGATGTGATCCCGGAGTTAAACCAAGAAGCGGAAATCTGATAAAACCTTTCTTGTAGGTATCCAGTGAACTCATGTAATAATCATTCAGAACGTAACTGGCAGCATCCGCATCAAGCTGTGCGATGATGCTGTTTCCAATTCCATAACCTGAAATATTAATGCCATTCTCATCCCCCAATTGCGCGATCAGATAGGTGTCAGGAGTGGTAACCCCTCCGTTTACAAAGGTTGTATCACCCATGTATAACCGGATCTCGGGAGGTGTTGCATCGCCGGGAACGTTTTCTTCGCTTCCCCCGATCTTTAGTGTGGCGTTGACTCCTTTTGCATCAACCCCGGTTTCAGGATCGAATGCATAAAAACTGAATTTGCCGTTTCCTGTCTGATAGGCAATATTTTTGGGCATCACGAACGCAAATTCAAATTCGCCGTCCTTCACGGTTGCAGTTCCGCGAAACACTGCGTTGTCCCACTGCCTGTACTGGAAGGGTGGATTATTCTTTCCGATGGTGACGAATTCTTTTTCCTTATCATAAAGGGTAGCTTCCGTTACACCATTAAAAGTAACCAACTTCGCGCCATCAGGGCTGTAGATCTCCCCTTTTACAATTACTGTAGAAAGGGCTTTCAGGGTATCAGAATCGAATGCGGTTTTTACAGACGTCACCTGAACCGAATATTCGGGAAGCGCCAGGACCATGGAGGGATCCCCGATCAAAGAAAAATTCCGGTTGGACACGCCGCTCACGCTGTTGTTTTTCGTATTCATAATAACTTCGCCGATGGCAGGGTAACCGTTCGCACCCTCCTCAAACAACGCCTCATAAAAGGCTTCGTTGAGGTCAAAGTTGGTGGTCGCGTTTACAGGCCTCGCCGTAGTTACTAATCCTATTGAGCCTCCGCCTTTACGTGTGAGCGAGCGTTCGGCTGTTGAGATGAGCAAGGGATCATCCTGGCGGCCGAACTCGCAGGTCGCCGTTACTAAAAAGGGATAACGCTCATTGTTAAGCTCTTCAATGGTCCTTTCCGTCAGGACTCTTTCATCAGTCCAAACCAGTTCGGAACCGTGGCCGGTGAAGTTGATGATGAGCGCTCCCTGATCAAAAGAGCGTTTGATGTCATCTGCCATTTCAGTTACGGTCTCTCCATTGGGCTGGACATTCTTTTTATATGAGCCCAGAAAAATCCTCCGCGCATCGAAAGCAGGATGATTCTCTTCGATTGACGTGGCGAGCTGGTCGGCCTGGTATTGATGCAGGCTTGTAAAACCGTCTTCGCTGTTTCCGTCGTCAGCCACAAACACGATTTTTTTTCTCCATGCTCCGAATGTTTTTTGGTTCGTGTCGTAGTCAATGATCTTGTCGACGATGTTTTTCGCTTGCTCTTTTGAGGTGACAGGAAGCCGCCCTACGCCTATGTCCAGTGTGTGATGCTGCGCCGGTGATTCGTTCCAGGAACCTTCTTCGGTTTCAAGAAAGGCAAAATAATCATCGGATGAATAGCTTTGAAGCGGATGAAGCGAATTTCTCGATTGATATGTTGGAACAAAGTTGGTATTGTTTACCAGCCGGTCTTTATAGTCGTATGAGCCTCTTCCAAAAAGCAGCACCGCCTTCATCGCTTCCGGGTTTTTCTCCCAAAGTAATTTGATAAAATCCCGCAGCGCGGAAACATCCTGACGCCCGCCGGAGAACTGATGATAGATCTCATCAGTGGTAACCACACGCACCGACCAGTTACTGTGACTTTCCCGGTGAAGGGCAAGCCTCTGCGCCTCCTCCCGGAAATCCGGGTGCGCGATGATCAGGAGGTTCGGCGCCGGTAATGCTGACAGATCCTGATTATTCATCTTCGAGACGAATACCGGTTCAGAAGCGTTTGCAAAGACGATCCATTTTTTGAGTTGTCCTGTGGAATCTGAAAATGCCCCAACTGATCCACTGAGCGTAAATTCCTGTGACCTGACTTTGTAGTGATCAGTGATCTCCCAAATCCGCGCATTATCCGTAACCTGTTGTATCTGGAAGGTGGACACTGGATGAGCGGTAGATTCTTTTGACAAGAAAGTAGTTTGGTCGCCATACAGGGCAAGGTCGCGGCTGACATTGAGGAGTACGAAATCCAGAAAACCCTGGGAGAAGCCCGTGCCTTTAAGAAATTCATACTTCACCTCATGTGACGACCGGCTTGTGGCACTGACATCGGCGGCATTCACACTAATAGTATCCCGCCGTTGAAAACCTTTGACTGAATACCTTCCGTTGGGGATGGGAGATATTTTTTGTTCAGCGATGGAAATATTGTTGAAATACAGCCTGAAGGCGGCATCGGTATATGACTGGCCCATCACATCGGATACAACCTTTATGATTGAACCGGAGCGGATGCCTGCAATGTTAAAACTCAAACTGTGTGAATTTACAGTACCGAACTTTTCCCCATACCATTTGCGTCCTGATCGCTCGACGTTGTACTGATCATTTTCATAAACAGCGAAATCATTGAAGGAGGTGATGGGAGGAAAGTCTCCGGATTTATTCTGATGAACGCCTATCCTTTTGCCCGCGTCTGTGCCGAGCGTGAAGAAGTAATAGTTCTTATCGCTGTAAAGGTTGTTCTCATAGAAAAAGATATCCCGCACAGCATCGTATTCAAATTCGTCCGGACCTTCAGCGTAAAAGAGAATGTAGTCACCCCTGTCGAATCTTCCATCAGCCTCACCGCTCACTTCAATGGCGACTTCCAGGAGGTCAGCGGGCCTGGAAATAGCGTTGGCCTGAGCAAGCATGCCGCCTTCCAGTCCGAATATTTTGATGTTCTGAGGATTTATTTTCCCGGGATCAATCCCCATTTTTATTAAAAGGTCGAAGGAGATCCTGTAAACACCATTGCTTTCTACCGCCATTTTAAACCAGTCACCTGTATGCAAAACCGATGTTTGAGCATGCAGGGAAAGCCCATAGCAGCACAAAAGGGAAACCCACCAGATTTTTTTTAAGGCAATCAAAGTTCTTTAACTGATTTTTTTGGGCGCCAGCGCATTATCCATCAACGATAAAAGAATGTACAGTATTATAATGACCGGTATTGCTGCGATCTGAAGCACGATCAACAGTAATACGGCCAGGATGAGGAAGGTAAATCGCAATTTGTTGTCGTGCCAGCTGAAATTTTTGAATTTCAGGGCAAAAAATTCAATCCTGCTGACCAGTAAAAGTGAAAATATGACGGTAATCGCCACCAATACGCTGGTGTCATATAGCCATCTTCCCACCTCATTGTAAAGCAGGGGTAGTGCGGTTATAAACAGGCTATTGGCAGGTGTATTCAATCCGCGAAAGGAATCCCGTTGCGTTTCATCCACATTAAAAATGGCAAGCCTGAGGGCTGAAAAAACAGCGATAGCCAGGGCCGCATACGGAATGACGGCGGAATCTGTTGAACTGCTGATCATTTTGTACATCACCAGGGAAGGGAGTACACCGAAGCTCACCACATCGGCCAGGGAGTCAAGTTCTCTTCCAATCGGGGATGTGACTTTCAGCATCCTGCCGGCAAATCCATCAAAAAAATCAAAAATGCATGCCAGCCACACGAAGTAGGCTGCAGGTATGTCGCGTTCCTCCAGCACGAAGACAATGCCCAGGCATCCGCACACCAGGTTGCAGCAGGTAAAGAGGTTAGGCACATGTCTTTTCATAGCAGTAAATACCTCGTGGTTCTGTAAGAAATGGTCACCCGATATTGATGTTGTTCACGGCGCAGAAAGGGTTTGTTTTTTTCTCAAAACCAATGGTGGTTTCAGGTCCGTGTCCCGGATAGACTCTGACCTGATCGGGTAAGGTAAAAAGTCTGGAGTGGATGCTGTTGATGAGAAGTTCGTGGTTTCCGCCCGGTATGTCAGTTCGGCCAATGCTGTTGTAAAACAAAACGTCGCCTCCGATGAGGGCCCTGTTTTTCTCATTGTAGAAAGCCACATGACCAGGGGAATGCCCGGGAACAAAGAGCACCACAAAGGTTTGATTGCCAAAGGTGATAATATCTCCCTCTTCAAGAAAACCGTCGGCTGGCTGATGCTGATAGAGATGAAATCCGTAGCTGGGTGCATAAACCTCGGAAGCCCTCAGCACGGCCTCCTCGATGCGGTGTATGAGCAGATTTACTTTGAAGGATTCCTTAACGAATCTATTTCCGAGGACGTGGTCGATATGGCAATGGGTATTGAGCAATAATTTGACCTTGAGCTTATGGTGGTCGACGAATGCCTTGAGCTGGGTCCTTTCCGCCTCCTCGGAGCATCCCGGATCAATGATGATGCATTCTCTTGTTTTATCGAATAAAACAAAGGTATTTTCCTGAAAAGGATTGAAAACAAAGGATTGAACCTGTAACATGAAGGGAAATTTTCTTCAAAAATAGGTGGCTTTTGCCCACCAGCCCAATTATTTGTTTCATTTTTAGCGCCGTGAACAGCGCCTTGGATATTGATTTGTTGATAATAGGGCAGGGCCTTGCCGGTTCGGCTGTGGCTATGCGCGCTGTCAGCCGCGGTTACAAAATTCTGGTACTGGATGAGCCGACTGAAAACCGTTCTTCTCTTATTGCCGCTGGGTTATTTAATCCAATTACAGGGAAAAATAATGTGAAAACCTGGCTGGCGGACGAGATTTTCCCGTCCCTGCATCACTTCTACCGGGAAGTCGAACACCTGACAAAAAAGACTTTCTTTTATTCTCTGCCATTGTACAGGCCATTCGTCTCCGCGCAGGAACAAAATGAATGGATGGGAAAAAGTGAGGAAACCCCTTATCAGGACTTCATTGCGGGAGTGTCTACCGGCCATCATTTTGGGGGAAAAGTAAATGATCCTTTTGGTGGCATTACATTAAAACAAAGCGGATATTTGGATACCAGATGCTACCTTGAATCTGTCCGGGAATTTCTCCGCGCCCGGGGTGCGTTTATGGCTGAAAGGTTTGAAAGTGATAAGTTAGCCGTGGACAATGATTCTGTGCGCTATGAAAACATCCGGGCAAAGAGGGTAATTTTTTGTCAGGGAGTGCAGAATGCCATTAATCCCTGGTTTAAGATGTTTCCTGTAAATTCCTTGAAAGGAGAGTTCCTCACCGTACAATGTGACTGGCAAAAAGACGTTATCCTGAATCGGGGCGTTTATCTGGTGCCAGGTGCCAGCCCGGAACATTGGCGGGCAGGCGCTACCTATAATTGGAATGACCACAGCCCGGAAATTACCACCCGGGCGCGCAAGGAATTGACCAACAAACTGGGAGATCTTATCCGCATGCCTTACACCATCACCGGGCAACAATGGGGGGTTCGGCCGACATCGCCAGACCGAAAACCTATCATTGGGGCACATCCACAGAGCCGTTCATTAATTATTTTTAACGGATTTGGGACAAAAGGGGTAAGTCTGGCACCTTATTTTTCTGAGGTATTAGTCCGCTGGATGGAAAAAAAGGGAACGATAAACAAGGAAGCAGATGTTACTCGTTTTAATTGATTATATTGGATTCCCCAAAATGAATATGGCCTCGAAACGCGCGTTTTTGCCTGCACTGGCGTTGATTTTCTTTGGTACACTGCAAGCAAGTGCCCAGTACATACCTGAAGTTTTCGGGAAAAACAGGATTCAGTACCGCCAATTTAACTGGCAGTACATCAGCAGCGAAAATTTCGATGTTTACTACTATGATGCCCGGAAGGCCGTCGCCCAGAATTCCCTTGAGTTCCTGGAGGCGGAATTTGACCGCATTACTGACCTGATCGGATATCCCCCCTATTTTAAGACCAAGGTCTTTCTCTATAATTCGCTGGCGGATCTGCGGCAAAGCAACGTGGGGCTGAACCGCACGGTGTATACATCGAACGGGGAAACAGAATTTATCAAACCTTATGTGGAGGTAGCCAATGTCGGGACAGCCCAGGAGTTTAAAGAGGAATTGCTTTTCCAGATCTCCGACCTCATGGTGAATGAGATGATGTTCGGAGGAAGTTTAAAAGATATCTTTCAGAGTTCCATCCTCATGAACCTCCCAGACTGGTTTGTTGACGGAGCCTCGCTATACGTTGCCAAGGGATGGAGCGCAGAAATGGATGACTATATCCGTCAGCTTATCAAGACACGCAAGCCTAAAAAGATCACCAGGCTCATGGGCAAGGAAGCTGCCCTTGCCGGCCAGTCGGTTTGGAATTTCATCTCCGAGAAGTATGGAAAGAGCAGTGTGGGAAATATTTTGAACTATACGCGCATTACCCGCAACGAAGAGAAAAGTGTGCTCATCACATTAGGGGTCACTTTCAAACAACTCATGAGTGAGTGGTATAAGTATTATTCTGAAATGGAGTCCAGGGTGTCGGAATCATATGTTATGCCCTCCGATTCTCTGAATTTAACAGGCCACCATAATAAGACAACAATATTCACGACGGTAAAGATCAGCCCCGACGGCCGCTATATTGCCTTCGCCGAAAACGACAGGGGCCGATATATTGTAAAGGTTCGCTCTCTGGAAAACGGACGCGAAAGGACCATTATCTCTGGAGGCAGTAAAGTGCTGAACCAGCGAATTGATTATAACCTTCCCCTTCTCAGTTGGGCAGACCCAAGTACGCTTGGTGTGATCGGTTTAAAGTATGGTGAATATGTTTTCTGGCTTTACGATCTCAGTAGCCGTTCAAAGCTGCCAAGGGAACTGGACCGGTTCAGCAACATCCGCAGTCTTAATTTTTCGGACAACGGAAGGCTGGCGATCATCAGCGCTGATTTCGAAGGGCGCAATGACCTGTTCCTGGTGAGTTCAAGGCGGGACCGCGTGCGCAGGCTCACCAATGATCTTTATGATGATCTGGACCCGAGCTTTATCCCAGGGACAAACCGCATCGTCTTCAGCTCCAACAGAACTTCTGATACGCTGCGCACCAAAACTAACCCTGATTTCGGATCATTGTCGGGCACCTACAACTTATTTGTCTTCGACCTTGACACCACGAAAAATCTTTTGAAACGCATCACCAATACATTGAGCAAGGATTTCGGTCCGCATGCCTCGGATGACAATAATTTTTATTACCTGAGTGATCAGCGGGGGATTGTAAATCTGTTCCGTTATAGCCGTGAGAACGGCATCTATTCGCAGGTCACTAACTTTGCGTCAAGCATAAAAGACTACGATGCAAATTTTGACGCGAATACCCTTGCGTATGTGACGACAAAAGATCGCAAGCAGGATATTTTTGTCAACGCGAATTTCAACTTCAACAGGCAGATCTTTACTCCTGCGACGCGCCGCAAGGAACTCCAGCAGGCGCGCGTCATCCGCGAAAGGAGAAAACAGCAGGAAAATAAAAATATGAGCATTAAAGACCTGCTCAATGCCAGGTTAAAAGAAGCTCAGCCTGAAGCCGACGCGTTGGAAACCTTGCCGGTGTTGAGAGATACCCTGACGATCAACCTCGACACCCTTGCCGTTGATCAACGCGATACGGTTGAAAGGAAAGAAGGAGAAGTCAATACCGAGAATTATCAATTCGATGAACCGGAAGTAAAAACTTCGGAGGTGCGAACCGATAATTATAAGTTCGAAGATGAAGCGGTAAGGGAGAATCAGCCAAGTGAATCCTTCCTCAGCAGGTATATGAAGGCGCGTGAGAAAAGCAGGATTACGGGCCCGTTCCCTTATGAATCCAAATTCAGCGCTGATAACCTGGTTGCGTCCCTTGTCATAGATCCTATGAGGGGCATGGGCGTATTGCTCGAAACCCAAATGAATGACATGCTGGAAAACTATCGCTTTCATGGAGGCATTATGTCAACGCTTGATTTAAGGCAGGGCGATGTTTTTGCAGAGTTTGAATATCTTCCATCCTTCATGGATTTCACGGCGAGGTTTGACCGGAAGGCAATTCGGTGGGACCCTTATCCGAACGGAAAAGTGTTCAAGTACACGCTCCATAAATTTGAAGTCGGTGTTTCACTTCCTTTCACAGACCGCCTGCGTGTTTCATTGAAGCCTTTCGGTACTGTTGCCACTTCTATCGATCTCGGAGAACAACCTTTCCCGTTGAATCCGCCATCGGCCATCGCGACCAATCGATATTACGCCGGTGCGAAAACAGAGATCATTTATGATAATTCCGTGAGCACAGGCATGAACCTCATGGAGGGTACGCGCGGGAAGATAAGCTTCATGCACCATCAGGGCCTCACTGACCAGCAACACAGCTTCAGCCGTGCTTCCATGGATCTGAGACATTATCAAAAAGTTTATCGCGAGATAGTCCTTGCCGTGAGAGGTTTCGCCGGAACATTTTTTGGCCCTTCTCCCAAGAAGTTCTTGCTTGGCGGCATGAACAATTGGCTATTTAATAAAACTGTATATGAAGGTAACACTGGTGAAGGTGAGCCAAATCCGCTTGGCGTCCGGGGAGAAACACAGGATATTCTGTTTGTAGAATACGCTACTAACCTCCGGGGATTCGACTACGCCACCCTGTTCGGAAACAGTGTCATGTTGTTCAATGCCGAATTCCGTGTTCCCCTGATCAGGGCACTGACAAATGGCCCCATCGCATCAAATTTTTTCAGGAATCTGCAGTTCACCGCTTTTTATGATGTAGGAACCAGCTGGTCTGGCACACCACCGTTCACTTCTGAAACCAGCGTGAGCTATGATGTTATTAAAGACGGGCCTTTTGAGGCGCACATAAAAAATTATATCAATCCATGGTTATACAGCTATGGCGTTGGGGCCAGGACGGTTGTCTTTAGCTATTACGTGAAATTTGATTTCGCATGGCCTGTCGAAAATTATGAAGTGGGCAAGCCGCGCGCCTACCTGACGCTGGGTTTTGATTTCTGATTTGTCCCGACATTTATCGATCTTGCATCCCGTAAGTCTACGGCTATTTAAACTGTTTCGCCATGATTAAATCGATGACCGGGTTCGGCCACGCATCTACCGATGATGGACAATCACGCATCTACATTGAAGTAAAAAGTCTCAACTCGAAATTCCTTGACCTGAATCTCAGGTTGCCAAAGGCTTTTTCCGATAAGGAACTTGAGATCCGGAACATGGTGAGCGAAAAACTTGAACGGGGCAAAGTGTCCGTCTCCATTGAGTACGAAAAATTATCCGACGGACAGATCAAACAGACCTACAACGAAACACTGTTTATTGCCTACTATCAGGAATTAAAAAAACTGGCTGACCGGGTATACGCTCCCTATGAAAGCCTTTTCGACCTGGCGCTGAATTCCCCTGATGTCATTCACGGCAATATCCGGGAGGAGGCAGGCGAAGAAGTCTGGGGCAGCCTAAAAGAGTTATTGGCGGAAGCACTGAGAACATGTGATGACTTTCGTCTGGATGAGGGCCAGGTACTCGGCGCCATGCTGGGAAATTGTTGCCGCGTGATCGAGGAAAGTCTTGAGAAAGTAAAGGAGCTGGATCCTAAAAGGGTGGCCCGAATACGGGAACGGCTGAAAAACAACGTGGTTACATTTTTCGGTGAAGAGGGCTTTGATACAAACCGTCTTGAACAGGAAATTATTTTTTACGTCGAGAAGCTCGATATCAATGAAGAAAAGGTCCGGTTGAAATCGCACCTCGATTATTTTATGCACGCTTTGCGCGAGCCCCAGTCCAATGGAAAGAAGTTGGGCTTCATAGCACAGGAGATCGGAAGAGAGATCAACACCATGGGCTCAAAATCGAACGACGCGGAAATTCAAAAACATGTGGTGGTGATGAAAGAAGAATTGGAAAAGATCAAGGAACAATTGAATAATGTTGTGTGATCAAATTAATTTGGCCAGCGTATTAATGTACCTTTCAGGGACCTCGCCCTTCACCGCCGTCTGATAGTCTGAATAACTGCAAGGTACAATGCTGTTTCTGAAAAATTTTTCCCGGCCGTCGGGATAGGGAACCTCCATCCACCACTTCTCGCTGAATTTACTTTTGTAAAAGGAAAGTGTTTCCGGCTCAACAGGCATCGACACGGTATATTTCAAAAAATCATTGCTGCGGAAATTCTGTTCATTTTTTCTGAAATAGTAACCTTCAATAAAATACCAGACCATCGTAGCGACTACTGAAGCGGTCTTATTATGTTCATCATCCCACCTTGGATTGTATTCGTAAAAGCCAACTGAACTGAGCTTTTCGTTTTGTCCGGCATACCAGCAAATCTGACATGCTTCCTCTCCTGTTAACCCGAAAGGCTGGGCATTTGCGTTGCCCGGCGCATCGGAGGATCGGATCGCTGTAACATCAAAGGCCAGAAGATCCGCATTCCTGATGGCAGGTTCTATTTCCTGAATATTGGTCCGCATTTGTCCGATGCGGAAAGCTTCAAAATAGAGTTTTTCAAGAATCGATACAGACAGGGGATCGATCAGGTAACTCTGATAGGCAAGGTGGGTGTAACTGAACAGGTAATTGGGCTCATGCAACAACACTTTATGAATGTGCTTGCGGTTTTCCGGCGTATGTTCGTGATCTTCGAGGTCAAGGAAAGCATCCACGTTGAGAAAGCTCACCAACTTTTCAAGGGTCTCATATCCGCAGTACTGACCATAATCGAGATCATGGGTTCCGCCAATGAGGATCGGCAGCACATTGCTCTCCAACAGGATCCGGCAAACCTCGCTTACCCGCACATATGTTTCATTGAGGTCATGACCTATGTTCAGATTGCCCAGATCAACAATTTTGTAGGTACCATTGCCGCGTTTGAGGTTGTATAATTTTTTCCTGATTTCATCCGGTCCCTGCGCTGAGCCTACATTCTCCAGGTTTCCACGTTCCTCTTTAATACCAATGATCGCCATATGGGCATCTCCGTAATCGGGCATCTTGTCACCAAAAAGACGGATGTTTTTGTAAAAGCTGGTGGGTGAGGTAATATTGGCAAAAACCGACTCATCTACTGGAGAAAAAAGGATGGTTAGGTCCATAATGCGTGTTTGTGACCTCAATATACGGTTTCAGGTCCGATCATGAAAAACCACCCTGTCAGCAGGTTATCCAACACCCACCCTGGCTGTTTAACCGACCATTTGACGACCTGGCGCCCCCCGAGTATTCTTAAAAGCCCTGCCTTGGCATACTGCTGGTTAATTGACAATATTTGCCTGAGCATGAGTTTTTTACCTATGAAACTTAAATCTGAACTTAAATCTAACCGCGACTTTCAGATCATTTTGGTGGCCGTACTTTTTCACGCCTCCGCATGCCTCGGATATTTTTTGACTTTCGATGGCGCCACCACCTTACCCACCTGGCCACCGTCGGGAGTCGCCTTTGCCCTGATCATTTTAATGGGAAGGCAGGCCTGGCCAGGAATTACCATCGGTTCGCTCTTAGCGAATCTAATGTCGCACTGGAATGACCCTTCCCTTCCGGTACATACCGTTATCGCTATCTCAAGTTTTACTGCCGTCTCACAGACTCTTGAGGCCCTGATCGGCAGCTGGTTTGTAAAAAACTGGATAAAGGATGACTATCCATTCGCCTCTTCGCGTGCTGTATTTCAATTCTTGTTTGTCGCCGTTGTCATGTGTTTCGCAGGAGCACTGTTGGGCACTTCTGTATTGCAGGCCAACAACGTGATATCGCAGGACGGTCTTCTGAAAACCGGTGTTTCATGGTTTGTCGGCGACGTGGTGGGTATTTTGCTTTTTACTCCATTTATCCTTTCCTTCGCGCGCAATGACCATTTGAAATTTTCTTCGGAGAAGGCGTTGGAGGCCAGCCTTTTTGTGCTTGGCGCTATTGCGATTGTGTTCCTTCTTCAGGAGGATTATTTCAGCACCACGATTCAACGCGCGTTGCCGTTCCTGATCCTGCCTTTTTTTCTTTGGCTGGCGTTTCGCTTTCAACTGATCATCGCCACGGGCGGTGTGCTGCTCGTTTCGCTGCTCGCCATATATTTTACGATTGAAGACCAGGGGCCGTTTGTGTTAACGGAACCGTATTACTCCATGCTGCTGTTGCAGATCTTCATTGCCGTCATGGGTATTTCCACCCTGGTCCTTTCAGCTACGGTCAAGGAACGCACGGTTGCCCAGCGCACATTGCTGGAATTCAATGAAACGCTCGAGGCAAAAGTGCTGGAACGCACGAAAGCGCTGCAGAACGAAATTCAGACACGCAAAGGCGCAGAGGGTAAATTGCAGAAATCAAATCAGGAGCTGAGCAAAAGAAATACCGAACTTGACAATTTTGTGTACAGCGTGTCACATGACCTTCGCGCACCCATTGCCTCTGTTCTTGGATTGATCAACCTGGCGAAAAAAGACCGCGACCTCGCCATGAAGGATACTTATCTGGAAATGATCAATAGCAGCGCCCTTCAGCAGGATCATTTCATTAAAGAAATCCTCGACCAGTCCAGGAATTCCAGGCTGGAAGTTAAGCGTGAAGAGATCCTGTTTGAACCCATCATTGATGAAACTTTCAGTCAGCTAAGCTTTGCCGCGACCACGGGGAGGGCGGTTGAAAAGATCATTTCTGTCAAGCAGACCCAACCTTTCTATTGCGACCGATGGCGGCTGAAAGTGATCTTAAACAATATTATTTCCAACGCAATCCGTTACAGGAATGGAAGAGACCCGGTGATCAAAGTAAATGTGGATGTGACGGAAAAAGGCGCCGAACTTTGCATTGAAGATAACGGTAAGGGTATTGCAAAGGAACATCTGCAGCACGTATGCCGGATGTTTTATCGCGCTACTGACGACGGCGCAGGTTCGGGGCTCGGCTTGTACATTGTAAAAGAAGCCATTGACAAACTCAACGGTTCCATCAACATTGATTCCGTTGAGGGCCAGGGTACCAGTGTTCAACTCATGATCCCCGAGGTCAGCGCACAGGCAAATTAACTTCTTTAATGGATGGCAAAAAAAAGGACGTGTATCGACACGTCCTTTTTCACTTTTTTTCCTTATTGTTATTTCATTAATCTGTATGCATAGGTAATCGATAATAACCAGTCTGCAAAGGCCGCATCGCCGATGATTGGTTCGCCTGTGTTCGGATTGGTACCCTGAGTTTTGTCAACCACGTTCCGGGTCCTGTTTCGCTTCAGCGCAATGGGAAAGTTTACACCAAAGATGTGTGCCCCTGTGGAGTAAAAAATTGTTGGTTCGGCAG
>JBBEBN010000291.1:0-16641 GCA_040882305.1 Cyclobacteriaceae bacterium
CGCCATCACCACCCCTGCGGCAGCAAACACTACCGTGACGGGACTTACTACTGGAAGCAGTGTGACCCTTCGCTGGACGATCACCAATGGCTCCTGTTCAAGTTTTGACGAAGTGGTTCTGACCAACAGCGCAACACCTACTACGGCCGTGGCAGGCCCTGACCAGGAACACTGTAATAACGGCACGTTCACACTCGCGGCCAATACCCCGGTAGTGGGATCAGGAGGGTGGTCGATACAGGGTGCGGCCAATGGAGCCGTCATCACCAATATTAATTCACCGACCACCACCGTGACCGATTTGACCCCCGGTACCAGCGTCACATTGAGATGGACCATCACCAACGGCTCCTGTATCAGCAGTGAAGACGTTGTGTTGGTCAACAGACTTTCCCCTACGGTAGCGAATGCAGGAGGGGATCAGGATATTTGTGGGCCGTCCACGGTTTTAAACGCTAATATTCCCGGTGTCGGAACCGGAGCCTGGTCAATTATCAGCGGAGGGGGTGGCACCGTTGTGACGTCTTCGGATCCGGCCAGTGCATTTAACGGGGTTGCCGGTACAACTTATGTTCTGCGGTGGACAATAACCAATGGCATTTGCACGAGCGTTGATGATATACAGATCGTATTGAAAAGGATTCCTGACGTCGATGCGGCGCCGCAAACTATCTGTTCAGGAAACAATACAAACATCGCCATTACCAATCCAAATGCTGTCGCGGGCACCACCTTTAGCTGGATAGTGCAAAGTGCAACAAATGTGTCAGGAGGGTCCGCAGGGAACAGCAACCTTATCAATCAATCATTGACCGTGACGAATGGCGTAACCCAGGGAACCATTACCTACCGGATCACACCAACTGCGAACGGTTGTTCAGGTTCTTTCATCGATATCACCGCGACAGTGGATCCCACGCCGATGATCACTACGGCGGCGAGCGATCTTATTGAAGTGATTTGCAGCGGAGACCAATTGAATTTTACACCTACCTCCACCGTTGCAGGCACGAATTATTCATGGACCTCCTCTGTTTCGGGCATACTTAGCGGCGTCACGGCGTCGGGTACCGGAGCCATCCAGGACATTCCCCTTAACGCCACAAACACTTCGGCGACGATCACTTATGTGATCACTCCTGCGGTTTCGGGATGTCCCGGATCTCCGGTTAATTATGTCGTAACGGTTCGCCCGAAACCGAATGTTTCGGCAACGAATCAAGCCATTTGTTCAGGCCAATCCACTTCCGTTGCCATTACCAATCCGAACGGAGTTGCGGGCACGACGTTCACCTGGATCATCCAGAGCAATACCAATGTTAACGGGGCGGCTGCAGGCTCGGGAAATAATATCACGCAGGTCCTAACAAGCGCGGACGGTGTCAATACAGGAACGGTGGTGTACAGGATCACACCGGAATCAAATGGTTGTCCTGGAGATCCTTTCAATGTAACGGTAACTGTCACCCCGGTTCCTGTCATTACGAACAATGCATCCGATTTCTCGAAGCAGATCTGCAGCAACGAAACGCTGAGCTTCCTGCCGACTTCAACCATCGGAGGGACGACCTATTCATGGACCTCAATCATCAGCGGCTCGATCATTGCGGGTTCTGTAACCGCTTCGGGCAGCGGAACAATTGCTGATACCCCTGTGAATACGGGAAATGTTGATGGAACGGTTACTTACAGGATCACCCCTCGGTTCAATGGATGCAGCGGAGCTCCGGTTGATCTGGTTGTTACTGTGAAACCGTTGCCCACAGCTTCCGGGTCGAATTTCACGATCTGCAGCGGACAGACCGCTTTCATCACGATTGCTCCATCGCCGAAAAATGTTGCAGGAACAACCTTCTCCTGGACCGCCATTCCAAGCGCCAACATTACCGGGGCGACCAATGGGAACGGGTCGACCATCAACCAATTACTGACGACCACCAATGCCGCTGTCGGAACTGTAACCTATACCATTACGCCAACGGCGAATGGCTGCGCAGGCCCTGTGACCAATATTCTTGCCACTGTCAATCCGATCGCCACGGTGAGTGCAGGTGCTGATTTTCAGGTTTGCGAGCCAGCTTCCTTCCCCGTATCGGGTACGATTGGTGGTAGCGCTTCTTCCGGTACATGGTCCGTTGTGACAGGCACCGGTTCCATTTCTGGCAGCGTGACGGCAGGAGGAACGGTGACGGCAACTTATACCGTTGGCGCCGGCGACATAACAGGCTCCGTATTGTTAAGGCTTACCACCAACGATCCTGACGCAGCCGGCCCATGTTCTATGGTGACGGATGACCTTCTTGTAAGCGTTAACCAGACACCCAGGGTAACCGTGCCGGCCGACTTCGTGGTTTGCGAACCAACGTCCATCCCGTTGACTGGCAATCTCGACCCGAGTGCTACGGCTGGATCGTGGAATGTGTTATCAGGTGCGGGTACGCTTTCAGTCAGCAGTATCACTGGTGATATAGTTACCGCGGCATACAGCCCTGTACTTTCCGACGTAGGAGGGACCGTATCCTTCAGATTAACGACCAATGATCCGGATGGCTTTGGTCCATGTATACCCGCTTTTGATGATATCACGATCACCATCAACCCGTCAGCCAGGGTGAGCGCAGGCCCCGACTTTGAGACTTGCGAAGACGAAGTCATTCAGCTTGGCGGCTCCATCAGTGGTGCAACTTCTTCTGTCGCCTGGAGCGGCGGCGGGGGAGCGCCCAGTTTTTCGAACGTGAACGATCCGGTTTCGACCTACAATCTGACAGCTTCCGATATTAGCTCAGGCGCTGTGACATTGACCTTGACGACGAATGACCCTGACGGTGGCGGTCCTTGTACAATCGTGTCTGACCAGGTCACCGTGCAGGTGAATAAACTGCCCAACGTTGCCTTATTCGGTCTGGATCCCACCTATGCTGAAAACAGTGATATGGCAACGCTGGCGGGGTTCCCTGCCCCCGGTATTTTCACCGGCCCTGGTATCCTGGCAGGAACCGGTCAATTTTTTCCGTCCAATGCCGGGACAGGGACCAAGATGATTACTTATACCTACACCGATGGCAACGGATGTACGAATTCTTTTTCACAGGCCACAATCGTGAACCCCGTAACGGAAGTTGATTTTAATATTGAAGAACCCAGCGATATCGATGCGCAGGGAAGGCTGGTGATCTGTGAAAATTCAGGTAATAACGATTTACTTAGACTCATCGGAAGACCGGAATGGAATGATCCGTCCGCCAGTTCAGCCTCTTTCAGAAGCCCGAATCCGACCTTGCAATCACGCATTGTATTCGACGGCGTGAACGGTTACCGTCTCAACACGAAAAATTTACCAGGTGGATCGTATCTCATAGAATATATTTTCACCAATACGGTATTCGCTACAGACACCCTTACAAAAGTTCTCATTGTGAACTCGGCCCCGAAGGCTGTCATAGCTGTGCAAAACAATTGCATTGAAGATGTCATTACCTTCGAGGATAATTCTGTCATCTCGAACAACCTTTCAGGCGGCGTGATCGATAAGTGGTCATGGACCTATGGCGAAGGAGGTAATGGAAATGACGGTGTATCACAGAGTCCAACTTATAAGTATACCACTGAAGGGTTCAAAACGCTGAATCTTGTCGTCACAACCAACCAGGGATGTCAGCACGATACTACACGTATTATCCGGGTAAGTAATCCGCCGAGACCTGACTTCACATGGAGTAAGATCTGTGTTCAAACGGAGACAACAGAATTCAAGGATCTGTCTGACCCCGGAATTGGAAATATTATCCAATATTCGTGGGATTTCAGCGACGGGGATACACTTGGTTATGGTGTGCCTACCAAGCCGGTACCTCCGGGTACGCATGGTGGCAGGACCACCAACACCTATAAAGATCCTTACCACAGTTACAGTACTTTCCAGATATATAATGTGAAGCTTTCAATCCGAACGGATGATGGATGTCAGAACACGGTCACCAAACGGATATTTATTCTTGACTATGACAAGCCAACGCAAACGATGGGTTACTCGGAGAATTTCGAGAATGGAAAGGGAACCTGGGTCGAAACCTCCTCACATGAAGATCCGGCGAAGGCAGGAGAGTACAGCTGGGTATTCGGGCCACCGGCCGGTGATGAGATTAACAGCGCTTATTCCGGAGTGAACGCATGGTGGACTGGCGGAAACGCGGATGCGACCACCGACTTCAGCACCTATTATCAGAACGACAGCACAGAGGTGACAGGACCTTGTCTTGACCTCACCGCGATTGAACGGCCTATGATGTCGCTGAATTATTGGTCACATTCCCAGGAGAATTTTGATGGTGCCGTAGTGCAATACTCAACCAATGGAGGCGCCACCTGGAAGACCATCGGTGATGCAGAGAAGCGTGGTATCAACTGGTATAACAGTAAAAACATACCGGGCGCTCCTGGCGGCCAGGATAACTTTGCATGGTCCGGTAAAACCTATGGTTGGAAAAATGCGCGTTTCAATCTCGATGAAATACCGGTTGCAGAAAGGGACCTCGTGGTCTTCCGCATTGCGTTTGGTAGCAATAATGACAACCTGCCCGACAGCGTGCTCAATGGTTTTGCCTTCGACGATATTTATATCGGCGAAAAGAAACGCACCGTCCTGGTAGAACATTTTACGAATGAGAACACAGGCAACAACGCACGTGTATATCTGGACAACCTCTTCACAAACCAGACATTGCCGGGACTTAAGACAGAGCCTGACTTTATCAAGATCCAGTATCACCTGGCCAATGGTGGCTTTGACCAACTCAACGACGACAATCCTACCGATCCGGCTACACGCGCCTTTATTTACGGTGTCGATACGCCGCCTACCACCGTGATGGATGGTATTCTCGGGCCGTCGCCGTACAACAAATCCAATGGCACGGTGATTGATTTCAACGGCGATCATGCGCTGATCGATGAAATTGAAATTGACAGGAGAGCCCTGGACGATCCTAAATTCCTCATCAGGGATACATTGTTTGCAAATCAGACACCTAATGATCCACTCCTGGGTGAAGTGACATTCACGTACGTTGATTCCATGAAGAACTTTACAACACCGGTAATACTGCACGCAGCACTCGTCGAAGGCGATGTTTCCGGCAATAAGAATACGCTCCGGAAGCTCCTGTGGGAAAGCGGAGGTAGAACGGAAAACCGCCCCTGGGTAGAGGGCGACAACCTAACCGTACAAATAGAATACCCCATTGATGTGCCGATCACGGATCCGAATAATCTGTACCTGATCACTTTTGTGCAGGATAAATTAACCCGCTATATCCTTCAGGCCTCCATCACCAAGGTTCCCGTTAAAGCTGGCATGACGCCGGTAGGCATTGAAGACAATCCTTTCGATGCCGAGATCAGGAATATCCACGTGTATCCTAACCCCGCTTCGAAACACATCAATTTTGCCCTGGAGAATCCATTGAGCGGAAACTATGCTTACCGCATTATCGACCAGCGGGGAGTGACAATCCTCGAAGGAGATCTGAACCACGATCTTACGAGCCCTCAGCAGGTCGAACTGAATGTGTTATCCAACGGAATTTACTTCGTACAATTCAGAACCCGGAATAAGGTGGTATTGTATAAGAAGATCGCCGTGATGAACCGCCAGTGATGGGTGGGAATAAAGGGACTGAGAGGTTTGAGAGGTTTGAAAAGTTTAAAAGGTATAATGGTTGCAGGGAGGCCGCATCCAACGCACAATCTCAGGAAGGGATGATCTCTTTTTTAAGTTCCGCGATTGCGTTGTCGCAATCCTGAATAAAACCCTCAACGGTTCGCGTTAAGTCCTTCAGGTCTATTTTCCCCTCGGCGTTTTCTTCGATATAAAAAAGTGTTTTTCGAAGGGAATCTTTTCCCATTAAACTGAAAGATGGTTTTATCTGGTGGGCGAGGCGTGAAAGTTTTTGCCGGTTATTTTTCGCAAGGCAATGTCGCATTTCTTTCAGCACGGGAGGAATGGATTGAACAAACGTCTGGATCATTTCCTGTAAAAATTCCTGATTGTTGTTAGACACTGATCTCAGGTATGCCAAATCAAAACCCACCTTCCTTTCACCCTCTTTTTTCTGGGTTCCGTTTTTCTTCTTTCTTATTTTAAGGTCTCGGAATATTTTCCGGAAGAGGTCGTCAGGAGTGAAGGGTTTGGAAAGGTAATCGTTCATTCCTGAAGAAAAACATCTTTCAATGTCAGTCCTGGTGGCATTCGCAGTCAGTGCGAGAATCGGTATAAGGCGCATGGGGGAATCCATCAGCCGGATAGTGCGGGTTGCTTCATAGCCATCCATAACAGGCATCTGAATATCCATTAACACCAAATCATAATGATTGTACTTGACCTTTTCAATTGCCACCAGCCCGTTCTCGGCAATATCCACCACACAATTCCATTGTTGCAGAATGCTCTTGGCATACAAGCGGTTGATGTCATTGTCCTCCACCAGCAGAACGCTCGTCTCCTCAACTATTTGGCCGGCTACTGACCCTGACTTCCGCGCATTGGACGCTTTTTTAAGTACTTCGGATTTTGAAAAACTATAGGGGATACTGACCATAAAGTTGGATCCCTGGTGTTCGGCGCTTTTTACCTGAATTGTTCCGTGTTGAAGTTCCACAAGTTGTTTGACGATCGTGAGGCCGAGCCCGCTTCCACCGTACTTCCGGGTAACGCTTGCATCGGCCTGGCTGAAACTTTCAAAAATTCTATCCAGCTTGTCGGCGGGAACGCCTACCCCTGTGTCTATTACTTCAATTTTTACCAGGCACCCCGTTTTTTTTGGTTTGTCAATAGAGCACAGAACCTGAATCTCTCCGGTATGTGTGAACTTTACCGCGTTGCTGATCAGGTTGATCAGGATCTGGTTCAGTCGCACGGGGTCTCCCAGCAGAATCCGGTTAAGGGAGGGATCGATCCGGTAATCCAGCGCAAGTTTCTTTTCTTTAGCCTGGTAGGTAAACATTCCAACCACCGAGGGAAGCAGATCGTGCAGGTTAAACGGAATTTTTTCGAAACGGAGTTTGCCAGATTCTATCGCCGCCAGATCGAGGATGTCATTGATAATAACCTTGAGATTTTCTGCTGAATTTTTGATGGCATTGAGGTACGTATCGCGTTCCGCAGGGCTGGAATTCTGACTAAGGAGCCCTGCCATACCCGCAATACCGTTAATGGGCGTGCGTATCTCATGACTGATGTTGGCGAGAAACTGCTCTTTGGCTTTCTGAAGCCGCAACAGTTCTTCCGCGTCAAGCTTCCGTTGGGTAACATCGCGGCAGTCAAGGATAAAGCCATTTAATCCTTCTTTGTGTTTCAGGTTAATGGCGTTGAATTCAAGGAATCTGTAAGAGCGATCCTTGCATAGAAATTGAATTTCCACCTTTTCCGTGTATGAACGCTTTTTACTTTGACTGAATCTTTGTTTCAACTCTGCTACAGAAGGCGCGGGGATATAATCAAAGAAGTTCTTTCCCACCAGGGTTTTAGCGCGATACCCAAGTGTATGGCGCACCGAGGAATTATAATAATGGATTTTGCCTTCAAAGTCCACGACGAAAATAAGGTCCGACCCATCCTCCACCACCGCTTCATAGAAAGATCCTTTTCGAACGTACTGACTGAATTTCATATGCCTGCGGCCTCCATCTCCTTCAAATATCTGTACAATGAGGATTTACCGACATCAAGTCTCTTGGCAACCTCCAGCACATTGTTATCGTACTTATTCAAAAAGTGGCGAATGATCCGGTACATGTAGTCCTGCATGGACATCTCCTGGTATAGAAAGGACTCAATCCGGGTGGAGGTATTGAAACTTATATCCTGCGGTTTTATTTCCTGATCGGTAGCCATGACGGCAGCCAGTTCAATGATTGATTTTAATTCCCTTATGTTGCCCGGGATTGGGTATTGTAAAAGTTTTTTCTGCGCTTCCTCGCTAATTTTAAGGCGCGGCATCTGGTTCTCCTTTGTGAACTGATCCAGAAAGTGTTTGGCGATAAGGATTACATCATTTCCCCGCTCGCGAAGCGGTGGCAAATGAATGGGCAAACCCAATAACCGATAATAGAGGTCTTCCCTGAACTTGCCTGCCTTTACCTCTTCCGCAAGGTCTTTATGGGTGGCGGCGACGAGCCTCACATCGAGTTTAATGACCTGGTTGCCTCCGATGCGGGTGACTTCGCGCTCCTGCAGCACGCGAAGAATCTTCGCTTGCAGACTTGCCTCCATATCTCCGATCTCATCGAGGAAGATGGTCCCGCCCTCTGCTTCTTCAAACTTTCCGATGCGGCGGCTGGCAGCGCCGGTGAACGCGCCTTTCTCATGTCCGAAAAGTTCACTTTCAATCAACTCGCGCGGTATCGCTGCAATATTAACCGCGACAAGCGGCTTGTTCTTTCTTTTCGAATTGTAGTGGATTGCCTTGGCCACTAATTCTTTTCCTGTCCCGGTTTCTCCGGAAATAGAAACTGAAATGTTGGTGGAGCAGGCCTTCTCAATCAGACCGAATATTTTTTTGATGGCGGGGCTTGCTCCGATGATACTCTTTTCAAATTCATACTTTTCAGAGATCTCCTTTTTCAAATGGTCAATTTCCCTGATAAGGGATGTTTTATTCCGCGCATTGTTGATGGAATTGATAATGCGGTCTTTCGTCTCCTGATCTTTCGTGATATAGTCGTAAGCTCCCAGTTTCAGCAATTCAACGGCCGTGCCGATTTTTTCCTGGGCGGAAACGATGATCACACTGATGTTAGGATCATGGCTTCTGATCTCCTTGAGCACTTTTTCGCCTGCCAGGTCCGGAAGCGAATAATCCAGTGTAATGACAGCGGGATTCTTATGAAGATTGTTCAGACAATCTTTTCCCGAGGTAAAAAATTCCACATCAAAATCCGGATTAAGCCCCAGGACGTATTTTAAGAATTTCGTGTAAGCTTCGTCATCTTCAACAACAAAAATTTTGACCGGATCCTTTTCGTACATGCGGTGGGTGTTGAAAGGTAAATATAAAGTGAATTTAGCGTAAAGAAATGTATAAAAATAAGGTTTAGTCCAAAGTGCTGTATTCAGCGTAATTTACTTATTTGCAGGGAAATCATCACCTATTCATGCATCAGTCCTGGTTTGGAAGCTCTGTTGTTCCCTTCCGTTTAGTTTTTTTGATGTGGGCAGCTTTCTATTTGGAATTTCTTTACGGATGGCCCCTGACTTTCTTCGGCATTATTCCGTGGAGCCCCATTGGTCTGATAGGCATATTTACCGCTCCATTGTTGCATGGAAGTCTGAACCACCTGGTTTCCAACACCATTCCCCTGCTTTTCCTGGGAACAGTATTATATTTTTTTTATGAGAGGATTGCAGGGATTGTTTTTTTCAGGGCCTATTTCTGGACCAATGTGCTCGTTTGGATTTTTGGAAGGCAGGAAGCCAGTCATATCGGAGCCAGCGGTTTGGTATACGGATTGGCTTTCTTTTTGATATTTCTCGGAATTTTCAGAAGAGATTTTCTTTCAATGCTGATCTCAATTGTAGTGATCCTTTTGTATGGAGGAGTGATATACGGCGTATTGCCAACAGACCCGCGTGTCTCATGGGAGTCTCACTTCTCAGGTGCCCTGGTAGGGATCTACACAGCTATAGGTCTGAGCTCACAAAAAAAAGTTTGATTCAATGGACGCAGGGGTCAAGAAAATAATGACAGAATTGAAAGCGGGAAAGTATATGCCCGTTTACTTTTTGCAGGGCGAGGAAACCTTTTATATCGACCTCATTTCAAATTACATCGAAGAAAATGCATTGCCTACTGCAGAAAAAGACTTTAATCAGGTGATCGTCTACGGAAAAGACGTTGCCATGCCCGCCATACTCACCCACGCCCGCAGGTTTCCCATGATGGCTGAAAAGCAGGTGGTGATCGTGAAGGAAGCTCAGGAAATCCAGGATCTCAACAAAGAAAGCGGCAGCAAACTGTTATTGGACTATCTGAAAAACCCCTCCCCGTCCACCATACTTGTTTTCTGTCACAAACATAAATCGTTGGATAAACGCAAAGAGCTGGGAAAAAAGATCGACCAGTACAGCACTTCCCTGAACTGTAAAAAGATTTACGACAATCATCTGCCGGACTTTGTCGCAGAATATGCGCGCGAAAAAAAGATCTCCATCGAGGACCGCGCCATCATCGCCTTATGTGAATTCGTCGGCAATGACCTCCACAGACTGACGAACGAGATCGACAAACTTTTGATCGCCTCCCAGGGCAGTATATCTCTGGAGCAGGTGATGAATGGGGTCGGGGTGAGTAAGGAGTACAATATCTTTGAGTTGCAAAAAGCCATCATCCGCAAGGATACCCTTCTCGCCAACAAGATTGTCAACTACTTTGAAGCCAATACACGAAAAAATCCTATTATCCCAGTAGTGGCATTTTTATACTCATTTTTCAGCAAACTGCTCGCCGCATCCCAACTCACGGATAAAAGTGAAAGAGGGCTGGTCACTAACCTGAAGATCAGTCCCTATGCAGCCAAAGACTATTTGTCTGCCTTGCGCCAGTACCCTCCTGACAAGATCATGAACACGATCTCTTCCCTGAAAGATGCTGACCTGAAACTGAAGGGTGTTAATGCTGGCTCCGATACCGAAGGGCAGATCCTTCGCGAATTGATTTTCCGCATCGTCTATTGATTACTGAAATGACCCTTTCCTTGCTATTTAATCCCCTTTCTTCCTATAGTAATAGAATAGGACACACTACCCCTGCCCAGCGATTAACCTGTCTTTTCTCCATGAGAGTCCCTTGTACAGCCTTTTACGCCCATACGCGATATCCTTTGGCCTCATTTCCCTTATCGCAACACCCCTGTATCCTCGCTATTTCACCTATATCCTTATATTTGGTCCTTGTTTTGCAATAATTCCATTTCAAGGCTGTTTTAATTAAAAAAACTTTTTTGACTGTGAGGATTTCCATCTTTAATACCTTTTTCCTTTTTATTACTGCCCTGGCCTCCGGCCAGCATCAACTTTCCCAGACAAAAGCCGAGCGACTATATCAAAAAGGTACGGAACTCGTGGTACATCAAAATTTCGGCGCGGCCAGAAAGGTATTTACGGAATTCCTCGCCGAGGCTTCTCCCAACGACCAGAGAAGGGGAGAGGCGGAATACTACGTCGCCTTCAGCGCCCTTAACCTCAACCACACCGATGGTGAAAAACTGATTGACCAGTATATTTCGCATTACCCTTCCAGCCCGAAAGCCGCCACTGCCTATTATGACCTCGCGCTGTTTTTTTACAACGACAATAAATTCAGCAAGGCTTCACAGTATTTTATAAAAGTTGACTTTCCTGCCCTCACCCAAAACCAACAAAGCGAAGGACACTTCAAGTGGGGTTACAGCTATTTTAATCAGAAGCGACTGGATGAAGCGCTGGAACAGTTCAATTTTGTGAAAAACCAGAGCAATGCATTTTCTCCCGCAGCCAATTATTATGCGGGATTCATCGAGTATTCAAAGGGGCTGTATTCGGAAGCGTTGGGCGATTTGAAGAAAGCCGAAAGTAATGAATCCTATGCTTCTATCGTTCCTTATCTGATCGCCAATGTCTATTACAAGCAAAAGCGCTATGATGATCTTTTGGCCTATACCGCTAGTCTGAAGAACAGGATGGGGCTTCAAAATACAAAGGAGATCTCCATGCTCTCGGCAGAGGCATATTACTTCAAAGGGGATTACCAAAAAGCAGCAGACGCTTATGAGGCATTTCTGGCGGAAAATCCAGACACGGCGGAAGGCAGTTTGTTATTCCGCGCAGGTTATTCGAATTACGCCCTCAATAACACTGACAAGGCACTCACTTACCTCAGCAAGTCGGCGACCAGTAAAGATTCCGTCAGCCATTACGCCTCTTATTATCTGGGAATATTGTATCTGAAGGAGGGTGACAAGCTACTCGCTCTGAATGCGTTTGATTATTCGCGCAAAGTGCCGGAAGATAAAAAGCTTGCGGAAGAAGCTGCCTTTCAATTTGGAAAGGTTTCTTATGATGCAGGCCGTCCCGAGCAAGCGATCAACGTGTTTGAAAATTTTCTCACTGCCTATCGCGGCAGCGCCCATGCGAATGAAGTGAGGGAACTGCTGGCGCAGGCGTATGTGAATGGAAACAACTTTCATAAGGCCATTGAATATATTGAGGCGCTCCCTTCGAAGAATCCTCAGATCCAGCAGGCCTATCAGAAGGCGACTTTCCTCATGGGGGCGGAACTGTTCAATAAGAATTCCTATTCCGATGCTGTTTCGTACTTTGAAAAATCGCTGCAGTATCCGAAGGAGATGACGTATGTTGGCCTTGGGAGTTTTTGGGCCGGAGAATCCTATTCTATAGGCCGGAAACCCGAGGAAGCCATCCCGCATTATCAGAAAGTGATCAGCCTGGGAAATCAAATGGACGCCGACCTCATGCGCAAAGCGAGATATGGGCTTGGTTATTCTTATTATTCGATCGAGGATTACGATCGCGCCCTGTATAATTTCAAGGAATTTACAAACGGGGCCAACAGGAATACACCGAACTATGTGGATGGTTTGATCCGGCTGGCCGATTGTTATTACGTGACGAAGCAATATGATGCGGCACTCACAACCTATGGAACTGCCCGTAACCTGGGATCGGCTGACAACGATTATATATTGCTTCAAACCGGTGTGATCAATGGCATCAGGAGAAACTTTGCCGAGAGCCGGAACAACTTTACCACCCTCATTCAGAACTACCCGAAATCACCTTATCGGGATGAAGCGCTGTTTCAACGCGCGCAGTTTGAGATTGAACAGGGAAATTATCAGGCTTCTGTCGATGGGCTTTCACAGTTGATCCACGAAACTTCTCATTCGAAGTTCCTCCCATATGCGTACATGCGGCGCGCGTCAGCTTATTACAACCTTAAACAACACGACAAGACCATTGCCGACTACACTGCGGTGATCAGGCAATTTCCCAATCATCCGGTAGCCCAGGAGGTATTGCTGCCGTTACAGGATGCTTTGTCCCTTGCCGGCCGGTCTGCTGAATTCGAGAGCTACCTCACACAATTCAAGCGGGCGAATCCGGATAGCAAAGGGCTTGAAGTCATCGAATTTGAAACGGCCAAGAATGCTTTCTTTGGTCAGCAATATCCCACCGCTCTGATCAACTTCAACACCTTCCTCAACACCTACCCGCAGAGCACCAGGCTTCAGGAAGCGCGTTATTATGTGGCCGAATCTTATTTCCGGATGAAAGATTACCCAAAAGCCCTTCCTGTTTATGAGGCGCTTGCGCTTGATAAGACTTTCAGCATGGGCAGCCGAGTGGTGGGCCGAGTGGCGGAAATTCAATTCATGCAGGGAAATTATCCCGCCGCTGTGCGGAGTTTTCACCGCCTCGAGCAGTTGGCCACCAACAAAACAGAACAGAACAACGCATGGACAGGATTGATGGAATCTTTCTTCCTGCTCGCCCAATACGATTCAGCGGATGTGTACGCAAGGATCATTCTTGAAAGAGGTGGCGCCAACGCCGGGGGTCAGAATAAAGCATCGCTGTTCCTGGGAAAAAGCGCATTTGCACGGGGCGATTTCGCAGCGGCGCAAGATGAGTTCCTGAACACGTTGAATACGGCTCAGGATGCATACGGCGCCGAAGCTAAATACATGCTGGGACAGATCTTCTATTTGCAAAAAGAATATAAAAAGAGTTATGAAACCCTCGTGAGCCTGACGGAGGATTTCGCCGCCTACGATGAGTGGGTGGGAAAGGCTTATCTCCTGATGGCAGATAATTTTGCGGCAATGGATCAGTTATTTCAGGCCCGCGCGACACTGCAATCACTCGTTGAGAATTTTCCCACCCAATCTGTGAAAGACGAGGCCAGGAGAAAATTAAGAGAGATCGATCGGGCAGAGGCGGAAAAGAAAAGAAGGCTCGAAGCCGATACGATACAGACTGATACCATTGGAACCAATCGCTGATCCATGAAGATGAAAAAATTATTGATCAATATGAGAGTTCTGTTTCTGCTGGCGCTGGTTTTTGCTTTTCAGCAAAGTTTTGCCCAGGAAGATTGGGACCAGAAAGGCGATCTTGAGGATGTAGAGATAGAGATTGTCAAGGAAAGACAGATCACGCTTCCTCCGGCCACGCGAAATTTTGAAAAGATTCCACCAAGGCCCGCCGAGCCTGACAGGCCGTCATTCTCTTATGACTTTCAACCTTTCAGTTTTCAGGCCGCTCAGATCAATCCAGCCATCCGGCCGTTAAGACTGAAACAGGAGGCCGCATCAAATGTATTCGGCGGTTATTTAAGTGCGGGGTACGGCAATTACGCTTCTCCTTACCTCGAGGGTTTTATCAATTCGAAACGCGACCGGAATAAACTAATAGGCGCCCACGGTTTCCTCAGGAATTCAGGTGAGGGTCCTGTTGACGGCAAAAATTCCGCAAGTGGTTCCTCCGGCGTGGCTGTGTATGGAAAAGTTTTCAGCGATTTTATTTCCCTTTCGGCTGAAGCCGCCTATGATCACCAATTTACGCATTTTTACGGGTACCCTTCCGGTACATTTGTAGAAGCGGATGACATAAGGCAAGCCTTTAACCTTTTTAATCTGAAGGGTGAATTATCGAATACGAAGAATTCCGCTTTTGCCTGGCAGCTGGGTGCCGGGTTCAGTTATCTTGCCGACCGGTATGAGGCTCGTGAGTCGGAAGCGGATTTTGACTTCAATTCTTCCTATGAGCTCAACGAGCAGTCTGTCATCGCGGTGGCGGCGGATTATTCGATCATCAACCGGAAAGACTCCCTTCTGGAGGCAAAGCCCCGGAGTTTGTTCTCCGTCAACCCGCGATATGAATTTTATCCCGTAGAGGGCCTGAAACTGAGCGCCGGTATCGTCGCTGCATTTGAGAACGATACCGTTGACAGTAAGGATGTTCACGCCTATCCCGATCTGCGTGCATCCTACCCGTTAAGTCCTTCCGTGGATATCACGGCTTCCCTGTCGGGCGGCATGGAAAAGGTTTCACTGCAATCGCTTGTGGATGAAAACCTTTGGCTTGCGCCGAACATTCCGATATTTCACACAAACAAGTTGCTTGACCTTCAGGTTGCATTGCACACCAAGATCGGAAACAAGATCGCCGTTAACGGAGGATTTTCTCTCGCCACGCTGAAGAATTTATATTTTTTCAGGAATGATCAAACTGATCCTTCGCGATTTACTGTCGAGTACGATGACAACACCGACAGGACAAACTTCTTTGCCTCCCTCGCTTTTGCTCAAACCGAAACGTTCAAGTTCATGATCCGCGGTGACGTTTATTCCTATAGCACCGAAATTGAGGAGGCATGGCACAGGCCGACCTATAAAGTTACCGGCGAGACTTCCGCGAACATTTCAGATAAATTCCTGATTCACATAAACCTTATTTCACAGGGTGGTATGAACGCTTTTGATCCGGTGGCAGACGCTAAGGTCGAACTGGACCCTGCCTTTGATCTCAACGCTCGGACGGAGTATCTCTTTTCGGAAAGCTTCTCCATATTTGCACAGTTCAATAACATTACCTCCAATCAGTATCCGTTATTTTTCAACTACCCCGCTCGTGGCTTTCAGGCATTGGGTGGTTTGACATGGAGCTTCTGACCCTCCAGGTTTGTAGGGCTGGGAAATTCTTTTATTTTTGTATGTTAAACACGGTGTGAACCCCTAACTAACCATGGCAAACAGAAAAAAACCTGACGATCAGCCCGACGAAAACCCTGATCAGAACAATGATAATAGCGATGATACCTTTGGTCTCCCTGAAATCGAATATGAACCCATTAACAGGGAAACGACTCCTGTTGAAGAAGTGCCCCGCGAGGAACCTCAGGCTGAGACCAGGCAACCGGAATACACTGAAGAACAACCCATAACCCATTCCAATATGGAGAGAGAAGAAGCCAGGCAAAGTGAATACACCTCCACCTATTATGATGATGAAGACGAAGGCAATTCACCCTGGCCCAAGATCCTGGGTATCGCCGCCCTTCTGCTGATCATCGGCGCCGCCGGTTGGTATTTCGGCTGGAAAAAACCCAAGGACGATGCTGCTGCCAGACAAAAAGCACAGCAGGAAGAACAGGCCCGCCTCGACGCGTCGAGAGCAGAAGAGGATCGCGCCGCTGAACAACGCCGCATCGCGGAAGATGCGCAGCGCAAAGCAGATTCTATCGCTACAGCGACTCCTCCGGCAGGTACCATTGAAACACTAATTGAAAGGACGGGGCGTTATTATGTCGTCGTTGCCAGTGCCATCGACGGAGACTTGCTTATGGACTACGCAAAGAAATTAAGTGAAAAGGGAGTCAATGCAAAAATTATTGCGCCTTACGGCAATGTAAAGTTTCACCGGTTGACAGTGGCGGAAGGAGATACCTTTGCGGCTACACAACAGATTGCGGATGGACTTAAAGGCGAATACAACGAAGGGGCCTGGGTAATTAAATATTGATTTTTGAATCCTGATTTTTTTAAACTTTTTAGATGATCTTGCTGCAAGTCGTTACAGACACCACT
>JBBEBN010000292.1:0-16519 GCA_040882305.1 Cyclobacteriaceae bacterium
TGCCGGAATTATACGCGGTGAACTTCTCCGGTGCCAGCGAATCCCGAGTTTACGGTTTTTCTGACACCGATCATTTCGAGGTCTATCTGTCAGGCGCTTCTGTATGCCAGATTGATGTGGAATCGGTATTGATAAAAGCTGTCGTATCCGGCGCTTCTTATATGAATCTCCGTGGAGAAGGACAGCAATTACAAGCCGACATTTCCGGCGCCTCCGCGCTTAAAGCGTTTGGATTTCCTGTATCGCGCGCACAACTTAACTTTTCGGGGGCCAGCGACGGAGACGTAACAGTCACAGACCACCTGACAGTGGTTGCTACAGGTGCAAGTCATGTCGTGTACCGGGGCCACCCCACGTTGGATTCGGATGTGTCCGGGTCAAGCTCCGTCCACGGCGATTAAAGCCGTATATTCTTTTGTCACAAGACTTTTTTATTCCTCTGCATTGACGAACTTCGCAGGGAGAAGCCCTTACCGTCAATAATAAATACTATGCTTAAATCTGTCAACCCTTTTGATCAATCTCTGGTCGGCGAATACAGAGAAGATGATGATCCAACGATAAACAGGAAGTTAGAGAATGCGACGAAAGCATTTAGTGCTTGGAAAAGGGAGCCCTTCGAGGGGAGGGCTGCCAGGATGAAGAAAGCAGGGGAGCTTCTGCTGGCGAAAAAAAAAGAATACGCGGAGGTCATCTCAACGGAGATGGGAAAAGTAATTGCTGAAGCGCAGGGAGAAATAGAGAAGTGCGCCAATGCCTGCGATTACTTTGCGGCGAACGCTGAGAAATTCCTCAAGGACCAGATCATTCCCACCGATGCATCGAAAAGTTTTGTCTGCTTTCAGCCATTGGGTGCAGTACTTGCTATCATGCCCTGGAATTTCCCTTTCTGGCAGGTCTTTCGTTTTGCAGCGCCTTCCCTGATGGCCGGCAATGTGGGAGTGCTGAAGCATGCCAGCAATGTCACGCAATGCTCGCTGGCTATCGAAAACATTTTTCGCGATGCTGGTTTTCCGGACGGTTGTTTTCAATCATTGCTGGTCGGGTCCGACAAAGTTGATGCCGTCATTGCCGACAATCGTGTCGCGGCAGTAACGCTGACGGGCAGTGAATTTGCCGGGACAAAGGTGGCCTCGGCGGCGGGAAAAAATATCAAAAAAACTGTTCTCGAATTGGGTGGCAGCGATCCCTTTATTGTACTGGAGGATGCGGACCTGGATCTAAGTGCGCGTGTCGCCACTCAGTCGCGCATGCAGAATGCTGGGCAGTCATGCATTTCCGCCAAGAGGTTTATCGTCGTGGAGTCTGTCCGGGATGCATTTCTCGATCGTTTTAAGAAGAATGTGGAGGCCCTGCGGCAGGGAAATCCTTTGGAGGAAAATATCACGACCGGGCCACTCGCGCGCATCGATCTTGCCGAAGGTGTCGAAAAACAGATGAAGGCTTCCCTTGCCGCCGGCGCGGGTCTGATCACGGGAGGCAAGCGGAACGGGGCCAACTACCAGCCCGCCATTTTGGACCGGGTCGCACCTGGAATGCCTGCATTTGATGAGGAATTGTTTGGACCCGTGGCGGCGTTGATCACCGTAAAGGATGACAGGCAGGCGATCGAGATGGCCAACCGGAACCGCTATGGGCTGGGTGCCTCTGTGTGGACTGGCGATCCGCAACGAGGTGAAAAGATCGCGCGGGAAATTGAGTCGGGATGTGTATTCGTGAATTCTCTCATGCGTTCGGACCAGCGCCTTCCTTTTGGCGGAATAAAAAAATCAGGCTATGGAAGGGAGCTGTCGGAGTTGGGAATAAAAGAGTTTATGAATGCAAAGACGGTATATGTGGCGTGAGTAACAGCATTTGCCTGTTGGCAACTTTGGCCAAAGCATCGTTAGCGAAATTAAAATCCCTGGGAGATATTAGTATTCCCGGGATTTTAATTTATAGCCAATAGCAAGTCCTACGGCTGACGCTTCTTAAACGCCGCCTTGAAAGCACTGCTCAGCTCATCGGCTGCTTTCTTAAGATTGCTCTCCACTTCCTTCCACCGCTCCTTATTCTCCGCTTCTTTCTTTAATTTCTCACCCGTTTCTTTTAACTCCTCAAATTTCTCTTCGAACTCTTTTTGCAACTTCTCGCCCGCTTCGTGTAGTTCATCGAGGAATTGATCCACTTTCTTACCGAAGCCTGTAAACGTCTTTTCGTTCTTACCTTCCTCTGTTGTGTTCATGATTTTATTTTTAATGCGTTATTGAGATGGGATACTTATCGGTAAGTAGCTATGACCCTTTTCCATTTGGCTGCCTTGCTGCTTATTTTAAGTGCGTCGGGCGTAAATTTAGATAATTGTCTAATAAAACCGCAATAAGTTGATGGCTTAATTCGGAAGATCGATTCAGTTTATCAAATGCTTGCCGGAAGTAGTCAACTGCGAAACAACCCGCCTACAAGCTTATCTGCAAGACTTTAAAATCCTGAGGATCGAAGCAAAATGCAGGAATTAAAGCGGCGGGCAAAGCCGACTGATAAAGAAAAAAACGCGCTGGAACCGGGGGGTGGCCGGAAAATCGGTTTCAGAATGAGTTATGAAGATAAAACGCAGGGTTAATTTCTTTTTTTTACTTTTACGTTCAACCTAACGCATATACAGTGAAATTCAGGTCCATTATCATTTTATTGTTTGCCGTAATCATCCTGATCGCAGATGGATGTGCATCCACCCAGAACCATAAAAAGAAGAGGCTTAAACCAGGTAAACCCATACCCTGTCCTTTAAAAGATTGCTGATGCATTTGAAGAAGATTGTAATCGCAATTGATGGATATTCTGCGTGTGGAAAAAGTACAACCGCCAAACAGGTCGCCAATATTCTCGGATACCGATACATCGATTCCGGTGCCATGTACCGGGCCGTCACTTTGTATTTTCTGGAACACCATATAGCGCTGACGAACCCGAAAGAAGTATTGAAAGCATTGCAACAAATTCACATCTCCTTCAAGGTCAATTCCAGGAATGTTTCGGAGACCTATGTCAACGGACTGAATGTGGAACAGGACATCCGCAAGATGCGTATTTCCGAAAACGTAAGCCAGGTCAGTACCCTAAAGGATGTTCGTCACGCATTGGTGGAACAACAACGGAGGATGGGAAAAGAAAAAGGGGTAATGATGGATGGCCGCGACATCGGCACGGTGGTCTTCCCCGCCGCCGAGCTGAAACTTTTTATGACGGCGGATATCCTCGTGCGCGCATTCCGGCGCCAACGCGAGTTGTTGGACCGCGGCCAGCTTGTTGACCTCGATGATGTGATCGATAACCTTTTACAGCGCGATAAGACCGACACCGGACGCACGGAAAGCCCCCTTCGCCAGGCCGCCGACGCCATCGTCATTGATACCACCCACATCAGTATCGACGAACAGGTAGACGAGGTCGTCAGGCTGGCAGTATCCAGGACGATCCAGGTTCCCTAATCCCGATAGGTATTGGGCCCCTGAAGAGGATTTACTCCAAAAATAAAGCATGTGGCGTTCCGCTTTTTGCCTTTCTGCTTTCCGCTTTTCTCTACCTTTGCAGCATGAACGCCATTGCAGGCCGAATACTCCGCTACTTTTTCAGCGGCACCCTGTTTATAGTGCCAATCCTGGCCACCGCTTACTTCATTTACTTATCCTTCAAATGGCTGGATGACCAATTGAATCTTCCTTACCCCGGGCTGGGCTTCCTTATCATTTTTACATTCATTACCCTGATCGGATACCTGTCGACCAATTATATATTCAAAACATTGGGCTCATGGTTCGACAGGGGCATGAACCGCATCCCGCTGGTAAAGATAATTTATTCCACCGTTAAAGACCTGTTGGGCGCGGTGGTGGGAGACAAGAGAAAATTTAACAGACCCGTGCTGGTAAAGATCAATCAGGAAAATGATCTTCACCAGATCGGTTTTGTCACACAATCGGATCTGACCGAGCTGGGATTGCATGACATGGTGGTGGTTTATATTCCGCATTCATATGCCATCTCGGGCTACCATTATTTTGTTCCCAAAGAAAATGTCAGGCCTCTGAAGATCTCCGGACAGGCAGCGATGAAATTCATAGTATCGGGAGGCGTGAGCGGATTAAAGGATTAATTTCGCCACTAAGGCGCAGGTTTTTTTAGCCACGAAGACATTCAAACTAACGGCTGATCACACCAGAGCCCACTGATTCCTCGCCGTCATACCAGGCGGCAAACTGGCCGGGGGTGATACTTTTCTGGGGATTGTCGAAAATGATATAAAGGCCCTCTTCTTTTTTGTGAAGTGTGCAACGATCTAACCGCTGGCGATACCGGATGCGCGCGAGGTATTTGCGCGATTCGCCGGGAGAAAGTTTCAGATCCTCTCTGATCCAATGTTCGTCCTCCGCGGAGACGAACAAACCGCGCCTGTAAAGACCCGGATGATCCTCACCCATGCCGGTGTAAATGATATTTTGTTCCGTATCGGTGCCGATCACAAACAGAGGTTTTGCATGTCCGCCAAGGTTCAACCCCTTGCGCTGACCAATGGTATAGTAATGAGCCCCGTTGTGCTCGCCGACAATCTTTCCCTCCGATGCATTCAGTTCATAAGGATCGGTTAACGCGACCAGATCGTCCTGTTCGTACCCGTTTTGAAAAGTGGCGGCGGTGGCCGGAAGTTCAATAACCTTTCCTTTTTTTGGCTGAAGTTTCTGCTGTAGGAAATCGGGAAGGTGTACTTTGCCAACAAAGCACAATCCCTGCGAATCTTTTTTCTCTGCCGTGACCAGTCCGAGTTTTTTTGCAATGGCGCGCACATCAGGTTTTAACAGTTCGCCAATGGGAAACAAGGACCGGGATAATTGTTCCTGCGTCAGCTGGCACAAAAAGTAACTCTGATCCTTGTTGGGATCCGTTCCGCTGAGCAGCTGGTAAACTGTCTTTCCGTCTTTTACAAACTCATCTTTGCGCGTGTAGTGACCCGTAGCAACAAAATCGGCGCCGAGCTTCAGCGCATTGTTCAGGAACACATCGAACTTGATCTCGCGGTTGCATAATACGTCGGGATTGGGCGTGCGCCCGCGCTGGTATTCGGCAAACATGTAATCGACGATCCGCGCCTTGTATTCCACACTGAGGTCGATGGCCTGAAACGGAATTCCCAGGTGTTGTGCCACGATCATGGCGTCATTGCTGTCATCCAGCCACGGGCATTCCTTGCTGATTGTGACCGAATCATCATGCCAGTTCTTCATGAACATACCAATGACGTCGTATCCTTGCTGTTGCAGTAAATACGCCGCGACACTGGAGTCTACTCCTCCGGATAATCCAACTACGACGCGTTTTTTCATCTACAGTCTATCTTTCTGCGGTGAGGTCTTCATTCAAAAGAGCGTTCACCGTTTCGTTGAAGTCTTCCTTGAACTGTTCAAAGTATTGACCAGTACCAGGCCCGTTAAAACCGGTGTGGAGCTTTTTTACTTTCCCGTCTTTTCCGATAAAGATCGTCGTGGGGAAAGCCACGATGGCGTTTAACATCGGCAGGCTTGCAGCGGCTTTTTCCTTGTCGTCGGTGCCAGCGATGACGATCCTGTATTTTATATCCAGCTTATCGGCCATCTTCCTGACGCGCGCGCTGGCGTAATCAAAATCGTCTTTGCGTTCATAAGCCAGGCCGACCACTTCCACACCGCGGTGCTTGTTTTCATCGTACCAGGGCGATAAAAATCTCGTTTCATCCATGCAATTCGGACACCACGACCCCAGCAGTTGAAGAATGATCACCTTGCCCTGGTACATTTCGTCCTCCAGGCTGACCATTTTTCCATCCGCATCCGGGAAGGCAAAGGTAATGCGCTCATATCCTTCCTTCAGATAAGTGAGGGATCCGGCATCGGGTAAGGATGCATTTTCATTTCTTTTACCCACCCACGTTTCGCGCCAGGTTTTTCCCGAGTAAAATTCTCCTTCAAGTTTCTCATCCTCGCGAAGGACGGCGCTGAACAAATACAAATAATTCCCGTCGAAAGTACTAAGTCGCATCGAGCGCCCCTTCGCATTTCCTTCGAGGAAGCGGTAATCACCTGTAGGTGTCATGAACGTACCCGTGACCCGGTTCTCTGTTTGATGAAAGATGCCAATGGCCTTTGTCGTGTCGCCCTCATGCATAAAGGTAACATCATATTTGCCCGAAAAATCCGCCACCTTTTCAGCATTCTCTTGTGTTGTGAACCGGAATTCCTGACCATACGCGGCTTTAAATGGAAGCCGGTAGCCCTCAGCGAAATTCTTAATGAACAGTCCCTGCAGAGAATCCCCGGAAATTCGGGCTTTTATATCGGCGTCAAAGATATGGAGGGCCATTCTGACGGAGTCCTCTGTGAGTTCAACTTCGTCCAGCAACAACCGCTCCTCCGCATTCAGCAGGTAGACATCATAGCCTCCTTCCTGATCGCGGGAAACCTCAAAATTGAAAGGCAATTCCTGACACTGGATCTCGATCACGGCTCTCCAGATCCCCGTTTTCAGCCGGTTGACAGCATCGGTTTCCGGTTTGCAACCTGTGAGCGCCAGAAAAAGTAACGCACCCGTAAAGAATCGATTCATGTTTTCACTTTAGCTGGTGAAAAAACACAAAAATGAGAGAAATGATTTACAATTTAGGATCTCCTTAACATTTCGACTGAAAATACCGTGAGTCCCGGGAAGACTTACCGCGCTGGAGCTTGCTTCCGTTCTTGCTGGTCCCGGTGTTGACCACAGTCCGGATTTCACCACCTCCCCGTTTTACCACCGCCGCATTTTTGTGAGCATACAGGGTCCATTCTGTAGGAATTGTTGAAAATCAGCCCCAGCGACGTGAAATCTTTGACGGAAAGGGGCATTGTCCTGGGACTTTTAAGAGTCTTTTTAGGGGAAAAGCCGCTTTCCGTGCTTTTAATGGCTGTTTTTCTCAAAACAGGCAGAAAAGTGGTTCAAAGTGGTTTAAAGTGGTACAAATTTACTATGTTTGCTTAGGAGGATCCTGACCAAAGTCGGGACAGGAAAGACAACCACTACGTCTTATGACTTTCTTCACCAGTGAATACGAATGTAAGCTTGACGCGAAAGGAAGAATGGTCCTTCCGGCGCGGATCAAAGCTCAGCTGCCGGAAGGCGGCGGCAATGATCTGGTGATCCGTCGTGGTTTCGAGCAATGCCTCATTGTGTACCCCATGGTTGAATTCCGGAAAGTGTTTTCCAAGATTTCAGGCTTGAACGAATTCAATGAGGAATACCGAAAGTTGCAGCGCAATTTTTTGTCGGGCGTCGTTACCGTCGAGTTAGATAACAACGGCCGGTTTCTCATTCCAAAGAATATGCTCGCTTATGCCCAGATTGAAAAGGATGCGATGCTGGTGGGGACGGGGAGCAAAGTGGAAGTATGGAATCCTGCCATTTATGAGAAGCATGTTATTCAGGATCCGGGAGAGCTGAGCAAGCTGGCAGAGAAGTACTTGAATGAGTAGGGTAGCGGTTGTAGAGACACAAGATTTTGCGTCTCTACAACCGCTGCCTCAAGAACCAATCGCAGATGCAGGTGAGATGAGTGAATACCACAGACCGGTCATGTTACAGCAGTGCATCGAGGTGTTGCAGATAGAACCTGACGGGATTTATGTGGATGCGACATTTGGAGGAGGGGGACACAGTATCGAAATATTGAAGCATCTGACAGGGGGAAGGTTAATCGCTTTTGATCAGGATGACGATGCCAGGAGGGAGGCCGGGAAAATTGAGAATCGTTCTTTTACATTTTGTCATGCAAATTTCATGCACCTGAAAAGGTATTTGAAGTTACATGGTGTGGAGAAGGTGAATGGCATACTCGCGGACCTGGGCATATCCTCACATCAGATCGATTCAGGGGAGCGCGGGTTTTCGACGCGGTTTGATGGTCCGCTGGACATGCGGATGGATAAGAATATTTCGAAGACGGCGGCCACTGTGCTGAACACTTACACAGACCAGGATCTGCATAAAGTGCTGGGCATGTATGGGGAGATCAGGAACGCAAAGACTGTGGCGAGGTTGATTGCGCAGCACCGTGTTCAAAGGGCGTTTGAACGCACCGAAGATTTGAAGAATGTATTAAAGGAAGTTGCTCCCCGGGGAAAGGAGTACAAATATTTCGCCCAGGTGTTTCAGGCGTTGCGCATTGAAGTCAATGACGAGATGAAGGCGCTTGAAAATTTTTTGCACCAATGTGGCGAAGTGCTTGTCGCTGGCGGAAGGCTGGTGGTCATGTCCTACCATTCCCTGGAAGACAGGATGGTAAAGAACTACATGCAGAAGGGAAAGGTCTTCGGCGAACTTGAAAAGGATTTTTACGGCCATCCGATCAAACCTTTTGAAGTGGTAACACGGAAGCCTGTGGAGGCATCGGAAGAAGAAATTACGCTGAACAACCGCGCCCGCAGCGCGAAATTGCGGGTCGCGGAAAAAATATAACGCCTTGGGCAGGTATGTGCGTTGGCATCGCAGGGACGCATGATTATGCGTCCGTACCACCCACCGCTCGGTCCGGCCCATGGTTGCATGGTTTAACGAATTTTTGAAGACATGAGCACGAACAAATTCAAAGTGAAATCACAGGCAGGCGCCTTAACAGGTGGCTTCAGTGTTTTTTCCGGAATTGAGAGAAAGTTGAAACTGGAAAGCTATTTCGAGGAAGGCTTCCCCGTGCATTATCTGCCTAAGATATTTTTTGTGATGGTGTTGGCGTTGATCTATATCGGCAATACGCATTATGCGGAGCAGGCCGTTCGGAAGATCAACCTGATCCAGGTGGAGGTGGAAGATCTGCGCGCGGATTATACGACGCTGAAGGCGGACCTCATGTTCGGCAGCAAGCAATCGGAGGTTGCGCGCAAGGTTAAGCCTTTTGGATTGAAAGAGAGTTTGATTCCTCCTTATAAAGTAGTGGTTGAAGAAGGTGAATATTAAAAGATCCATATTATTACGTGTTCGGGTAGCGTTCATTTTTGTAATGCTTTTTTCGTTGGCGGTGATTTACAAGATTGGTCACATCCAGTTTGCGGAAGGAGAGAAGTGGGCGGCTATGGGCGAGCGGATTTCCTTTGATTATAAGCGGGTAAGGGCAACCCGAGGAAATATTTATTCAGACAACGGAAGCTTGCTGGCAACCTCTCTTCCTTTTTATAAGATCGCATTTGATGCTACCATACCCAGGGATGAGGTTTTCAAAAAAGGCGTTGATTCGCTGGCGTGGCATTTAGCGGTATTTTTTAGAGACAGGTCTCAAAATGATTACAGGCGGATGTTGATCGATGCCCGGGAGACCGGCAAGCAGTATATTATCCTCAACCGAAGAAGGATTAATTTCCAGGAGAAAAAAAGAATGATGAATTGGCCGATCATACGGGAGGGCAGACTGCGCGGCGGGGCGATCTTCGAAAAAGTGGACGTGCGCTACAACCCTTTTTCAAATCTCGGGAGAAGGACGATCGGATTCATCAACGAAAACGACCGGGGCGCCGGACTTGAATACAGTTTCCACGAGCACCTCGGCGGGCAGGACGGATATGCCTACTATCAGAAAATCGCCGGCGGCGTATGGAAACCGATCTTCGATGCAAACAATGTCAAGGCCGTCGATGGCCTTGATTTGCAAACCACCCTTGATATTAATCTGCAGGACGTAGCTGAAACAGCCTTGCACAAAGCCATGGTCCGGCACGATGCCGACGACGGCATGATCGTGGTGATGGAAGTGGAAACGGGCGAAGTGAAGGCCATCACAAACTTGAGTACGGATGGGAGAGGGAATTTTAGCGAGAAGCTGAATTTTGCGGCTCGGCTCTTTGAACCCGGATCCACGTTCAAGCTGGTCACCATGATAGCTTTACTGGAGGATACGAATGTGCGACTGACCGACAGCATCGACACCGGTAATGGCGAATATCTTTTCTATAACGTAAAGGTTCGCGACGATGAAGAGGGTGGATTGGGCAGGGTCACCATCCAGGAAGCTTTTGAGCATTCGTCGAACGTGGCGATGGCCCGGCTGGTGGATGAGCATTTCGGTTTGAAGCCCGGTAATTTTGTGAGCTATCTCGACAACTTCAATCTCTCCAAACGATTGGGAATTCAGATTGCGGGTGAACCGGACCCGAAGATCAAACGGCCGGGTGACAAAGGCTGGAGCGGCATCAGTCTACCCTGGATGGCGTATGGATATGGATTTGAAATTACACCGCTGCATATTCTGTCGCTCTATAATGCTGTGGCCAATGACGGTGTGATGATCAAACCGGTCATTGTGAAGGCGGTAAAGAAAGCGGATGAAGAAGAGGAGACCTTTGAAACCGATGTGATCAATAGCCGCATTTGTTCAGGGGAAACGCTTAAGAAACTGAGGATATTACTGGAAGGAGTGGTGGACAACGGAACGGCCAAAAATATCAAAGGAACCCATTATCGGATTGCGGGAAAAACCGGAACTGCGCAGATCCTGGAGAATGGTCGTTACACTAAAAAGTATATCACATCCTTTGTCGGATATTTTCCGGCCCATGCCCCGAAGTACACTGCCATCGTTCTGATAAAGAATCCGCGTGGATGGTATCAGTACGGAAGCAACGTGGCGGCTCCGGTCTTCAAGGAAATTGCGGACAATATCTACGCCCGCGACATTCAGCTTCACGAACCCATGGGCATGCAGAAATATGTGGAGAGTGATGTGCTGCCATTCATTAAAGCAGGAAATCAGGAGGAGCTGACTTTGTTGTGCAATGAGCTGGGCATTTCCAATCGTGCGCTGACGGACGAGCAATGGGTTCGCACTTCCCGTAGCGGGAATAGCGTAAACTGGAAAAAAAATCTGCAGGGACCTGGAATCGTGCCTGATGTTTTCGGCATGACTTTCCGCGATGCCATTTACCTGCTTGAGAAATCGGGCCTAACGGTATTTTACGAAGGCAAGGGAAGGGTAAGGAATCAATCACCGGGTGCCGGAGTAAGGGTTTCAAAAGGTGATCGTATTTATTTAAGGCTTGGATAAAAAATAAGCGTGCCAGGATTAAAAGACATATTGTACAAAGTTTCACTCACTTCGTCCTTTGGAAATATGGACACCGAAGTAAAAGGGCTGACCTTTGATTCACGCAAAGTGTTGCCGGGATTTGTTTTTGTCGCCGTGGCAGGTACGCTTTCAGATGGACATACCTTCATTCAGAAGGCAATTGATACAGGTGCTAAAGCTGTGGTTTGCGAGCGGTTACCCGAGACGGTGAACGAACAAGTCACCTACGTCACCGTTAAGAACAGCGGCCAGGCCTTGGGCATCATGGCCACGAATTTTTTCGGAAACCCATCCGAAGGCCTCAGGCTGGTGGGTGTTACGGGCACGAATGGGAAAACCACGACGGTCACCCTGCTCTATCAACTCTTTAGCGCACTGGGTTACAATGTGGGTTTGATCTCCACCGTTGAAAACCGGATCATCGACCAACCTATCCCCTCAACGCATACGACGCCTGACCCGATCCAGTTGAATGAATTATTAAAGAAGATGATCACTGCCGGGTGTACCTATGCCTTCATGGAAGTCAGTTCACATGCGGTGGATCAGGAGCGGATCGCGGGCTTAAAGTTTGCGGGCGGGCTGTTCACCAACATCTCGCACGATCATCTGGATTACCACAAGACTTTTGAAAATTATATAAAATCCAAAAAGAAATTCTTTGATGAATTAAACCCTTCCGCCTTTGCACTGGTTAACGCCGACGACAAGCGGGGTATGGTGATGCTGCAGAATACAAAGGCATCGAAGTACACCTTTGGTCTCAAGAAGTTCGTTGATTATAAAGGAAAGATCATCACTAACTCATTGGAAGGCCTGGAACTTGAAGTCGCGGGGAAGAACGTGTGGTTCAAAATGATCGGAGACTTCAATGCCTACAATCTGATGGGAGTTTACGGTGCCGCCCTCCTTCTCGGTGAGGAGTCCGACGACGTGTTGCTGCACCTTTCGGCATTGATGGGGGCGCCGGGCAGATTTGAACGTGTGCTGCCGGGTTCCAGGATCACGGCCATCGTTGATTATGCGCACACTCCCGATGCTTTGAAGAACGTGCTGGAAACCATCGGGTCATTTCGGACCGGCGCTGAGCGGGTGATCACCGTGGTAGGTTGCGGCGGCAACCGCGATAAAACAAAACGTCCGCTCATGGCTTCCATCGCCTGCAAGATGAGCGACAAAGTTGTGCTCACGTCCGACAATCCGAGAGATGAAGATCCGATGGACATCATTCGCGACATGCAGACGGGCATCCTTCCGACAGAAGTGAAGAAGACGCTCGTGCTGGCAGACCGTGAGGAAGCCATTAAAACAGCGTGCATGATGGCGAAGGAAAATGATATCGTTCTCGTTGCAGGTAAAGGCCATGAAGCCTATCAGGAGATCAGGGGAGTGAAACATCCTTTCGATGACCGCAAGGTGATGGAGCGCATGCTTAAATTATTAAGTGAAAACGACAACTAGTCCGCATGTTATATTATTTGTTTGAATATCTTAATGAACTTGATCTTCCCGGTGCGGGGGTGTTCCAATATATTTCGTTCCGCGCGGGCGCGGCGGCGTTTCTTTCGTTGCTGATTACCATCATCTTTGGTAAAAATCTTATCAATTACCTTCGCAAAAAACAGGTGGGTGAAGATATTCGCGACCTGGGCCTGGAAGGGCAGTTGCAAAAGAGAGGAACACCTACCATGGGCGGGTTCATAATCATTGCGGCGATTCTGATCCCCACTGTGCTGCTGGCGAAGCTCGATAATATCTACATCATTTTGCTCATCATCACCACTGTCTGGTTGGGAATGATCGGGTTTCTGGACGATTATATCAAAGTCTTTAAAAAAGATAAAAAAGGTCTCGCGGGAAAATTCAAAATTTTTGGTCAGGTAGGACTCGGGTTGATTGTCGGCCTTACCTTGTATTTTAGTGACCAGGTAGTAGTACGCGAGCCTGCGACCGAGGCTGAGATCACAACGATCCAGACTAACGAGGTGGAGGGAAATGAGGATGCAAATGTAAGGTACAAGGATGTGAAGTCTATGCGGACAACCGTGCCATTCACGAAGAACAATGAGTTGGATTACAACAAATTCATTCCCATACTTCCCGATGAGTATACCTGGCTCGTTTATACGCTCGTTGTCATTGTCGTGGTTACCGCGGTATCCAATAGCGCAAATATCACCGATGGGATCGACGGTCTCGCGGCGGGCACTTCCGGTATTATCGGGATGACGATAGCCATCCTGGCCTATGTGTCGGGCCGTGTCGACTTCAGTTCCTATTTAAACATTATCTACATCCCCAACCTGGCGGAACTGGTGATTTTTTGTACAGCTTTTGTGGGTGCATGCCTCGGGTTTCTCTGGTACAATACTTATCCAGCCCAGGTCTTTATGGGCGACACGGGAAGCTTAACGCTGGGTGGTGTGATCGCCGTCCTCGCTCTGGCCGTGCGGAAAGAATTATTGATTCCCCTGTTGTGCGGGATTTTTTTCCTGGAAAGTCTTTCGGTGATCTTGCAGGTATCTTATTTCAAATACACGAAAAAGAAATACGGTGAAGGCAGGCGAATATTTTTGATGTCGCCCCTGCACCATCATTATCAGAAGAAAAGTATTCATGAAGCGATGATCGTAACGCGCTTCTGGATAGCAGGGATACTACTGGCGTTATTAACGTTGGCAACTTTGAAATTGCGATGAAAGAAAAAATTGTCATACTCGGCGCGGGTGAAAGCGGAACAGGAGCAGCCTTGCTGGCAAAGACAAAGGGGTATGATGTATTTGTGTCCGACAGCGGTCCCATCAAAGACAAGTATAAAGCTGAACTGAAGTCAGAAAAGATTGCGTTTGAAGAAAACGGTCATTCAGGGGAAAAAATAATGGATGCCAGGCTGATTATCAAAAGCCCGGGAATTCCAGACAAGACATGGATCATGAAACAGGCGGCTCTGGTAAATATTCCGGTGATTGATGAGATCGAGTTTGCGTTTCGTCATACCGATGCAAAACTCATCGCGGTGACAGGTACGAACGGAAAAACGACGACGACTTTGCTGACCTATCACCTCATGAAGCAGGCCGGTTTTAATGTTGGCCTTGCAGGCAATGTCGGCTTCAGCATGGCCCGGCAGGTAGCACGCCAGACGTTCGACTGGTATGTTCTTGAGATCAGCAGCTATCAGCTCGACGGAACGGATACTTTTAAACCTGAAATAGGGATCTTATTGAACATCACGCCCGACCATCTCGACCGGTATGACAATACGATGCAGAACTATGTGAACTCGAAGTTCCAACTAATCGAGAACATGACTCGGCAGGAGAATTTTATTTATTACGCCGACGACCAGGTGATCATGAAGGAAATCAGGACCCGTTCGGTCGTGCCCCATCAGATACCCATTTCGTTGCAACACGCGGAAAGGGCCGATGTACATTTTGACGGATCGAAAATGATCTTCAACCTGAGGGAGAAGTTTGGTGTCGCACAATCGGAAACAACGTTGAAGGGACCTCATAATCTTATCAACACCATGGCGGCCGTCACCGCTGTGTATCTGGCAGGTGCGAGTCTTGATTCCATCATGGAGGGACTAAAGACTTTTGTCAATGCACCGCACCGGTTGGAACCCGTTGGGACCATCAGGGGGGTTGAATTCATCAATGATTCCAAGGCGACGAATGTCGACTCCGTGATCTATGCGCTGGGAAGCTACGACCGTCCGCTGGTTTGGATTGCAGGCGGCATTGATAAGGGAAATGATTACAACATCATCAAAGATACGGTGAAGAAGAAAGTGCGCGCCCTGATCTGCCTGGGAAAGGACAATGATAAACTGAAAAAGGCGTTTGGCGATACCGTGCCGGTCATAAGGGAAACGCAAAGCGTGAAGGATCTTGTGAGGATGTCTTTGGAACTCGCAAGAGAAGGCGACGTAGTTTTATTATCACCCGCCTGTGCAAGCTTCGACCTCTTCCGGAATTATGAAGACAGGGGAGATCAGTTCAGGGCAGCGGTGAAGGAGCTTGCCGAGGAAGTGGGCATGTAGGTCGGTTTAAGAAGTGTAAGGAGTTTGAAAAGTATAAGAAGTTTTAAAAGTTTAGGCAGGCAGGTTCACGATTGACGATTGACGTTTCACGACAATGAATAAGGTAAAAGACTGGGCTGATAAAAACTTGCAAGGCGACCGGGTGATCTGGGCGGTGGTGTTTGCGCTGTCAATTATCAGCATCATGGTGGTGTACAGTTCCATTGGCACGCTGGCATATAAGCGGATGGAGAGCCCGGAGAGTTATCTATTGAAGCATACCATCACGGTAATCGTCGGACTTACCGCCATGTGGTTCGCGCACAAGGTAGATTATCGTTACTATTCCAGGCTTTCGAAGCTGGCCTTATGGGTGAGCATTCCCTTGCTGATCTACACTTTCACCCATGGAACTACCGTTAACGACGCGGCGCGCTGGATTGCGATCCCGATCGTTGGGTCGTTCCAGCCTTCCGATTTTGCGGGATTGGCTTTGATCGTCAACCTCGCGAGCATGCTGGCAAAGCGCCAGCAGAATATTGATGACATCAAAGATTCACTGATACCGATCCTATTCTGGTGCGGTATCATTTGCGGTTTGATTGCCCTGACGAATATGTCGACGGCCGTGCTTCTCCTCCTCACTTGCATGCTCATCATGTTTATTGGTCGTGTGCCCACGCGTTACCTGGCTATGCTGTTGTTTGTGGGAGTAATGTTCGGCGCCCTGGCCTTTAAGTTCGGCGTGCGTGGCGGGACGGTAAAATCGCGTATCCATGATTTTACGGAAGGGATACAGGGAAATAAGGAGCTTCCCTTTCAGGCAAAGCATGCGCGTATCGCTGTGGCTACTGGCGGCGTCACCGGCAAAGGACCCGGTAACAGTGACCAGCGAAACATCCTTCCCCATCCCTATTCGGATTTTATCTATGCCATTGTCGTTGAGGAATATGGAATGATCGGTGGCATCATCGTGGTGATTTTGTACCTCGTGCTGTTGCATCGGGGAATGAAAGCCGCCTATAACAGTGAGCGCGCCTTCGGTGGGTTGCTGTCGGCGGGACTGAGTTTTGACATTGTGTGCCAGGCCATGGTCAACATGGGTGTGGTTGTGGGACTCGGTCCGATTACCGGGCAACCGCTTCCACTGGTATCCATGGGGGGAACGTCAATGGTTTTCACGGGAGTGGCCCTGGGGATTATTCTGAGTGTAAGCCGTGGTGAGCAGGATCCATCGTGGGAACAAATTGATAAAACGGAATCACGGGAAAAGAAAAACATAACTAACGCGAAAGTCGCAGCTTGAAAAACCTGACACCATATCGCCTGATCATTAGCGGGGGAGGAACCGGTGGTCATATTTTTCCGGCCATCGCCATTGCCAATTGTTTCCGCGAAAG
>JBBEBN010000293.1:0-16366 GCA_040882305.1 Cyclobacteriaceae bacterium
CGATATTCCTGATTTGAATGTCAGGCATCTCCGACCATCATTCTTCTACTACAACTTTATGTCACAGATAGGCTTGATCAAGAGCGCAGAGATTATGGGAGGTAACTACGGCAACGGGGAAAAACTGTTCCTGGTACATACAAACGACGTCGCCATAGCCGCGCTCGAGGAACTTCTCAGTCTTAACTTCCGCGGAAGCACTGTGCGTTACATCATCGGTGATGAACGCTCAGGCAAGGAGATCGCCGCCGTGCTTGGCAAGGCTATCGGAAAAGATCTGAACTGGGTCGAGTTCACGGATGAGCAACAGAAGGAGGGATTGCTCCAGGCAGGTCTGCCGGAGACACATGCAGAAAATTACACCGCCATGGGCAAGGCGATGCGCGAAGGCGTGATGCAGGCCGATGCAGCGACGCACAAGCCTGCGTTCGCTTCCACCAGGCTTGAAGATTTTGCAAAGGAGTTTGCGCGAGCTTACCGGGCGTAAAAATTCGCGCATTTCGTCGAGAATCTAATTACCGATTTGTGAGAATTCCGATCAGTTATTTTCCTTTTGTAGGTAAAATCCTATCTTTATCATTATACCTGCAAATAGAATATAATGTCGTCGCGAAATAACCTTGGTGAATTTGAAGAAATTGTCATGCTTACCATCGGCGTGTTAGGTGAGAATGCCTATAGCCTGGCCGTCAAAGAGCACATCGAATCGCGACTGAATCGGGGTGTAAGCATTGGGGCGCTGCACACCGCGCTATATCGCCTGGAACAAAGGAGATTGGAATTCGGCGGGTCATGGGTGCCAGTACTGCCACGCTGATCAAAGTGCTGTCAGCCGATTTTATCAAACTTGTACTGATCGCCAACCTTCTCGGATGGCCGATTGCATCCTACTTTATGACCAAATGGATGACCAACTTTGCTTATCATACACCCACGCCTGTGTGGGCCTTTGTCGGTACCGGCATCGCTGTCATGGTGATTGCCTTTCTATGTATTTTGTATCATTCCCTCAGAGTGTCGAGGATCAATCCGGTGAAGTCATTGAGGAGTGAATAACAGGAAACCGGATGTGATTCTACTTTTTTTCCGTTAGTTTTAGAACTGTGAAAATCAGGCTAACATTGGTCCTCACGGCAGCGTTGCTAACTATCGGTTGCTCAACCCGCGATCCGTTCCAATCTGACCTTTTCAGTCGAATATTAATGATCGATTCGATAGAAGGCAAAGCGCAATACCTTCAATCACCATTCGTCACTGCCGGAGATCGCGTCTACATGGTGGGATACCAGGATGGAAGCTTTCCGGACCTTGGCTGGCATATTGAGGGAGAAATGGGAGGGATCTGGGACCATCCCATAAAACTAATGGACGGCTTCCACGCGCGGTTAACAATTCAGGGAACAGACCGGTCTTTCTGTCTTGACAAGGCTGATAAGTTTATTAACTATCCATATGCGAACAAACATTGCTACCGGTGGGCCGGGGAAAATATTTCGATTGAGCGCGCGCAATTTATTCCGGATAGTATCGAAGGAGCTATTCTACAATTCAAAGTGATCAATGAGAGCGATGCGAAGCGCGACATTACTTTTTCGTTCACCGGTATGACTGACTTGCGACCAACATGGCTCGGCGAACGCACAAATATGATCGACGCAAAGGACGAAGTTGTATTCGATCAAACCCTGTCAGCCGCAGTCGGTAAGGACAAGAATAATCCATGGTATGTCGCTTTTGGTTCGTCCCTTGAAGCACCTGGATTTTCACTGGACACTGTCAGCTGTGTCCCCGGAAAACGATCGGGACTGGGGAAGAATGCGTCCCTGAAATTTTCAGTTTCAATTCAGGGTGGTCAATCGGTCATTATTCCAATCTATGTTGCCGGTTCATACGAGTCGGAGGATGCGTTGCGATTAAACTTCAAGTTGCTGAAGTCAAAAGCAGCCAGGCTGTTACAATCAAAAACAACCCGTTATCAATTGATCGCGAATACCGCGAAGCTAACGATTCCAGATCGTGGCGTTCAGCAGATGTACGAATGGCTGAAATACAACACGGAATGGCTCGTGCGATCCGTTCCCGAACAGGGAGTTGGCTTATCGGCTGGCCTGCCGGATTATCCCTGGTGGTTTGGATGTGACAACACCTACGCATTGCAGGGTGTACTGGCGACAGGCGATCATTCATTGGTGAAGAACACGATACAGTTGCTGAACAAGATCTCAAAACAAACGAATGCTGATGGCAGGATCATTCACGAAGTGTCCACTAATGGATCCGTGTACAATCCTGGCAATGTAAACGAGACCGCGCAGTTCATTACATTAGTATGGAACTATTATGCATGGACGGGAGACAGGGCGCTTATCGCGCAACTCTACCCTGACATACAGAAAGGAATTGTCTGGTTACAAAAGGAAAAAGATCCCGATAACAACGGGTATCCTAATGGCAGCGGCATGATGGAAATCCCCGGATTGGATACGGAGATGATCGATGTGGCTGCCTATGCACAACAAGCTTATGCAAGTGCTGCCCGATTGGCTGAAGCTGTTGGTGACGAGATGTCTGCTAATGCTTATCAGGGACTGGCGGATGAGCTAAAAACGAAAATTAACAATGAATGGTGGCAACCGGATCACAATTCCTATGGGGACTTCAGAGCGACGGTTGCAGAGGCAAGATCTGTTGTAGCTGCGGCTTTAGTAAGGGCTGATACATTGAATAAACCATGGGCCGTTGCTGAACTAAAGGCTACGCGGAGCCAGCTCAGGAGATATCCGGCCGACAAAAAGATTCCACATGTTGTCTATCACAACTGGGTTGTCAATACGCCCCTCGAAACAGGAATCGCTGACGCTGATAAGGCCAAACATGCCCTGGAAACTACAAAAAAATACCAGAACCCTTTTGGCGTATTCGTCACAGGTACTGACAGAACTGAAGAACCGGACAGTGTTGTATTGCGATCTCGTAGAAAGATATTTTCCTATACAGGTGCGGTCATGACGTTGCCCACCGGTGTGGCTGCAGTTTCCGCTGCACGGTATGGATATCCCGACGCAAGTTTACAATACATGAAGAAGCTTGAGAATTCTTTCAGCTATGCCTTGCCGGGATCTATGTATGAGGTCTCGCCAGACTTTGGCATGATAACACAGGCATGGAATATCTATGGTGTGGCAGTGCCAATTGTAAATTACTTCTTCGGAATTCAACCACATGCCTTCAATAAGACCGTTGCAGTCTCTCCATCAATGCCATCAGCCTGGAAGGAGGCTTCAATACAGAATGTTGTGGTTGGGGATAATCATCTTGGCATTTCGATCAGCATGAAGAATGATCATCAGGAAATACATATAACGCAGACTGCTCCCGGCTGGACCATTCAGTTAAATACCCTTGAGGCCAAAAAAATAATAGTGAATGGTAAAGAAATTGAAATGACTACAAGCCAGGATAAACTGGATCTTACTGGTCAGGATATGGTTATTCAGATGTTTTGATGCGGCTGCAGGAAACCAAGGTGTAAAGGTGTAAAGGTATAGAGTGGCACACCTCGCTCACGATTGACGATTGACGATTCACGACGAAACCTTACTCATCCTTCAGTACATCCACAGGATTCGTCATCGCAGCTTTCATCGAATGATAGCTCGTGATCAGCATCGCGACAATGAGTGTGCTTAACCCTGCGAAAGCGAAGATCCAAATCGATGGAGTGATGCGGTAGGCGAAATCTGCCAGCCAGATGTTCATCAGCCAGTAAGAGAATGGAGCACCGATCAGGAACGCAAGCACGATCAATATGGTGTATCCCCTTGAAATCATGATCAGGATGTCCCATGCGGACGCACCGGAAACTTTTCGGATCCCGATTTCCTTGGATCTCTGCTCCAGGGCATATACAATCATCCCCAACAATCCCAATGACGCTATCAGTATGGCGAGTGAGGCCATCGCGGTCAGCACTTTTCCAAACTGTTGTTGCGTTTTGAATGTGTCCGCAAAATTTTCATCCACAAAGCGATAATCGAATGGCGCCCCGCCGGCATGCTTTTTCCAGAGTTGTTCCGTTGCCGCCAGCGTCGTTTCCCAGCCGCTCACACGCTGGGGTTCTATTTTTAGAACGATAAATCGTCTGCTTTCACGGAAGACTTGCTCATTCCTGAGGTGAAACATCGCCATCGGCTCGATCGACGTTGCCAGCGTCCAATAATTGAAGTCGGAGACAACCCCGATGACTTCAAAACTTGCGTTGTCGTTGTTCGGATAGGTGATCTTCTTTCCAATCACCGACTCATCCAACGCCCAGCCTATCTTGCGCACAGTTGCCTCATTGATAATAACACGATCTTTATCGCCAGGATTATTCAACGAGAAATTCCGACCGAATTTCAAATTGATGCCGAGTGTCGGGATATAATTTTCATCGGTGGATGTGAAGTTGAGCGAGAAACCCCTGCCATTCAATCCTTCCGCGCTATAGGTATCACCGTTGTAAACCTCAGGAGGTGTGGATGAGCACCAACTGGCGGCCACCACACCCGGCAGCGTCAAGGCTTCATCGCGAAGACTTTCGGGGTTCTTTAGTCCTTCGACATGGCGAATAACCATCAGGTTCTCCTTGTCAAAGCCAAGGTTCTTTTCGGATACGTAGGTGAGTTGCTGGAATACAATGGCCGTACAGATTATCAATATGATCGACACGCTGAATTGAAACACCACCAGTCCGTTTCGAAACCACATTCCACGACGGCCCGCTTTTAATTTTCCTTTCATTGCTTCCACCGGATGAAAACCCGTGAGAAATATCGCGGGGTAACTACTTGAGACGACGGACATCAAGAAGATCAGCCCGATCAGGATCATCATGAGCGACGGATCATCAAACATGTTCAGTTGAAGGGACTTGCCGGTACTCACGTTGAAAAAGGGGAGGAGTATTTGGGTGATTCCGATCGCCACAATCAATGCCAGCGCACAGAAAACAAACGCTTCAATGAAATAGCTGAATCCCAGTTGTGCTTTGCCAATTCCCATGACCTTCCGCACGCTTACTTCTTTGATTCTTCGAGTGAACTGAGCCGTGGAGAGGTTCATGAAATTGATACAGGACAAAATCACAATGAAGAACGCGGCTCCGATAAATGAATATAGGATCTTGATATTTCCCGTGTCCGGAAAAGATCCGACTACCGGATGCTCCGGAAGGTGAAGGGATTGGATGGGCTGGAGAAAGAGGTCCCATTTTTTTCCAGACTTGATGTATTCATCATAGGTCATGCCCATGGCCCCCCGAATCGTTTCATCAGCACGCTTTCGCGGAATGAGTTTGAGCTTTTCGCGTACCTGATCGATGTTCGCATTTTCACCAAGCAAGACAAACGTTTCAAGTTGCGTCCACACCCAGCTCCAATACAATCGCCTGACGGGGAATCCCTCCATTGAGAGAAGAACATCAAACTGAATCGTAGAATTATTTGGAGGATCGTCCACAACGCCCGTCACTTCGTACGTCTGCCGTTCGTCGCCATTGAGACCACTCAGGCGCACTACCTTGCCGAGAGCGTCGGCATCTCCGAAGTATCTCTGAGCCGTTGACCGGGTCATGACCATCGTGTTTGCAAGACGGAAAGCGCGATCAGGATCACCCTTTATCAATGGAAAATTCAGTACCTTAAAGAAATTGGTGTCGGCAGCAAAGACATCATTTTCTTCAAAAGAAATGATTTCGCCGGAAGGGGCTTCATACGAGACTATGAAACTGCCGGGTGTGTGAAGGCTCGTCACCAGCTCGACCTCAGGGAGTTCTTCTTTTAACGCATTGGCAACGCCCGGCCCGGTTCTTGAAAACTGGCTGTTGCTATTCTCGGCCCAAATGAATGTTTGATTGACGCGGTACAGGCGATCGGCATGGTGGTGAAAGCTATCAAAGCCCAACTCATGGGTCACATACAGATAAATGAGTATTGTACTGGCCAGGCTCACCGTAAGTCCAAGCAGGTTAATGGCCGAAAACAGCTTTTGCCGGCTGAGGTTTCGGATGAACAGAAGCAGGTTATATCTGATCATATAATTAAATCTGTGCTTTTGCTGTGGCAAAGGCCGTACCACGCAAAATGCGTTTGAATTTGCCTGGAACAGCGTTCTTTTGAAAGCAGGCCGTTCGCTTTGGGTACATTACTGTCCGGGATCGGACTGGATTGGGCCGAAATGCTCCGTGGCGAATTGTTAAATGGCAAGCTTAAGGGGAGGCACAGTGTTCGAAGTGGAAATTACTGATTATCATTGAAGAGTTATGAAGATTAAGAAACTAAAAAATGTTCATCCGGGCGAGATTCTAAAGGTTGACTTTCTCGATGAAATGAATATTACGCCATACGCGCTTGCCAGGGCGATAGGGGTTGACCAAACCAGGATAAGTCAACTGATCAAGGGAACCCGTAGCATGTCTGCAGATTCTGCACTGAGACTGGGGAAGTTTTTTAATATGTCTCCCGAATTTTGGTTGAACATTCAAAGCCGGTTTGACCTCGAGGAGGAGCGCGCAAAAAACGGTGAATACGACAAAATTTCACCCTATCAGTTGATGTAGAGAGCTGGGCGCTATGCGCACTATTCCGGCCAGGTCCGACTTTCACCCAGTCGGCAACGACCTTACGGCGCCCGATTCGCTTTACTACCAGTGGCAATTGCACGGGCTCCTTAAATGGTATGCAACTTCAGTGTGTCTTAAGACGTCTTACCCTGGATAAACCAGTCTTCAATGATCAGCAACTATATCAAAGTCGCCATTCGAAACCTTCTGCGCCAGAAGGGCTTTTCTTTCATTAACATCGTTGGTCTCGCACTGGGCATCAGCTGTACAGCGCTGATCGGGATGTGGGTCGACGACGAACTTAGCTACGACCGGTTTCACAAGGACCATGAGCGCATGTACCGGATCACAGCAACGTTGCCCGAGCTGAAAGTGCATGCTGCTGTGTCGTCTGCGCCACTAGCCCTGGCGGCAAAAAACGAGATCCCGGAAGTGGAAGAAGCTGTGCGTATCAGCAATTTCAACCGGGATCTTATTCAGGTAGGTGACATGAAGTTCGAAGAGAAAGGGACCATCTATGCCGACTCGAACTTCTTCACAGTGTTCACTTTCCCCTTTATTAAAGGAGATGCTGTAAACGCACTTCAGAACCCGGAAGGCATCGTCATCACCGAAGAGATGGCGATGAAATATTTCGGCAGCACCGATGTGCTTGAAAAGACGATCCGCAAGAACAATAAAGATGATTTTACTGTAACAGGAGTAATTGAAAACATTCCACACAACTCTCACCTGCGGTTTGATTTTGTTCAGCCCATGCGATACCTGGCGCGCAGCCACAACGACCTCAAGAACAACGTGTGGGACAACTTCAACTGGTTTACCTTTCTTAAGCTTCATGAAAAAGCGCAGCACTCCGAGTCAGCCATCGCTGACCTCGAAAAAAAGTTACAGGCGATCTATAAAAAGAATGAAGCTGTGTTGAAAGTGGGTTTCGTACTGCAACCCCTTGCAAAGATTCACCTCTACTCCAATTTCCTGGCCGATATTCCAGGACACGGGAACGCACAGAACGTGTACATCTTTACTGTGGTTGCCGTGTTTATTCTTGTAGTGGCTTGCCTGAATTTTATGAATCTCGCCACAGCGCGTGCGGCGCGACGGGCAAAGGAGGTTGGTCTGCGCAAAGTGGTGGGAGCGATGAGACCCCAGCTGATGGGACAGTTCCTCGCAGAATCGTTGGTGGTTGCGTTGCTTTCGCTCGTGCTGGCTTTACTGATGATCTATCTCGTCCTTCCTTATTTTAATACGTTGGGAGGAAAGAATCTTACCCTGGATTTCACCAACGTGCAGGTCGTCACAGGACTGTTGGGTATAACAGTGATCACTGGTTTGTTGGCAGGCAGTTACCCCGCGCTCTATCTTTCCGGATTTGTTCCGGCTACAGTATTGAAAGGGAACTTCACAGCGAGCGGGTCAGGTAGTTTGTTCAGGAACACCATGGTGGTGATTCAGTTTGCTGTCTCCATCTCACTAATCATTGGCACGGCGATCGTCTATCGCCAACTGAAATACATTCAGCAACTGAACCTGGGTTACGACAAAGAGAACCTATTGTATGTGCAGATGTCGGGAGACTTATGGTCGAAATACGATGCCCTGCGTACCAGACTTGAAAATAACCGGTTAACCAGCCAGTACTCATTTATCTCAGACCTGCCCACCACTACCTCCGGAGCAACGATCAGTGTAGATTGGGCAGGAAAAGACCCGAATACACAACCACTGTTTTACAATACGGCCATCGACGAAAATTTCGAAGAGGTTTTCAAGGCCACCATTTTCGATGGACACGGCTACGGTGAAAATGCGCAGGCCGATTCCACGAACGTTATCGTAAATGAGACGGCATTAAAGACTATGAACATGTCGCTTGAATCTGCCGTTGGAACAAAAATCACCGTCTGGGGTCGTGAGCGAACGATCATTGGTGTGGTAAAAGATTTTAATTTCAGACCAGTTCAGGAGGCGATTGGCCCAATGTTCCTGAATCGTAATACATGGGGAGGTTATGCAATAGTGCGCACGTTACCTGACGAAACAGAAAACACGATCAAGGCATTGGAGCAGATTTGCAAAGAGATGAACCCAAGCTATCCCTTCGAATACAGTTTCGTCGACCAGGATATCGCCAACATGTACAAGGCCGAGCAACGGTTGGGCAGTTTGTTCAACGTCTTTGCTGTGCTGGCGATTGTGATCTCGTGTCTTGGGCTCTATGGCTTGTCGGCATACCTCGCAGAGCGGCGCACACGCGAGCTGGGAATACGCAAAGTACTTGGTGCTTCGGGGTTCCAACTTGTTTACCTGTTGTCGGCCACATTCACCCGTCCGATTCTCATCGCCACGGCAATCGCAACACCCCTGGCGTGGTACGGAATGAGCCAATGGCTTACAGGCTTCGCTTATCATGTAACGATTGACTGGGCGATTTTTGTTGTGGCGTTCCTGTCAGCCCTTGTTATCGCATGGTTGACGGTGAGCTTTGAATCGATCAAAGCTGCGACAACAAATCCAGTGAAGTCGTTGCGATCGGAATAACAAACCCGATCGAGGGGGAATCGGGAATTTCTATTCCCACAAGTGGAAGAAGATCTATAATTATTTGCCCTCACTCCAGGGAGGAGCAATTTTATTCATCCGTGCGTAGGCGATCAATTGTCCAAGGTGCTCATTCGAGTGAGAAAGAACGATCAGGATAGCAGACATGCTCGTAAAATCGCCTGGAAAGGGGAATTCTACCTTATTGGCCAGAGATGCATCCGGGGTATTTTTAATAGCGCTGATAACCACATCATAAGACCTCTTCAGTTCAGTTGCAATAGCATCCTTCGTTTTCAGGTTGGTTTCCAGCGTTTCCATATTAACACCGTCAGGGATTTTCGCGCCTAGCTTGGAAGCGAAAAAATAATTCGCAGAAACAATGTGGGCACAAACCTGCGCTACTGAGCGTACTCCCTCCTGTGGACTCCAGGCATACTTGTCTGCGGGAATTGCCTGTGCGAGTTGCATAACATGTCCGGATGCGTAGCTGATCGATCCTGCCGTTTCGTTCTGGAATTGTCCCTGGCAAAATGCCTGTACCGAGAATAACAGCGTTGCAACAGTCAACAATTTTTTCATGATGGTTTGCGTTTAATGGTCTGCTAAGTTAGAAAAACTAATGCAATTCATAATAAGTCATTAATTATCAGAGAGTAGGGGAAATATTCGGGTACGGTACTGCGCTTTCATCGGCCTTTACGACCCTTGAATAGGTGTAACGACGGGATATTCTTTATATTCACGGGTTTTATCTTAGCTTGTTTCAATTTAGACTAATCAACTCTTGCGTTAAAAATTATCTCTTTCTCCTGCAACCTTCCCAACTTTGCTGAGTATTTCTATTAGTCTGCCAAAAACTTACGCTTTATGCTTCGAAACTATTTCAAGATCGCGATCCGCAACCTAACGAAGAACAAAGGCTACACATTCATCAACATTACCGGCCTCGCCGCAGGCATGGCTGTAGCCATGCTCATCGGACTCTGGATTTGGGACGAGCTCACCTTCAACCGCTACCATAAGAACTACGACCGGCTCGCGCAAGTGTGGCAGAACAATATCTACAATGGAGTAAGGCAATCGCAGGTGGCCAACCCGTATCTGATGGCCGAAGAGATACGCAACAATTTCGGCAGCGATTTTAAATACGTTGTTCAGTCAAGCTGGAACTTCGGACGTATCCTCACCGTGGGCGATAAGAAGTTCAACAAGGCTGGTATGTACTGGGAGCCCGAGGTAATCGACATGTTGTCGATCAATCTTTTGAAGGGCGACCCCGAGGGCGCATTGAAAGATCCATACTCGATTATACTATCCGAGTCCGTGGCCAGAGCCTTCTTTGGCGATGCGGACCCCATCGGCCAGATGATGCTCGTCAATAACAAGCGCGATGTGAAGGTGACGGGCGTGTACGAAGACCTTCCGCACAGCTCCCACTTTCGGGAGATGAGCTTCATCATGCCGTGGTCGCTTTACATCTTCGAAAACGAATGGATCAAAAACATGGACGACCCGTGGGACAGCAACTTCACCCAAAGCTGGGCGCAACTGGCAGAGAATGCCAACTTGGAACAGGTGTCGGCCAGGATCATTAACGTGAAGTACAACAAGCTGAGCACTGACAACGACCGCAAATACAAACCTGAAGTGTTTCTCCACCCCATGAGCAAGTGGCGCCTTTTTTCCGAATTCAAGGAAGGCAGGAACGTGGGTGGCCGTATCGAATTCGTGTGGATGTTCGGCATCATTGGTGTGTTTGTGTTGCTGCTGGCGTGCATCAACTTCATGAACCTGAGCACAGCCCGCTCTGAGAAGCGCGCCAAGGAAGTAGGCATCCGCAAGTCCGTTGGCTCTATGCGGTCTCAGCTCATCAATCAATTTTTCTGCGAGTCCATCGTGGTGGCGTTGTTGGCATTTGTGGTGGCGATCGGATTGGTGTACCTCGCGTTACCACAATTCAACCAGGTTGCCGATAAGCGACTCGCCTTACTTTGGAGCAGTCCTCAGTTCTGGTTATTAGGCATCGGATTTAGCCTGATCACCGGCATTGTGTCGGGCAGCTATCCTGCGCTCTACCTGTCTTCGTTCCAGCCGGTGAAAGTGTTGAAAGGAACTTTCCGCGCGGGCAGACTGGCCTCTATTCCAAGACAGGTGTTGGTGGTAATGCAGTTCACCGTCTCTGTAATACTCATCATCGGCACCATTGTTGTGTTTCGTCAGATTGAATTCGCCAAAGACAGGCCAATCGGCTACGACCGCAATGGGCTTATCAATGTTTACTTACAGACTGACGACATCAAGGATCACTTCGACGCGGTACGGAACGAACTGAAGACCCAGGGAGCCATCGCAGAGATGACCGTAGCAGGCAGTCCCACCACGCAGGTATGGAACAGTAATGGTGGCTTCACCTGGCAGGGTAAGGATCCGGCACTTGCTGTGGATTTTCCCAACAATGGCGTTAACCACGAGTTCGGCAAAACCGTGGGCTGGCAATTTAAAGATGGTCGTGATTTCTCGCACGAGTTCGCCAGTGACTCCAACGCGTTCGTCATCAACGAATCGGCGGAAAAGTTCCTGGGATTTGAAAATGCCGTAGGGGAGACCCTGACCTGGAACGAGCGGCCCTACACCATCATCGGTGTGATTAAAGACATGATCATCGAGTCGCCCTACGAACCCGTGCGCCCTTCACTCTGGCACATTGACCGGCACGACAACATTGGCCTCGCCATCTTAAAACTCAACCCCGAGATGGGCGCACACCAGGCCCTCGAAAGGATCAAGACCGTGTTTAATAAGTACAGTCCCGCTTCGCCCTTCAGTCATGAGTTTGTGGATGTGGAGTATGCGCGAAAGTTCAGCGACGAAGAGCGCATCGGCAAGCTCGCCAGCTTCTTCGCCTTGCTGGCTGTCTTTATCAGTTGTCTGGGCATTTCAGGACTGGCCAGTTTTGTGGCGGAGCAACGCACCAAAGAAATAGGAGTGCGCAAAGTAATGGGTGCGAGCGTTGTGAACCTTTGGGGAATGCTTTCGAAAGATTTTTTGCGGCTCGTGGTGTTCTCACTGGTTCTGGCCATGCCCATTGCGTGGTATCTCATGAGCAACTGGCTTCAGAAATACGAATACCGAAGTACCATGGCGTGGTGGGTCTTCGTCGCCGCTGGTGTCGGAGCATTGGTGATAACGTTATTGACTGTGAGTTATCAGTCGATAAGGGCTGCGTTGGCAAATCCTGTTAATAGTTTGAGGTCGGAATAACATTCGCACATTCCCGCCGACCCTTATCGAAGGCGCGACTCGCTTGCCGCCGTGGCTTATTAAATAGATTCTACACTCCTGTTTTGGATATACGAAGGTGATTGGCTTTAGTCAATGGGCCTATCCAGGATTTCAATCTATAGGTCGAAATATCCATGACTGCTTACTAGATTTGGTGTACAATGCCACGACATGCAAAGACAGTTGACATTGACCAAATGATCGCGACCCTTCCTCGCAACGAGCAAGTGCTGGTGAAAAGGCTGCGCGCCCTTGTTATGGAATGTATTCCGCAAGCAACGGAAAAGGCATACTATGACTGGTCCATACCGTTCTACACAAGGAACCGGTTGATCTGCTTTATCTGGCCCCCATCGGTGTCCTGGGAACCAGGCGCCAGTCACGAAAAGCAAAAGTCAAAAGGAGTGACACTCGGTTTTAACCTGGGCAAATTGATGGCGAACGAAGATGGAGTATTGTTGGCCGAAGGACGTAAGCAGGTCTATGTGATGTATTTTAAAAACCCGGACGATATTGATGAGGCCCAGGTGCGAGCACTGCTGTTCGAAGCTGCGATGATAGATGAGCAGTTTGTCAAAAGGAAGAAAAAAAAATAACTATTACTATGAGTGAGATTGCATTCGGAAAGGAATTTTCCACAGAGATTGAATCTGAAGTCAGGGCAACGCGCAGATGTCTTGAAGCGATTCCCGACAAGCTTTACAAGTACAAGCCACACGAGAAATCGATGGAGCTGGGCTACCTGGCGCTGTTGGTAGCGGATATTCCAAGATGGATTCTCCACATGGTTGAAAGACCCGAGCATTTGCAATTTGGATATTTCTACTTGTACTCCAACTGGGGCACTGGTGTACTTCCGTGAAATCTCAACGGAAGGATGCGCATAATATTGTTGTGAAGGGAACTGCACCTGGGTTATTTTGCAAAATTACGCGGAAGGAAAGGAACTCCAGCTAACGTTATGTGTTTGATGGATCCGATATCATTTGATCGATTACCTCCTGACTTCAATTTGATCCAGTCGATCATCACGGTTACAAAATCAGTGTTGTCCGGGGAAAACTACGCAATGTGTGTGCAGCCCTGAAGGGGCGCGATAACCATGGGTGAACTCCTCGGAGCCCTGGAGGGGCTCAATATTATAGGAATATGTAAATGCGGCATATCCATGCTCTAAATTTTGCCAGATCAAACAAAAAAACAAAGGGATCGTTACCCGCCCCGCTTATTTCAACGACCACAGTAGCTTTGGATGCTATTTTTTTTTTCGCAAATACACCACACACTTGTATTTTAGTGTTGGCTTGGGTTGAAAAGCCATCCTCTGTCCAATGAAAAAAACGTTGCTTATTATAGGTGGTATTGGGTTGTTGTCTGTGCTGCTCCTTGCCCGGCTATTGTTCAGGCAAAGCAGTGGCATGGCGGGGGAGCGGGAATGGTTTGCCAAGGAAAGTTCCATAACAAAAATCGCCCTACGTCAGGAATGATGCTTGATATGCGCCAGCATAATTTGTAAGTTGTTGTTCCTTTTTTTGCGAAGTTTGTGCGATACGCTGTACTTTTTTTCTGTTGCATTCTTGCGGGCGAAGTGCTCTCGCAAGACACTACTTTCTTAAAAGTGCATTTCTTATACGGCTCCAGGCCGAAACGGGAGTTTCAATCCACCGAACGCAAATGGTTTGGCGGGAAGCTGGGGGGCCACGTCGGCCTGGAGGCGGACGCCGACAGGATCGTCAACTTTATGCGCTCGGGAGAATTTCATTGGTTCTCCAAACGGCATATACGGCATAGCCGTTATGTCGCGCATTCGGCCGAGAGATTTTACTCCATTTTCCGTTACGATTCCGATAGCGTGAAAAAAGCAATCGTGTATGTCCCGATCACCTCGGGCCAGAAGCAGAAGTTCGACAGCATCATTTCAGCATACATGACAGAAACTCCGTACGATTACGCCTTCTTTGGCATGCGCTGCGGTGCCGCAACGTATGAAATACTGGCACAACTGGATATTCTCCGCCCATACAGCCAGGGCAAAACGGTCAGGCGGATTTTTTATCCGCGTCGGTTGAGGAAAAGAATTTTCAGGATAGCAGGCGAGAACGGATGGAGAGTGGAAAGGGCCGGAGGCTCGACCACCAGGTGGTGGGAGCGGGACCTCCAGGAGATTCCCGTTGGCAGGCCCAGTGCGAAGCCGGTAGCGGCGAGGTAATTACGGAGGCACATTGCCGCCTTGTTGAGTAGTTTAATTGGGTCCATCACCATAGTTTCGACATGCTTATTCATTATTCAGTTTGAAAACCAATACGAAAATTCCACAGGCATAAGCCGTTGTACTTATCAGCGAAAGTTTTTGCCGGTGTTCAGGCGAATCAAAAATGCTCAGGCCATTGTTTAGCAGGGTTGACAAAGAAGTTGAACTCGTCGGAGGGGGCGACCACCCCGCCGCCGGGTTGAAAACTCCTATCCTTCTGAGATTATGCCGGCGGCACCCCTCCTTCCTCGGAGGCCTCGGAGGAGGGGAAATCGTTGACTGCTGATTTTGTGCTTTGATTGAAAGTGCTAGCCGTCGACTTCGCAATGCAGATTCACACAAACTTTCAAGTTGCAGAAGTTATGCAGGCACAACGGCTCCCCTCCTGTTTCCCGCAAGATATACTGCGAGTATGACGCGTCTCATCAACATGACGGAACTTCATATAATTCGGGCGGGAAAATAGGAGGGGTACCGCCGACAAAGTCTTGGAAGATAGAATTATCTCAATTCGGCGGGGGGTGGTTGGCAAACTCTTTCAGCTTGTCATCCCAATTCCATGTCCGCCCAATCAAGCTCACCGTTTGGGCTGCCGACATAACCGTCAACAGTGATTTGCATTTGTAATTTTAATTTTCTCATGATCTGATTTATTTACAGGTAGAGACAAGGCCTACCTTGTCTCTACACTGATTTATCGATAGGATGAATTCATCTATCGCCCCGGTCACGATGGTACACCCTGATAAGCGTTTTGCAGTTCGGGCAGATCGAATTTCTTCATCTTGAGAAACGCCTCAGTCACGCGAGCAACGCGCTGCGGGTCCTTATCGGCCAGCATCTCATCCATTGCTTCAGGGACGACCTGCCAGGAGAGTCCGAATTTATCTTTGAGCCATCCGCATTGTTCTGCTTCACGAACGGCCGAAAGTTTTTCCCAGTAATAATCAATTTCTTTTTGCGTTTGACATTTTACCATAAATGAGACCGCTTCGTTGAAATTGAAGTTATGTTCAGGTGCGCTGTCCATCGCGGCAAACCAGGAGTGCTCCAGCATAAAGTCGGCAAACATGATCGTCCCTTCCTTTTCCGGCAATTGATCGGCGCGGTAGCGATGCGTCTCACCCTTATTAGAATCCCTGAAAACGGAGAGATAAAAGTTGATGGCCTCTTCCGCGCGTCCAACGTTATCACCAACGAACATAAGCGATGGCATTATCGACGGCCTGGGTTCGCCTTCAGAATTGGTGAGGATCAATTGCCACGACAGGCCAAACTTATCCTGCACCCAGCCATACCGGTTACTGAAGGGGTACTGGTCGATCGGCATAAGCACCGTGCCGCCTTCCGACAATTTTTCCCACGCCATGTCCAGTGCTTTCCTTGCTTCCTTTTCCGGTGATGACGAATCTTTGAAGAACAGGGGATCGAAGTTCACCATGAAAGACACCGAGGGATTAAACCCGAATAAGGGACCGGCACTGATCGACATGAATTTCTGTCCCCAAACCTCAAACGAAACGATATCACAGTCGCCTGATGGAGTATCGTGGATGACTGATGTGTTGACAATTCTGGAGGCCGGAAAAACGGAGGTATAAAACCTTGCCGCTTCCTTCGCCTCCTTATCAAACCAGAGATGTGGTGTTATTTTTTCCATAGCACTGCTGTTTTGTTTTGTTGATGCA
>JBBEBN010000294.1:0-16250 GCA_040882305.1 Cyclobacteriaceae bacterium
GTTGTGAACGTCTGTGGATGTGGCTCAGGGGCACGCCTCCAAACAAAAAGTTTGCTCATGCTTGAAACGTACAACTCTACGTCAAGACAGCACCGAAATAGATTCAGTTTAATCCAAGTGTTCCCTTCTTTCATGCTAAGTGTAAATTGAAACTAGGCGATGGGAAGGAAGTTTTCCCGCCCGCGTCCACCATCAACAAACTTAGAGATTTGCGTCCGCAAAATTGAATTTGCAAAGTCGTGCTGCTGATTGTTTTTCTCTATCTGTCGCGTCGCTATAAATCCGTCATTGGCATCTTGAGCAAAGCGATCCACGTCTCGCAACTCACCCCTCAATACCACCTAAAAACCTTCAGCCCCACTACAAATGTCACCAACCCTGTCAGGCATAAGATGACGACTGGTTTCAGGATGTCGGCGAATCCGGCAGCCTCTATGAACACTGCCCTGATGGAATCCGCCAGTAACGTAAGCGGCAAGGCCTGAATGACAGGTATGACCCAGTCGGGGAAGTTGTGATAATTGAAAAAGATGCCGGAGAGGATCATCATGGGAAGGGTTACTGCATTCACCAGTCCGTTGGCCACTTCAGTTTTAGAAGTTCGCGAGGCGATGAGTATAGCGATCCCCGAAAAAGCAAAGATCCCCGCCAGGAACACCACCAAAAAGGCAGCAACGCTTCCCGTGATCTCCGTTTCGAAATACAAACGGGCGAACACAAATAACAACAATGTCTCAAAACCACCCAGGACAACCCGCGTGGCAACGTGCGAGCTGAGGAAGACGGACTTTTTCATGGGAGTGGCTACCATTCTGCGCAGGAGCTTTTTCATCCGGGTTTCGATCAGCGACCACCCGATCCCCCAGATACACGAGTTCATGACCCCAAAAGCTATCAGGCCCGGAATCAAAAAATCTATATAACGCGTTCCTTTCGTTTGCAGCGGTTTGATGGAAGTTTTGATTTCACCATTCCCCTTTCCGTGAAGACCACTTTCCAGTAGCAGGTGCGTGAGCTGCGCGTCGGAATTGACCGGGTCGAAATGATAGATCAGCGAGTCGCCGTCAACTTTCAGGTATATGGCGATCACTCCCTGCTTCACTGCCTTTACCGCTTCTTCCTCTGTGGTGTTCCTGAATTTTATCCGCGAAGTATTTCCAGTCTCTTCACCAAACACCTTTTCGCCACTGACCATTTCAGGGACTTCTCCGCCGCCTGTAACGTAGACTGTTCTCACCGATTCGCCTTTGCTGGAGAACGCAATCCCCAACACCCAGGCCATGATGATAGGAAAAAAGACAGCCCAAAAGAGTATGGCGGGCTCTCTGAAAAAGGTTCTGAAGTTGTTGAGGATTAACTCGTAGAGACTTCTATTCATTGTGACACTGGATATTTGAGTATGGTTCTGCCGCCTGGTGTTTGGGTTTGTTTCGTGGTGATCATGAGTCCGTCAGGTGTCTTCCCGTCATGGAGATGAAGAGATCGTCCAATGTCATCTTCCTTGAAGAAAGCGCTTTGATGCGGATGTTTTCGCTCCTCGTTGATTCAATGATGGCGGGAAGCACCTCGGAAATATTGTCGACAAAGATCTGTGCCTCGGTGTGCGGGTTAGTCCAGTTCAGCCGTTTCACACCGGAAAGATTACATTTGGCAATATCGAAATCCTGCGCGAAGGTGATTTCGATCAGGTCGCCTTCTCCATGCCTGGCATTTAACTCCGACAAGGTTCCCGCCGCAATGAATTGACCTTTGTCCATAATGAGGATACGTTCACAAAGAACTTCGGCCTCTTCCATGTAATGTGTAGTGAGGATCATCGTGGTATTGAAATCCTGACGCAGTCGCCCAAGAATTTTCCAGATCTCCCTTCGCGCCCCCGGATCAAGGCCCGTCGTAGGTTCGTCCAGTAAAAGTACTTTCGGGTTGTTCAGCAAAGCGATCCCGATGGCCAGGCGTTGTCTTTGTCCCCCGGAAAGGTGAACGGTGTACGCTTTTCTTTTTTCAGCAAGATTGACCACTTCAAGTATCTCCTCCGTCCTGCGGGGGTTCAATCCATAGAAGCTGCCAAAGAGATCCAGTGTTTCTTTTGTGGTGATCTTATCGATGAATTTTGTTTCCTGTAGTGACAGTCCGATCTTATGATGGAGTTTCTGCGCATGTTCCTTCCAGTTCATGCCCAGGATCCGGATGGTTCCCGTATCAGGTTTCTGGATGCCTTCGATCATTTCGATCAAGGTGGTCTTACCGGCACCGTTGGGACCCAACAAGGCGACGTACTCACCCTCGTAAATGGTCAGACTCAGATCCCTGACGGCGTTGACCTCCTTGAAGGATTTGCTCACGTCCTTGATTTCGATTACAGGAGCTCTATTCATTGACATTAAAAGATTCTTGGGGAAGCGAAGATGCGAAATTGTGTTAAAGATTAATTTCGTTTCAAGAAGAATTTTCATCAAAACGTCGTAATCATTAAAAACACATAGTTTCAACGGTAGTACGGCTCCGGGAAATTCAGGTTTGCCTGGGGCCTAAACATTCCTTAATTTCCTTCGTGAATCCCCGGACAGGGCGATCTTCTGGCGATAAAAACTTAAACCTGCAAAAAAATGCATAGATCCCTCGCAGCAGTCTTTATCCTTGCGTGTAACCTCGTCTTCAGTCAGCCATTGCCCCGCACGATCACAGTTGATGTGAACCAACAGGGTAAACCTTTCAAACCGGTCTGGGCGCATTTTGGTTATGACGAACCGAATTATAGCTACATGAAGGATGGAAAGAAGCTGCTCCGCGAACTTGCAGCTCTGAGTCCCGTGCCGGTGTACATGAGGGTGCATAACCTGCTCACATCGGGCGATGGAACTGCCGCCTTGAAATGGGGTTCCACCAATGCCTACAGAGAAGATAAAAAAGGGAATCCCGTTTATCACTGGACGATTGTTGATAGTATCATGGACACTTACATCAATAGAGGAATGAAGCCGTTGGTGGAGATTGGTTTTATGCCAGAAGCCCTGTCGGTGAAGCCGCAACCTTATCGGCATGACTGGAAACCCGGGATGGATTATAATAGAGTGTATACAGGCTGGGCTTACCCGCCCAAAGATTATAAGAAATGGGGCGAACTGGTGTATCAGTGGGTGAAGCATTCAATCGCGCGTTACGGAGGGGAGGAGGTAAAGACATGGTACTGGGAAGTTTGGAATGAGCCTAATATCGGATTCTGGCAGGGCTCACAGGAAGAGTATTTCAGGTTGTACGACTTCGCAGCGGACGGCGTAAAACGAGCGTTACCGGATGCTCGCATTGGCGGACCTTCCACGACGGGACCGCGATGGGATAAAGCCGCGTCTTATCTGGAAAATTTCTTAAAACACTGTGCCGAAGGAAAAAATTATGTGACGGGAAAGAAGGGCTCGCCGCTGGATTTTATCAGCTTCCATGGAAAGGGAAGTCCTAAGTTTGTGGAGGGGCATGTGCAGATGAATATGTCGGGGCAATTAATGGATGCGGCGAGAGGTTTTGAAATTGTAAGTGCTTCATCTTTTGCGGAGCTGCCCATCCTGATGACTGAGTTCGACCCGGAGGGATGTGCAGCCTGCGGCATGACGACCAATCCCGAAAATGCCTATCGTAACGGCACGATGTACTCAAGCTACACCGCCTCCTCTTTCGCCAGGCTCTTTGACCTCGCCGAGCGCTACAATGTTTATCTGGAAGGGGTGACCAGCTGGTCGTTCGAATTTGAAAACCAGAGATGGTTCGATGGTTTCAGGGACCTTTCTACCAACGGTGTAGATAAACCGGTGTTGAATGTTTTCCGGATGTACGGATTGATGAAGGGCAATAGGTTAAAGGTGGTCAATGTAGATGAGGTCTCACTGGATAGCATTTTAAAAAGCAGCGTGCGGGGCAACATGTCGGATATTCATGCGCTTGCAGTTGCCGACGAAGGATCGGTATACATCATGGTCTGGAATTATTATGATGAGGATGTTCACCGGGAGAATGCTCCTGTTAGGATCGTTGTTGAGAACCTTGCCTCGGAGAAAGTTCTGTTAAACCATTACCGAATCGATAAAGACCACAGCAACTCCTATGAGGCATGGAAAATGATGGGCTCGCCTCAAAAGGTAAATGAAGAGCAATACAAAGAGCTTGAACACGCCGGGCAGCTGGAGTTGTTATGTTCTCCAGAATGGTTGGCCGTAACAAAAGGAGAAGCCGTGGTAGAATTTTCACTCCCCACGCAGGGTATTTCACTTGTTCGGCTGGAGTATGAGTAAATGTTCGTCGGGGAGTCGGCGTTTGAGAGGGTCTTTCGACGAAAAGATGTCAAGTTCGTTAAGTGCTGACTGCCAGCTCAAAGAAGGCCATTAATGGTATTAATGAGTTCGTCGGACTCAAAAGGTTTGCGGATGTAGCCATCTACGCCCAGATCGAGTCCGATCTTTATTTCCGATTTCTCCGCGCTCGCCGTCAAATAAATGAAGGGAATTTATGGGGTGTAGGGATTGTTCTTCAACCCTTTCAGAGCCGTGCTGCATTTAAGTTACTAATATTTTTAGTAAAAACAACTAAAAATATTAGTTAAAAGCCTTATGTTTGTATCATCAAAACCAAGGTTATGAATACAGCAAGAAATATCCGTATAGCGACAGGCATGAAGAAAATTGAGCTCGGTAACGAAAATATGGCCATGCTTCAGATCAGCGATGTTTTGAGACAGCATCGTGAGTCGCTGATCCACCGGCTCCTGTCTGACCTGTCCACCTATATTAATTACAAGTTCAACGCGCCGCCAAAGAAAGAACAGATTCAACTGATCAGGAATAAACTGCTGGATTTAAAGAACTCAAATATAAACGTGGCCCGGTACAGCGCCCTGATCAATGAAGTGCTTGAAAACGAGACCACCTATGTAAGATCTGAGCCGTTCTATCATGAGATCAATGAGGTAATAGGGGAGGAATTAAATCCGTCGCAACTTATTCTTGTTAAGTGATGTGGTCATGCAAACGTGAGCTACCTTTTTGATGTGTCGGAAAACAACCAATAAAAAAAGTCCGGTTCCGAAAATGCTTTGACCCATGTGTTGTTGTGGTCTGTCTGATTGTACAGCGTAAAGGTCACGGAAGCGCCCGCGTTTTGCAGTGCAATGGCCATGTTCCTTGATTCACTGCTTGGCACGATCACATCGTTTTTGCCGGCGAAGATCCGCCACTTTGTTTGAGCCATTAATGGCGCCTTCCTGTCTTCACCTGCGCCTGAAATCGCCACAGCGGCCTCAAAGTGCGGGTGCCGGGCAACCATAGCAAATGTACCATAAGCGCCCATCGAGAATCCACATATGGATATTCGTTCTTCATTGATCGGGTAGTTTTTTACGAGGTTATCGATCAGTGCGTTCAGTGTTTCCGTGGCCCAGTCATCGAACCAATTTTGAGTCATGGGGCATTGTGGCACCACTATGAAAGCCGGATAATTTTCTCTGACGCTATCTTCCTGGTAATACGAAGCACCCACCTCAAGTTGGTGTTCATTATCGGTGCCACGCTGACCCTGGCCATGCAAAAACACGTGCAGCGGATATTTTTTTGTTGAATCAAAATTCCGGGGAACAAGGATGCGGTAAGGCATGCTCCCGAATTTCCCGTGCTGGTATACTTCAGATGAAAGGTCCAATTCCGACGTTTCCCCCTCCGGCACTTCCGGGTCCGCCTGAGATTGTTCCTGTTCCTGAGGCGGCAGTGGCGAGATTTCTTCTTCCTTTCCGCAACCTGCGGCGATAAACAGCAACGACGTCAGTAGTAATAAAAGCTGCGCGATCTTTAATTGTTTCTTTCCCACCACCATTTGATCTTTTATTGGTAACCCTGAAAATTGCCCTGACAATACACTGCTGCTGTCGTTTTTTCGGGGAACGGGTTCTTTTAGCGATAGGATGTCCCGAATGGCATTTGCCACCATCTGGTTTTCGCGCTGGCGGCTGTTGTGTAAGCGGTTGTGAGCGGACACAAACGAAAAATGCCGGCCTTACGGGGCCGGCATTTTTTCACTTTACATTTCTGTTTAGAAGCCGATAACTGCCTCAAAGTTAACTCCATTGAATTCAGCATCGTTGAATCTTCCAGTCCAGGCCTTGCCTGTATATTGTTGCCTTACATACTCGACTTTTGCAAGGATATTTTTAGAGATGAACCATCCACCACCGAGGTTGTAGCGTTCGATCCCCTGATCAATCAGGTCTTTGTCTTTGGCTTTGCCATTGATGGTATTGTATCTTCCTGCAAAGTAGAACTGTTCATCGGCACCGAATCTGTAGACCAATTCACCAGCGAGTTGTGTGTAAGAGCCTTCCTCATCGACCTGCGGTTCGCCAATTGCTTTGCTGCCGTCAGCAAGTTCATATACTCCGAAGAATTCAAGACCTTTAAATTTGATGAAGGGGTTTATCTGGAGTGCGTTCTGTTTTGAAAATTTGGCGTTCCACCGGCCTTCGAAGTCGGCTCCCTCAAATTTTCCAGCTGCATCGGGAACGGTGTGCATCACATAGTAGTATCTTCCACCAGCGCGGTCACCACCATATAAGTAGCTGCCAGTGTTCAAGCCATGATTGATATACCATGATCCGGTTAACCTGACACGCAGGTCACTCAACTGTTTGTCAACACCAACTTTACCATAAAATGATGGTTTGTTGTCAGTGGTGGAAGTCACTACTACTTTTTGGTTCAGTTTACCGTTTGTGAGACCAACCACGGCAAGAAAGCCATTCTTTTGAATTTCCACTTCTCCAAAAGGTTCAGTGGAGAAGGCGTCCATTACATAGTTTTCTATAAAGGGATTAAAGATACCCCTTGCGTTATCTGACCTTCTGAAGTGTGCGTCACCATAGTTGAATTCATCATAACCAACGGTAATGCTTGCGTATTTCATTACACCTTCCAGGAAACCGGGTTTGACGAAATCCAGGTTGTCGATGCGCAGATATCCGCCTTTAATGTAGAATTCATTGTGGTGCCTGGAGGAAAGGTAAGAGCGCAGGTGCATCCTTACACCGTCCAGTAATTGAACGTCGAGATTCAGGTTCGCGGAAGGCAGGTTGAAGTCGCTGCCAAGGTCCACGAGGTTGTTCATGGCGTTGGACTGATTAAGGCTTTGGAACTGCAAAGCAAAATCGCCGCCGACGCGGACTTTGACACCTTCAAAAGCTACAGTGTCAGTCTTGATGGGTTCGAAAACATTCAGGCCTGTTTTGTCATTGGCTCTGAAATATTGAAGCGCAGGTTGTTGCGCAAAGGCAACACCTGAAAACATCAGGGCTAGTAGGACCAGCATTAGTTTGTTTGTGTGATTTTTCATAGTTGTTGTTTTTGATAAGTTCTGTGTAAAGCGGCGAGGTTTCTGGTGCGCCGATTACAATTCAAAAGTATATGCGGGAGCACATGGTACAACTGATATTCATCAGCCAGGAACATGATTGTTATTAACATTTGATCTAACAATTATCGCTTTTCAGATCCGATAATGACGGAACACGGATTTTGGGGCGTTTAGACCTGTGGTGGTGGATAGGGCGGAGATTTGATATTAATGTCTGTTTCGGGTTATGGAATGAATTATATAAAAAGGGGGTAATAACCATGAGCATGCTCACAGTGGAAATGCAAAAAAACCCGCAAATCAGTCAGAATCCTGAACTTTTGCCCTTCATCATGACAAAAATCATCTCCCCGTGATGACAACGCTCATGGTAATGACAACCGCATATGATGAGCTTTACGGGAAAGGAGACGCCTTTTTTGAGTCTTTGAAGAAAAGAAAAATTCTTAGTTAGGTTTAAGTGGTAGAAAAAAGCTAACTCATAGCATGAGTTGGCTTTTTTTGTTTTGGTCCCTTGAATATACCTGAACGTTACCTCGCGCGGATTAGATTCACTTGATGAATTTCATGAAGCAGCCCTGAACGTCGACGATTATTGCTTGATTTGTATGACAGGAACTATTGGACCAGGTTTGCTTTGGAGTCGCCCTGCATATTCACATGAGTGTAGAGCCAATTCACCACAAATGTATTGTACAACCTGTCAAATCTGGAGAGCTGGCTATTGTTGCGGAACAGCGCATCCAGTTTCTTATGGAATTCAATGTTCTCCGGGAATGCTTTTTTCAGGTTCTCCCTCGTTAGCGGCATAATTTCAGTATCCGGATCTTTGCCAAAGTAGTATTCAATAGAAGTCCACTTGCCGGGGCTTACCACTCTTTTATATAATAGGATCGGTTCGCAGGGGTTCAGCAGAGTAAAGTGTTTCCCATTCACCGATCGCCGACTTGTCGGCGGGCACGTGCAATGGCCTGTCATGTGTTTTTTTAAAAGGCCGCATGCATCATTGCTGCAGTATTGCCCCGGAGATCCCTTAAATTCTTTTAGATCTATTCTACACCCGTCGGTTTTGCCTTGGCCTAATGTTTCTGAATGGTAGGTTATAATCTGGTCCGGCAAGAAAATGTGCCTTCTTTCCTGCTGACCGTGTACTAAAAACGGCAGAACGACCACCGAGAGGACAGGAATAACATGCTTGATTATCGTTAAGCGAAGGGACGTCATATCATTTCCATTTCATTCAATTTTTATATATGATCGCGGAAAAAACCGTTCCTGCTATTTTTGGGTCCCTGAAGTTGGCGAAGTCTTCCGCCGTCCGCCATGACAACGCTCAGGCCCGGGAGTGACTTTTGTTATGAATGCTCGCTTTCAGAGCGCTGAGTACTGATACAAGTGTCGCTTCACTTGCATTTGTTCCGAAACAATAACGGCATGTGCAGGAATCAGCTGGTCTCCTGACAAAAATCATCCCATGCAAGAACTATCATCATAAACCCTGGCACGCAAACCGCCTACTTTTAAATCTTTGAAAGCAATGGTGTGTTGACCTGGATGCTTTCTCCGACGCCGGTTCAAAAGACAAAAAATTAATATGGAACATTACCATCTCCTTACTCTTTTTATGACCGCCGTAATCCTGGTGGGGGGAGCAATTGCTTTCAGCTACTATGTTGCTCCCCGCAATCCCGGCCTTGTAAAATCAGAACCTTACGAATGCGGCATCCCTACAACGGGTCCGACGTGGATCCAGTTTGACGTGGGGTACTATTTGTTTGCGATCATTTACCTGATCTTCGACGTAGAGACCGTCTTCCTCTTCCCCTGGGCTGTGGTTATGAGGGAGGTGGGACTCACTGCTTTCGTTGAAATACTCATCTTTCTCACTGTTCTCGGATTAGGTCTTGTTCACGCATGGAAGAAAAAAGCATTGATATGGGAATAGAAATAAAATCAGTACCGTACGCAGACTTCAACGACAATGAAGCGCTGGAGGAATTAAAGAAAGGCGGAAGCAATGTTTTTGTTAGCTCTATGGATGCCATTATCAACTGGGGTCGGTCTAATTCTGTTTGGCCGCTGACATTTGCCACGAGCTGTTGCGGTATTGAAATGATGGCGGCAGGGGCTGCGCGTCACGATTTTGCACGCTTTGGTATCGAAGTATACCGTGCTACGCCGCGTCAGGCCGACGTGATCGTTGTTGCGGGAACCATTGTCCGGAAGATGGCCCCGGTGTTAAAACGCCTCTATGACCAGATGGCCGATCCAAAGTATGTCATTGCGATGGGTGCCTGTGCCGTTTCTGGCGGACCATTCTATTACAATTCCTATTCCGTGATCAGAGGTGTGGACCAGGTGATCCCCGTCGATGTGTTCATCCCTGGTTGTCCCCCAAGACCCGAGGCGCTGTTATATGGAGTGATGCAGTTGCAACGCAAGATCAAAGCGCAGTCATTATCGAAAACTGAGTCGAACCTTGAAGCGCCCAAACTGGAAGAAAAGGCTCTGGAAAACGAAGTTCAACCTGATCAAAACCCCGCATCATGACACGCGAACAGCTTATGGCTTTTGTTACAGAACTGCTTCCTGCGTCCAAACCCGGAACCTGCAAACAGTTTCCGGAATTTATCCTTCCGGTGGATGGCATTTATCCGCTTGCGCTAAAGTTGAACGAAAATCCTGAGACAAACATGGATTACCTGTTCTGCCTCACCGCGGCCGACAGAAAAGACGGGCTGCATGTGATCTACCACCTCACCTCTTCGGAGTCCAATCATCCGGTCATGCTGAGGGTAGTCCTCCCGGATAAGGCGAATCCCGTTATTCCTTCGGTGAGCAAAATCTGGAAGGCTGCGGAATTTTATGAGCGCGAAGTGTTTGACCTCTTCGGGATCCGTTTTGAAAACCATCCGGACCTGCGGAGAATTTTTCTGGATGATGACTGGGTGGGCTTCCCCTTGCGCAAAGACTATAAAGATGAATTTACACTTCAAAGCTAAGCCATGGAAGAAGCAGTGATTGATATCGACCTGAAAGAAAGAGAAGAATATATCATCAACATGGGGCCTCAGCATCCGAGCACCCACGGTGTTTTGAGGCTCGAAACATGTCTCCAGGGTGAAAAAGTCAAATACATCATCCCGCATTGCGGCTATATCCACCGTGGCATTGAAAAGATAAGTGAAAAGCTTACGTATCCTCAGTTGTTACATCTCACGGACCGCATGGATTATCTTTCCGCCCACATTAATAATGAGGCTGTGGCTTTGTGTGTGGAAAAGGCCATGGAGGTGGAGGTGAGCGACCGTGTGAAATACATCCGCACCATTCTCGCTGAACTTAACCGCATCGCATCCCACCAACTGTGGTGGTCGGCATTTGGAATGGATTTGGGTGCGCTCACTACCTTCTTTTATGGTATGCGCGACCGCGAAAAGATCATGGACATCTTTGAGGAAACTACAGGCTCGCGTCTGATCCAGAGTTTCATTACACCGGGTGGACTAATGTGTGACATTCATCCGAATTTTCAGAAACGAGTGAAGGAGTTCATCAAATACTTCCGCACGAAGTTACCTGAATATGATGACTTGCTCACTGGAAACGTCATCTTCCACGAGCGGACAAAAGGTATTGGTGTCCTTTCTAAAGAGGATGCCATTAATTATGCAGTCACCGGCCCCAGCGGACGGGCGTCAGGTTTTCATTGCGACATCCGCAAGATCGAACCCTATAGCGCATACCCTTTGGTGAAATTTAACGAGATCACTTTTACGGAAGGGGACACCTACCATCGCTATCTCGTGCGGATGGAAGAGATGAGGGAGTCGATGAGTATTATAGAGCAATTGATTGACAACATTCCGGAAGGTGCCATCATGCTGGAGCTGAAGGCCATCAAAGCTCCGAAAGGGGACTTCTATCAGCGGGCGGAAACTGCCCGCGGCGAGCTGGGAGTGTTTATTGTAAGCGATGGCGGGCCATCGCCGGCGCGCATCAAATACCGTTCACCAAATTTTTCAAACCTTTTTGTATTGAACAAGCTTGCTGCCGGACACAAGATCGCCGACCTCATGGCCATCAGCGGTTCGCTGGATTTAGTTATTCCGGATATAGACCGGTAAAGGGATTTTTATGTACAACTCATCTTCGCTGATCGCTTCTTTGACTTCCTGGCTGGAGGGAACCTTTTCACCTCTGTGGGCGGGGGTGTTTTCAATGGTCCTGCTGGGCATCGGAATACTTGTTTTCTATTCTGTTCTCGGATTGTATCTCGTATATGCTGAACGCAAGATATGCGCACGCATGCAAAACAGGATCGGCCCGAACCGCGTTGGTCCAATGGGATTACTTCAAACCGTAGCCGACCTCATCAAGCTCCTGTTAAAGGAATTGATCTACATCCGCAATGCCGATGCGTTTCTTTTTAACGTTGCACCGTTCATTGTGATCGTTGCCTCCATCATGGCCATCGGTGCCATTCCGTTCGGAAAGGGATTGCATGCCCTCGATCTCAATATTGGGGTGTTGTACATTCTGGCCATTTCCAGCATGGGTGTGATCGGCATCCTTGTCGCCGGCTGGGCAAGCAACAACAAATTCTCTGTGATCGGCGCCATGCGAAGCGGGGCCCAGGTGATCAGCTACGAATTATCAGTAGGCCTGGCGTTGCTCTGCATTATCACATATGCCGGATCCATGCAGCTTTCGGAGATCATCGCATCGCAGCAGGACGGATGGTGGATATTCAAAGGACACCTCCCCGCGCTGATCGCCTTTGTCATATACCTTATTGCAGGCACTGCTGAAACCAACCGCGGACCATTTGACCTGGCTGAGGCTGAATCTGAGCTCACCGCCGGATTCCACACAGAATATTCGGGGATCAGATTTGCTTTCTTTTTCCTCGCGGAATACATGAACATGTTCATTATCGCTTCCCTTGCGACAACATTGTTTCTTGGAGGATGGCTGCCCTTTCACCTGTTCGCGTGGGAAGGTTTTAACACCGTAATGGATTTCATTCCTCCTGTCGTATGGTTTTTCGGAAAGACCGCCTTTGTGATCTATCTGATGATGTGGTTCAAATGGACGTTCCCCCGGCTGCGCATCGACCAGTTGCTGACGCTGGAATGGAAATACCTCTTGCCCATCAACCTGATGAACCTGTTGCTGATAGCGTTCTTAACCTTAATGAAATGGCACTTCTAAAAGATATTGGGACTTACTTTGAAGAGATCTACCGCGGCGTTGTCTCCCTGCTGAAAGGCATGCGCGTGACCGGCGGGTACTTCCTGAGACCGGGCGCGGTTGTAACGCAGCAATATCCGGAGAACCGCGCGGAGTTGAAAATGTTTGACAATTTCAAAGGTGAACTGATCCTGACCCACGATGAGAACAATCAGCACTCCTGCAATGCCTGCAACAGTTGCGCGCGTAAATGTCCTAATGGATCGATCGAGATCGTTTCAACGCGCGTCCAGGGTGAAGACGGAAGGTCGAAGCGCGTGCTTGTAACCCATACTTATAATCTCGGGATGTGTACTTTCTGCGGCCTTTGCGTTCAGGCGTGTGAACAACATGCTCTCGAGTTCGGACAGGAGTTTGAGCATGCCGTGTTCGACAAAAGCAACCTGACGAAAGTCTTAAATAAGCCAGGCTCCACCTCTAAAGCGACAGAAGAATGACCGGTCCGCAAATCATATTCGCCATCCTGGCCAGCGTAATCATCGCCTTTTCAATTCTTTCTGTTCTTGACAGAAGGATATTGCGGGCGGCTATCTACCTGCTCTTTGTACTCGTTGCTACTGCCGGGCTATTCTACATGATGAATTACCAGTTCCTTGCGGGGGTGCAGCTGATCCTTTACGCGGGCGGCATCGTGGTGCTGATCATCTTTTCCATTCTTCTGACGAGCCAGATCAATAGTAAGCTTGACAGACCAAAGAGGACCCATGTGTTCTCCGCCCTGCTGACTGCTACGGTCGGGATAGCACTCTCTGCTGTCACTGTTTTTCAATTTGTCTTTAAACCCAGCCCGGCCGCTGCCGCAGATGTGAATATGCGGACTATCGGCCTGCAATTGATGGGCACGGGGGAACAGGGTTATGCCTTACCCTTTGAGGTGATCAGTATGTTGTTACTCGCTGTATTGGTGGGTACTATTTTCATTGCGCGAAAAAAATAGATATGAACTTACAATCTGAAATACCACTGCAATACATGATCGGGGTGAGCACGCTGGTCTTTTTTATCGGATTGGGAGGCGTGCTCATCCGTCGCAACCTCATCACCATGCTCATGGGAATCGAGCTGATGCTGAATGCCGTTAACATCAACTTTGTGACTTTCAATCATTATCTCTTTCCGCATCGCCTGGAAGGGCATTTTTTTGCGCTGGTCGTTATGGCCATCGCCGCCGCAGAGGCTGCAGTAGCCATTGCGTTGATCATCAACATATACCGCAAATTTTCGACGGTCAACGTCGACGATGTGAACGAACTGAAATATTAGAGACATGGACTATTCATTTACATTGCTGATCGTTCTTCTCCCGCTGATGACCTTTGCTGCGCTCGGTTTATTAACCAACCGCCTCAAGCCCGTCCTGGCTGGATTGCTCGGAACGGCAAACCTGCTGATCATCACGCTCATCTCATATTTTACTGCATACCAGTATTTCACTACGGGTAATTCCGCATCCGGTTATATTCCCGTCACGGCCTTTAATACGCTGTGGTTGTCTTTTACCGATCAATTGCAGATCCATTTGGGAATCTTACTCGACCCGTTGTCGGTCATGATGCTGGTGGTCATTACCACGGTATCCCTCATGGTGCATGTTTACAGCATGGGGTATATGAAGGGGGAGAAAGGATTTCAGCGTTACTACGCCTTCCTGTCGCTTTTCACCTTTTCTATGCTCGGCCTGGTGGTGGCCACGAACATTTTCCAGATGTACATTTTCTGGGAACTGGTCGGCGTTTCCTCCTATCTCCTGATCGGATTTTATTATGAACGTGCCTCCGCAGTGGCGGCATCCAAAAAAGCATTCATTGTAACGCGTTTCGCCGATCTCGGATTTCTTGTCGGAATACTGATCCTTTCTTTCAACAGCAATACTTTTGACTTTCTAACGCTCACGAGCCCCGACGGCCCGGTCATTGGCGAAACCGCAGGAGCGCTGTTCATGGGCGTTTCGGTAACAACATGGGCAATGTTATTCATCTTTATGGGAGGTGCCGGAAAGTCCGCCATGTTCCCGCTGCACATCTGGTTACCAGATGCGATGGAAGGTCCGACGCCAGTATCGGCGTTGATCCACGCGGCAACCATGGTGGTCGCAGGTGTTTACCTGGTGGCGAGACTATTTCCCATCTTTTCGCTCTCTTCTCCCGGCGCCCTGGAAGTGATCATGTATGTGGGAAGTTTCACTTCCCTGTTTGCCGCCGTGATTGCCTGCACGCAAGCAGATATTAAAAGAGTGCTGGCTTATTCCACGCTTTCTCAGATCGGCTACATGATGGTTGCCCTGGGAGTTTCGGGGTATGGTGGTGAAGCCGGCCTGGGATATATGGCCTCCCTGTTTCATCTGTTTACTCACGCCTTCTTCAAGGCTTTGTTATTCCTCGGCGCAGGGTCGGTGATCCATGCCGTGCACAGCAACGTGATGGCTGACATGGGTGGGCTTCGCAAACATATGCCCATTACCCACATTACGTTCCTGATCGCATGCCTCACCATTGCAGGGATTCCGCCATTATCCGGTTTCTTCAGTAAAGACGAAATTCTTGTCGCCGCCTTCGAACACAACAAGCTTGTCTTTGCGGTGCAATGGCTCGTGGCCGGAATCACGGCCTTCTATATGTTCCGGCTGTATTTCAATATTTTCTGGAATCGTACCCCCGTTTACCGGCACACGCCCCATGAGTCACCACCCACGATGACCATTCCATTGTTAATACTGGCAGCAGCCTCCGTGGTCGCCGGATTTGTTCCGTTCAATGCCCTGATCACAAGTGATGGCAAGCCTCTCGAGCTTACTTTCCACTGGATGATCGCCCTGCCTTCCGTATTGATAGCACTTGCAGGCATTGCCCTGGCAGCCCTGTTGTATTACAGAGAGAGTGTCAGGGCTGAAAAGATCTCCGTTGCACTCCGTGGATTTTATACTGCCGCGAACAGCAAATTCTACGTCGATGAGGTGTACCTGTTTATCACCCACAACCTGATCTTCAGGTTTATATCCAGGCCCGTGGCCTGGTTTGACCGCCACATTGTAGATGGTGCGATGAACCTGATCGGCGGCACTACAGTGAGTTTATCTGGCGCCATCAAAAAAATGCAATCGGGTCATATGCAACTATACATATGGTTTTTCACCTCCGGTGCGCTGTTGCTGACTTTGATAATGCTGTACTTAAAATAAAATACTGACATGAACCCGCTGCTCTTTTTGCTGATCATACCCATCCTGACCATGGTCGGAATTGTGCTGACAAAAGATCTGAAGAACGTGCGGATGATCTCCGCCGCGGGGATGAGCATCCAGTTGCTGTTCTCTTTGCTTTTGCTCTTCATGTTCTATCACGAGCGCAATGCAGGAAACACCGACGCGATGTTGTTCGTCTCCTCCACGACCTGGTATGAATCCTTCAACATCCTGGCAAAATTCGGCGTCGATGGACTTTCCGTCTCCATGATCCTGCTCACAGCCATTGTCACTTTTGCCGGCGTATTTGTTTCCTGGCAGGTGGAGTATCTGAGGAAAGAATTCTTCATTTCGCTCATCCTGCTTTCGACCGGCGTATACGGCTTCTTTATGTCGCTGGATCTCTTCACGATGTTTTTATTTTATGAAGTTG
>JBBEBN010000295.1:0-15824 GCA_040882305.1 Cyclobacteriaceae bacterium
GAAGTGCACGTGGAGATGGCCAACCGCGAGTTCGCAGAAATAGAATTGCTGAAGACCTTCGCAGACAAAATGGATGTGGCGGTTGGCATCATCGATGTGAAAAATTATTATATCGAGTCAGTTGAGGATGTGGTAGAAAGAATCAACCGGTGCCTTAAGTATGTACCCGCGGAAAAGTTGGCGGTTGCCCCTGACTGCGGATTGAGCCAGACTGCGCGGTGGGCATCGCGGCTAAAACTGATGAACATGGTGAAGGGGGCGAAAAAAGTACGCGAGAGTCTCTGATTAGGCATTGCTTCGCCCGCCATAGCTTGCCAGGGGCATGTGGTTGGCAGCGAAGGCGGGGGCATTAGGAGACTGTACGACAAGATGAGATTTCCCTAATTGCAGAATTCCAGAATTCAGCGCAGGCATGTGGGATGGTGGGGCATTAGAAACTATAAATTACATGGGAGAATTGATTCCAGCATTCCGGAAGGGAGTGGATTTGCAAGAAGAGATCCGCGCTGCGAAGAAAAGCGGCCACGAAGATTCTTTTGACGTCTGGTGGTTAGGGCAAAGCGGAATTCTCATCCAGTGGAATGGTAAGTGTGTTTTGTTTGATCCCTATCTGTCGGACTCACTCACAAAAAAATATGCATCCACCAACAAGCCACACGTGCGGATAAGTGAACTGGTGATTGAGCCTCACCTGCTGGATTGCATCGACATTGTTACTTCCAGCCATAATCACACGGATCACCTTGATGGTGACACATTAATTCCCCTGTTAAAAGCAAATCCGGAGATTTCATTTATAATTCCGGAAGCCAACCGCGCCTTTATCGCAGAGCGCGCAACGTGTGCCCGAAACTTTCCCATCGGCCTCACCGACGGTGGCGAAAAGGAAGTGAAGGGATTTACCTTTCACGGCTTGCCGGCAGCGCACAATGAGCTAGAGCGCGATGAAAAAGGTCGCTGCAAGTTCATGGGATACGTGGTGAAATTCGGAAAATTCTCTCTTTATCACAGCGGTGATACGCTGTGGTATCAAGACATGGAGAAAATATTACAGCCCTTCCATGTGGATGTGGCCTTTCTTCCCATCAATGGCAATGATCCCGGCCGTGGCGTGGCCGGAAACCTCAATGCTTCAGAAGCCGCACTACTCGGAAAAAAGATCGGGGCGCGTTACGTCATACCACATCATTACGATATGTTCAGTTTCAACACTGCCAATGTAGGGGATTTTGCAGCGGAGGCAAAACATTATCAACAACCGTATGTCATTTTAAGACACGGGGAAAAGTGGAGTTGTAATAAAGATCGGCGCTGTTTCATTTCACAAATTTTTTGAATTATATTGTTAGCACTTCCTCACAAAAACCTGTTATTATGAAAAATGTCTGCATTGCACTACTGATACTGATCTCATTATCCGCATCAGCGCAAAACATGTTAAAGGAAGTATTTGCTCCCCTTCAATCGATAAAATACAGCTGGCAGAAACCGGTGGAAAAGGAGGGAAAAAATCTTTTGAGTGCAGTTCTTTTTCAGGGACAGGGTTATGATATGGAGTACGTCCAGGTGTCTGCCTGTGAGGTCCGTTCCTCGAAAAAGAAAACTGAGCTGCAGATTCCCTCGGACGAAGAACATCTGATCATCATAAAATCGGGTCACCTGAATATTTCCTTCGGGGACTCCACCTGGTCTTTGACGCCCGGGAGTATTGCACTGCTGATGCCTGACGAAAAATTCACCATTCAGAACCCTGCGAAGGATCCTGGGCGGTATTACCTCATGAAATACCGATCAAAATCTGCACACAGCCCGGAGCGGGGGAAGGCATCGGGCGGATCTTTTGTAAGAGAATGGAACAGGCTTACGTTCAGAAAACATGATCGCGGAGGGGTGCGCTCTTACTTTGAGATAGGCACCCCGATGAGCAAAAGATTTGAAATGCATGTGACCACTTTAAATGCAGGCTTAAAAAGCCATGACCCCCATACTCACCGGGCCGAGGAAATAATTTTAATGTTGGAGGATACAGGGGGGCCAAAGGCAAAAACGGAAATGCTGATTGGTGACAGTTCTTTTAAAGGTGAAGCGGGCGATTTGTATTATGTCGGTTCAAATCTTTTACACGGTATTAGGAACACGGGCGAAGGCCCCTGTTCCTACTTTGCATTCCAATTCGAATAATTCCTGTCGGCTGCTGACGTTGATCCATTTTCCGATCAAGCGAAACGCCAAAGCCTCACTAAACCGCCGCTCCTGTTCAATCGTGAACTTCATTGTTTGTTGGGTAGAATCCTCACAATGATGTTGAATTTTTCATCAGTCTTATAAAGTCGTTACGGCTGTGCTCAAGCAGCGCTGGCCTCTGAACACCCTATATGGGTCTTTCAGGGCGATTTTCTCTTTCCATACAGCTGTACCGTTGTGATCCCGGAAAACATGGTACGATAGTTTCAGTATACGGCGCGTAACTATGTTTAATTTTAAAATTTGCCGATATGAAAAAACTATTGTTAACAGGAATAACAACTGCCTTGTTTAGCATCGCAGCGATCGCTCAGGAAAAGGACACGACTCAAAATGAGAGCAGCCAGTACCGGCAGTCTGAAGAAATGCAACAGGATCCTGCCGAACGGGCTGCCGACAGCGTGTCAACGGATTTCCAGGAAGGTGTAAATGAAACCGAACAGGAAATTGATCAGGCAGAAGACAATCTGCAACAGGAAAGCAATGAGTTAAGACAGGATGCCGAAGAAACCGGTGAGGACATTGAAGAAGGAGCAGAAAGGGCCGGTGAGGATATCGATCAGGCTGCGGAGGAAACCGGTGAAGATATTGAGCAGGGAGCGGAACGTACGGGAGATGAAATAGAACAAAGCACTGACCAGGCAGTTGATAAAACGGAGCAGGCTGCTGACGGTACTTTGAATGAAATGAACAAGGACCTTGAATCATCCGTAGAGGGTAAGAACCAGCAAGGATCAGCCGACCATAAAACTGCCTCCGAACTTGAGGTGGTTGAGAATAAGGAAGGGCCAAACAACGAAGTTGTTTACAAGTATCAGGACGAATATTTCTACATTGACCGCGACAAAAAAACAGTCGTTAAGGCGAAGGAATCTGAATTAGAGGATGCCGGCCATAAAGTGGTCGTTAAGGAAGGAAAAAAATCTTCTGATGACAACACGTCGTCCGGCAACCGCGAAGATAGTGATGGTGCTACCGATGAGAATAACGCTGATGCGTCAAGCGCGGAGGATCAGAACGATGCACCAGGCACCCAGGATCAGAAATAATTTAACACGATCAACGACAAGAAAATCATAACTTTCACGGGTTATGATTTTTTTTTTGACGGCATTTGGCAAGGGCCGGTGTGTCCATTGATCGTTTACTTCCTTCCGCGGCCAATAGACGCTCCTACCCTGATGCCCAGATAGGTGGTTCGTGCCAGAGATGTCAGACACCGAGCTCCTTTTCAATTTGCTCAAGTGATTTTCCCTTTGTCTCAGGAAGTTTGAAATAGACGATAATCAAACCGGCAACACAGATCGCTGCATACAACCAGAAATTGAGTGACCATCCGAGGTTTTCCTTTATGGACGGAAAAGTGAAGGTGAGCGAGAAATTTCCAATCCATAATGCCACTGCCGACAAAGACATGGCAGCGCCGCGTATCCGGTTCGGAAAGATCTCTGACAGGATCACCCACACAACCGGTGCGAGCGTAAAAGAATAGATGGCTACACTGCACAAGGTAAGGACGACGACAGGTATTCCCTGCACGCCGATTTTGAAAAGGTATCCCTCGATAATGTAGATGATGGCCAACGCCCCTGTTCCCAGCAACATAAGGGTCTTGCGGCCCGATTTGTCGACGAGAAAGACGGTAAAGATCACAGAGATGACCATCACCGAGCCGATGACCACGATTTGCAGCATCATCTGTTTCATGTCATAGCCAGCGGCAAGGAAAATATCCGCGGCGTAATAAAAAACAACATTCATGCCGCACCATTGCTGGAGGATGGCAAGGAAAAAACCGAGCATGAGAATTTTGAACAATCCGGGTTCGAGCAATGACCGGAAGTTTACGCGGGCAACTTCCTCCTCGCTAAGCGTACTTTTAATGGATGCTATTTCGGCCGCGGCGTAGTCTTCTCCTCCGATTCTTTTAAGCACCTTTTCCGCTTTCGCGTCCTGTCCATTCTTCACAAGCCACCGGACACTTTCAGGCATGAGCAACATGAGGATAAAAAATAGAAAAGCAGGAAATGCCTCCAGACCAAACATCCAGCGCCACCCTGTTTGTCCGTTCCAGCTTTGGCGGATGATCTCTTCTGTGGCATCGGCAGGCATTTGCGTATCCAACAGGGATATTTGCCAGTTGGCCACCTGTGCTGCAAGGATCCCGATCATGATCATCAACTGGTTCACTGAAACAAATTTCCCCCGTATTTCCGGTGGCGACATCTCCGCGATGTACATCGGTGAGAGATTTAATGCGATGCCTATACCAAATCCCCCGATAATGCGGTAGAGGTTGTACCAGTCAAAGGTGTTTGCCAATGCCGTACCGATGGCAGAGATCGTAAATAAAAACCCAGCCAGGATCAGAAGCCGTTTTCTACCGTATTTGTCGCTGTAGGCATAACACAAAAGCGCACCTGCCATACAACCTATAAGAGCGGAACTGGTACCCCAGCCCTTCTCGTTTGGTGTGGTCAGGTTAAAATACGGTTCGTAAAAAGGCTTTGCGCCTCCCACAACAACCCAGTCGTAACCGAAAAGAAATCCGCCCATGGCGGCGACGAGGCAAATGAGCCACAGAATCTTTTGATTGTAGTTATGGGCAGATTTTACCGGTTGTTGAATGGCGGTTAGGTCGGTCGGCATAGCTCGATCGCTTGAATTTATGAATTCAAGATAAAAGGAATATTCGGTTTGGAAAAAAAACAGGTGACCTGCCCAGCTCTACACGATTGTGTTTATATTGGCGCCGACAGCGTTTGCAGCAGGGGCGCCGTTGGCGCTGGCTGACGAGGTGTTGGCACCGGGCGGTTGCATTTCGATAATGTTGAGCATTTTGAGCGTAGCGGTGATCGCAGCTTCCTGTTGATCGAATTCGAAGCCGCGCGTTTTGAAAATGCGGCCATCCATATCCCAGGTGATGATCGTTTCGACAAAAGCATCGGTTCGGCCACCAGGAGGAATGGATATCTTATAATCGGTTAGCTGTGGAAGTTTTTTGCCGAGCTGATCGTAAATGGATTTTACGGCCTTCATAAAAGCATCATACTGACCGTCGCCGGTAGACGTTGCCTCATATACGCGCCCGTCTATTTCAATGCTCAGCGTTGAAATTGGTTTCAGGTTATAGACGTGACTTGAATAGTAGTTCCTGATCTTTATCTTTTCGGGGATAAGTTCCCTTCCCAGCACATCGGAAATAATGTAGGGAAGATCTTCCGGAGAAATATTTTCTTTTTTGTCTCCGAGTTCCACAACGCGTTGAGTGACCTTGTGGAGCGCTTCCGGATCGAGTTCAATGCCAAGCGCTTCCAGATTCTTTTTGATGCTGGCATTTCCCGACGTTTTGCCCAGCGCATATTTTCTCGTGCGGCCAAAACGCTCTGGCATGAGTTCGTTATGATAAAGGTTGCCCTTGTTGTCGCCGTCTGCGTGCACCCCGCAAGTTTGAGTAAAAACGTGCTCACCGATCACCGGCTTATTGTTCGGCACGCCAATTCCTGAAAACACTTCCACCAGCTTGCTGACGTTGTACAACATGGTTTCGTCCACCGAGAACTCCACATGAAGATGATCCTTTAACAACGCCACAACGCTTGACAGCGGAGTATTCCCCGCCCTTTCACCGAGGCCATTCACCGTCACATGCAATGCAGAAGCGCCTGCCTTCACAGCGGCAAAACAGTTGGCTACAGAAAGGTCGTAATCATTGTGTGCATGGAAGTCGAATTTTTTTTCCGGAAACCGATCCACCATGTCTTTAACAAACCTGTAGGTTTCATCAGGATTGAGGATCCCCAGCGTATCGGGAAGCATAAACCTTTCTATCGCTTCATCCCTCAGGGATTCGGTCAGAAAATAAACATAGTCAGGAGAATTCCGCATTCCGTTAGACCAGTCTTCGAAATACACATTCACCTTGATACCCAACTTTTTAGCATAAGCCAGCGTTTTCCTGATATCGCTGACATGTTGTTCCGGTCTTTTTTTCAGCTGGCCCTCGACATGTTTTAAGGATCCTTTGCAGAGAAGGTTGATCACTTTGCCACCTGCCTTCTCAATCCAGTCCAGCGAACGGTTTTCATCCACGAAGCCAAGGATCTCGATCCTGTCGAGGAAACCGTTTTCCCTTGCCCATTTGATGATCTTGCCTGCTCCTTCGAATTCGCCCTCGGAAATGCGCGCAGAGGCGATCTCCACCCGGTCCACTCTAACCTCCTCAAGCAGCATTTTGACAATATTCAGCTTCTCAGTGGCGGTGTATGACACCCCTGAAGTCTGTTCCCCGTCGCGCAGGGTGGTATCCATGATCTCTATATACATACGACTTTTTGGGCCCGAATCCGGCAAAACCTGAAAATGGGCCCCATTTTACACTGTTTCAACCTGCAAGTTACTGCAAGTTCGCCGATTAAGACAAATTTAATGCCCCTGTTTTGGAGTTCGGGTCCTCCAGTACCACATGAGTAAAAAGCCGATGATCGCTCCCCCGACATGGCCAAAATGCGCGATGCCTCCCCCAAAAATAGAAAAACCCGTTACGCCGGAAAAAAGATCCAGGGCGATCAGGACGGGAATAAAATACTTTGCCGCAATGGGGATGGGCAGGAATATGAGGAAGAGTTTCGCATTTGGGAACAGGATACCGAAAGCAACGAGTACACCGTATATAGCCCCTGATGCTCCGACAACAGGGGTATTGAATAGAGCCCAAAATTCGCCGAGCCTTTCCTCTGAAAAGGAAGTCATGGTGGTCAGGTCATACTTTCCGGCCTCGAGCAAAGTATTGATCTCTGCGGGGGAGACGCCTGCGCTGATGAATTCATTGTAGAGGTGGTTGAACTTGTAATAATTGACAAGCGTATAAATGATGCCTGCCCCAATCCCCGACAGAAAGAAAAATACCAAAAATTTGTTCCTACCCCACATCTGCTCGAGCGGAGACCCGAAAGCCCACAGGGCATACATATTAAAAAGTATATGTACAAAACCGCCATGCATGAATATGTTTGTGATAAACTGCCAGGCCCTGAAATGTTCGTGTTTTGGAAAATACAACGCCAGCGTCTCAAACATGCTTTCCTTCATGCCAGGCACCATAAAAGTGATGGCAAATAAAACGATGCAGACAGCGATCAGTACTTTTATGGCGCTTGCAGACCTATCCATTTCGGCTTTGAAACTTATTGTTTCCTCCCGCCGAAATATACTACGTTCTGCGAAGAATACTTCTATGAGGCAAAAATTGCGCGCAGCTACTCCGTCCTCAGGATCTTTGCGGGATTGATACTGGCGCCGCGAAAGATCTGAGTGCTGACAGCGCCGAGCGCAAGCATGGCAAGGATCAGCATGGGCACGACAAAAAGGTCCCATTCAAGTCCTATCCTGAAGGCAAAGTTGCTGAGCCATGTATCAATGCCGTACCAGGTTACCGGTATTGCCAGCAGCGTGGCCACGAAAACAAGTTTGAAGAATTGCCAGGACAACAGTGACATAATGCTGTAAACGGATGCTCCCAACACTTTCCGTATTCCGATCTCCTTTAATTTCAGCGTTGTTGTAAATGATGCGAGTCCGAATAATCCCAGGCATGCAATTAAGATCGCCAAAATCGCAAACAGACTAAAGATGCTGGCAAATTGCTGTTCCGCTTTATACTGGCTGTTGAAAAAATCATCCAGAAAATAATAGTCAAAGGGATTTCCGGGAAAAGTCTCATTGTATTTTGCCTCAACTTTCTTGATGGTTTCATTCATGTTACCGGTGCTTACGTGCAGCGAAAAATATCTTCGTGAAATACTATCGGCTTTAAACAGCCAGGGTTCATGTTCCGTTTTCAGTGAGTTCCAGTGATAATTCTTCAATACGCCCAGGATAGCCGTCGTATCGCCACCCAGAATGATCCGCTCCTTCAGGGCATTCTCAGGATCTCCTAAACCAAATGTTTTCAACGCAGCTTCGTTCACAAGAACGGATTCCATATCGGAAGCAATTTCCGGATTGAACGTCCTCCCAGCGATAACAGTGACGCTATAAGTTTCAATAAAATCGGGATCGACCCAAACAACCCGTCCGTCCTTGTTGTTTTCCACGGATGTGCCATCCCTTCGCATTCCTGTTCCCCAGTTATGGCCAGCACCGGGAATGCTTGCAGAAGTAGCCACATTTATGACACCGGGAATTTGTTTCAGCTCATTTTTCAGGCTGACGAGCCGTTCCTTCGGATGTCTTCCTTCAAATACACTGGGGCCATTGACAATAAGCATCTGTTCCATCCTTAATCCTTTATCCTGATCGCGCATAAACATGACCTGGCGGTAGATGGCGAAAGTTCCCGCTATGAGTATCAGGGAAGAGGCGAACTGAAATACCACCAGGGCTTTGCGGAGCGAAAATCCCCCGCCTGTTTTTTCCGCACTCCCCTTTAACACGGTGGTGATTTCAAAGGACGACAAGACAAAAGCCGGATACAGGCCGGAAATAAACGATCCCGTCACAAACAAACCAGACAGTATCAACCAGAATCGGAGGTCGTTGAAATCAAAGGAAAGATTCTTATTTACAATTTCCCCAAGCACCGGAAGCAGGGCAACGGCCATCACGGCCGCGAAGACGACCCCAATAAAATTGACCAGCACCGATTCAAAAATAAACTGCCCGATAAGCTGTGTCTTTAAAGCGCCAATCGATTTTTTAATGCCAACCTCACGGGCTCTTTCCGTTGCACGTGCCGTAGAGAGGTTAATGTAGTTCACCCAGGCAATGGCCAGGATAAAAATTGAAATGATGATGAAGAAATAAATCGTGTTGATGCTAACGGTGGCACTTGTTTCATAGTCCAGCCCTGGATTCATGTGAATGTCGAGGATAGGCTGGAAATTCAACACCACTTTTCCGTTGGATTCTGCAAGATCTTTTCCCCGGTATTTTTCTATGAACGCGGGGAGTTTTGCTTCAACCCCTTTCAGGTCCGCATGAGGATTCAGTTCAATATAAGTGACAAAATTATTCCATCCCCATCCGTCATCCCGCTGATATTGTTCTCCCTGAAGGAGGTTATGGATCGGAAACAAAAAATCAAAATTGAAATGGGAATTCTGAGGAACATCTTCCATGACGGCAGTCACTTCATAATCTCCATCGGCCCATCCTCCCGACACTTTCAGAATCTTGCCAAGGGGGTCTTCTTCCCGGCCGAAATATTTCGTAGCAGTTTTCCGCGTAATCACCACTGAATTCGGTCGGTCCATGCCCGTGTTCAGATCGCCCTGTATGGCCTGGTAGGTAAACACATCGAGGAAGGTTGAATCTGCAAACTGGATGTTCTCTTCAAGGAAGGTAGACGGATCGCCGGACGACCGGTTATAAGAAACCACCGCACCACCATACATCGGATGCGTACGCGTATATCGGCTGACTTCGGGTATATCGGCGAGCAGAGACGGACCAAGCGCATAACTGGAAATCACGCCTGTTCCTCGCAGGTCGCCATTCTGATAATAAGTGTTGGTAGTGCGGTAGATATTCGCAGCGTTCTTATGAAAAGTATCGTAACTCAGCTCAAAGTCAACATACCTTAATATGACGAGGCAGACCGCAACGCCAACGGCCAGGCCAAAAATATTGATAAAAGAATACAACTTTCTTTTCAGCAGGTTGCGGATGGCAAGGGTGAGGTGGCTTTTTAACACAGGCTTGAGGTTATGTCTATCCAAGGATGAAGGAAAAAGGCAAATAGTTGCCTCCAGTGATTACTTTAAATAAAGGTAATGGTTACACGGCCGGGTCGGCGACCTCAGCCGGAACCTGGAGGCTTTTAAGCTCAACGGGCCAGATCATGCCCGTGCGGGGTGAACTGTTTCTCAATCCGCCCTCCCCAGTCTCTTCAGGTGAATAAGATGTGATGCAAGCGCCTGAAACATGCTTTTGTATTCAATGTAGGTTACATTGTACTGCTTGCAGGCTTCTTTCACAAGATGACTGACCTGCGGATAATGCACGTGACTGATGCGCGGAAAAAGATGGTGCTCGATCTGGAAGTTCAAGCCACCCAGTAACCAGTGAAGGACACTGCTGCGCGTAGCAAAATTAGCCGTTGACTGAATTTGATGAATAGCCCATTCCTGTTTGGCGGCATCGCCTTGATCGTGCGAGGAATGAAATTGCGTATCCTCCACAACGTGCGCTAACTGGAACACGACACTGATGGAAAGCCCCGTGACAAAAGTAACTATGAAGAAACCAATCAGCGCAGGCAGCCATCCGACCATGACGATGGGAACAACAAGATAGACTACCACATACATGAGCTTTGTAAGCCAAAAAATAAAATGTTCTTTTAAGGCCAGCTTTTTCGGTGCGGAGTTAGCGGAGTGCCTTCCTGTAAAATATTTTTGAAAATCTTCGTAAAACACCCACGCGATATACGAAATACCGTAAAGCGCTACCCAATAGATATGCTGGAAACGATGGAACCAGAAGCGCGGTTGTTCTGCATGCATGCGCATAAATGGTTTCGCATCAATATCGGAGTCCATGCCGTCAATATTCGTAAACGTGTGGTGGTTCACATTATGTTTGATCTTCCAGAAATAAGTAATACCCCCCAACATATTCAGGGAATAGGCGGACGCTTTATTCATCCACGGGTGTTTGGAGAAACTCTGATGACCCCCTTCGTGCATCACGTTAAAACCGATCATCCCAAGGCTCAACCCGAAAAGGATACTGAGGGGTATGGCGATCCAGAACACCGGCGTAAAGAAAACGAGCACGATGTACAACAAAGCAGCAGTGACTAGCTGAATGGCACCCTTCAAATAGAGCCTTCCATTCCCGGCAGGGTCCAGATTTCGCTCTGCAAAGTAATGGTCGATCTTCTCTTTTAGCTCTTTAAAAAAGGTGGTTTGATTGCGCTGGAAATTGAATTTTAACATTTATAAAAGGGTTATTCATTATTTAACTTGATCTGGCTGTAATTCGTTCAGCGAGGCCAGAATTAACGGGCCAATATAATACTTTTTTGCGGTTCCCACCGCCCGTCACAAGGGCTGCAGAGGAAGAAAGAACTGCGAAATCCGCCGGGGCGATACGAAATTGTAATTACCCTGGCAGGCATAGATTACGCGACAATATGCCGCGTTAAGTCATTGATCCATACGGCGCTGCCGGCCGGTACGTGGCCTGCGCGCTGGCAGGCATAAAACTAAAAAAGTTTTGTGGTTTAAGTGCCGGGCGAAAAGTATCTTTACCTTTAATCAATATTATGTTACGAGCAATTGTGTTTCTGTTGATCTCACATCTCTCGATTGCGACAGCCTTCGCACAGGATGTCACGGGAAAAGATGCAAGACTCCACTTAAGACAAACTTCCGATTTCGAAATCACTGGCGAAGGCACTGATCCCGCGTGGAATACCGCTGACTGGATCACCCTTTCCAGGATCAAAGGATCCTCGCCTTACATTACCCGCGCAAAATTGCTGTATTCCGAGAAAGGGATCTATGCGCTGTATCATTGTGAGGACAAGAAGATCAATGCGACCCTCCAGGAAGATTTCACAAGCCTCTGGAGGGAAGATGTTATTGAAATCTTTTTCTGGCCCGACGAATCCTTTCCCATCTACCTGGAATATGAGCTTTCACCACTGAACTATGAGCTGGCTATCCTCGTGCCGAACCTGAACGGCCAGAGCGCCGGATGGATGCCCTGGAATTACAAAGGACAAAAGAAAACGAGGAAGGCGACAAAGGTCCTCCGCGACGCCGATGGCAATACAACGGGATGGATAGGGGAATTTTTTATTCCCTATGCCCTGCTCCGCCCACTGCAGAATGTTCCTCCAAAAAAGGGAACCCAGTGGCGGGCAAACGTTTATCGCATCGACTATGACGAGGCCGAATCATCGTACTGGTCGTGGCAACCGGTGAATAATAATTTTCATGAATTCCGGAAGTACGGGACGTTGGTCTTCGATTGAGGTTGGGCATTAGGCATTGGGCATCGGGAGATTGTACTCAAATGAGACACTTCCCTATTGCAGAATTGCAGAATTGAGCGCAGGCACGCGGGATGGTAGGGCATTGGGGACTCACTAGTCTTAAAAATGAAATTCTCCTGAACTTCTAATGGAAAAATTTGTACATCTGACAATCTGTATCATGTTGATGCTGGCGATGGCTTCCTGTGGCGCAGGAGGAAAGAACGAGCGGATTCCTCCGTACTCGCCTTTTGATGACGATGTCACTTTTCTGAAAAAATATGGCGACGTCATTGAGCTAACGGACGGAAGAGGGAAATCCAGGATCGCTGTCATGCCGGGACTTCAGGCCAGGGTGATGACGAGTACCGCAGGGCCGCCGGAAAACCTCAGCTATGGATGGATCAACAGAGCTTTGTTCCAATCTGGAGATACTTCCATCCACATGAACGCATTCGGGGGGGAAGAACGGCTGTGGCTTGGGCCGGAAGGCGGACAGTTTTCCATCTTCTTTGAAAAAGACAGTGCATTTACTTTTGGAAACTGGCGCACCCCGCGGCTGATCGACCTGGATGCCTACGATCTTGTTTCAAAAACAAGTCAGGTGGCCACGTTTTCGAAATCTGCCGAACTGACCAATTATTCCGGCACCACTTTTAGTATCCGGATCAAACGCGAAATAAAAGTACTCGACCCCGTGGAAGCTTTCCAACTCCTCGGTATAACAGCTGACACCTCTGTGATCTCGGTCGCCTACCAGACGCTTAACACATTGACAAATACTGCGGAGATCCCATGGGACAAAAAATCCGGATTGTTATCCATATGGCTACTGGGGATGTTTAACCCGTCACCCGATGTTACCATGATCCTTCCCCTCAATGAAGGTCCTGCTGCATCCGCTGGTCCCATTGTCAATGACGATTATTTCGGAAAAGTGCCCCCCGACAGGTTAAAGGTTAGCAATGGAATAATATACTTCAAAGGCGATGGCCAGTACCGCAGCAAGATCGGGCTAACGCCTGAGCGCGCGAAGGAAGTCATGGGAAGTTACGATCCGGCGAGCAAAACACTCACCATTGTTCGATACAGCAAGGGTGAACCCGCTGATGATTACGTCAATTCAAAATGGGAAATTCAGCAATTCCCCTACAATGGCGATGTGGTGAATGCTTACAACGACGGTCCTCCCTCGCCGGGCGCAAAAGCGATGGGGCCCTTCTACGAGCTGGAAAGTTCTTCTCCTGCCAAAGAGTTAAAACCCGGTGAAAATATTCTGCACTCCCAAACCACTTTTCACTTCCAGGGCGATGAAGAAAAGCTCAACCGTCTGACAACGCAAATACTTGGAGTATCTGTCGGGGATATTAACGCGGCATTCTAGAAAGGCATTGTACGTGCCTCGGGGATCCGACAGCGGCACGGACGATCCGGCAAAGAAAAATTCCCGGGGTGCGTAAAGCTACTTTACACGCCTAACGTGTACCCTATTGTAATCAATGGCTTCATACCGGGTACCGTCAAACCCGGCGAGATAATCCCACAGCACATCACTGGAGGGATAGCCCGCGGAGATGAGCAGTAACGGTTTGCCGTTCGATTTTATGGGCAAAGGTAAAATATTCAGGAAATGATAGTTGTTCACTTCTTCGTTCAGTATTTGTAAAGTGTTTTTTTCGAGCGAAGTGAGGTATGAAAACGCCTCGTTGGATTGAATCGAATAACCAGATATAACGGAATATGTTTGTTCCTGCGGGGCGATCCGGTAGTGACGCATATCCCAATCCAGGCTGCGATTCACATTTAGTTTCTTTTCAATGTATTCGTTGAGGTGACGGTCTTTAAATTCCTCAGCCTTGAAAGAGGGACCGACAAGGGCAGAAAAATCTGAAGTGATGCCGTAGAGCTCTTCCGTTTGTTCCGTAAATGTTTCGTCTGCCTTATACACGGCTATGAAATAACTTTCGAGCCCATTCCACAAATATTCTATGCGGGTCAGCGGCGAGTTGCAGATGAGTTCATGTTTCCGGTTAAAAACGGAAAGCGTATCCATCCCTGTCAGCACCAGTATCTTTCTGGCTTCTTCCATAGGCAATCGTTCGCGTCCCCAGTCATCGTCAAGCAGAATGACCGAGTCCAGTTTTGACTCAAGAAGGTCCTCGTCGGGGTATTCATGCCCCTCCTGGTAAAAAAGAGAGGTATAGAATTCACCGGTTTCGGAAAAATAGTCGACGTAACCGATGTAAAAGGTTGAATCAAACAGAGACTTTTCCTCAGGAGACACTTCGTTCTCCGGGGCGTTATTTCTTCCGGATAATTTGACCAGACCTTTTCCGGCATCTTTTTGGGCGCACGAAAAGGCGAGCGCAATCAGGCTTATCGCCACAACGATTCGCATCATACAATAGTTAAGTAGGGTAAAAATCAGTCAAGCTCCCGCACGCAACAAAGTCATCGCTATTAAACCGGAAATTGACCTTTTTGTAACCTGCGGTCAACCTCCTTTAACCGCCACCGGTCGGTTAATTAATAACGTTTGACGTTGCCCCTAGGGGAACCAGTAAGCAGCTGGCAGTTGACAATTGAAACCTGATAAATGCGGCCGTTACGATGGCGTATCATTACCTGTTTGATGTATGTTTTGTATTGCGCAGAATTATTTTTCCCACGTTCCATTCACCATCCGCCAGATCTTCAGAGGGTTGTGATCTTTCAGTTCGTCGGGTACAAGGAATTGAGGGAAATTCTGGTAACAGACCGGGCGGGAAAATCTTTTAATGGCGTCCGTGCCCACGGAAGTGGTCCGGCTGTCGGTGGTGGCCGGATAGGGTCCGCCGTGAACCATGGCATGGGTGACTTCAACTCCGGTAGGGTATCCGTTGATGATCAGCCGTCCGACTTTTTGTTCCAGGACGGCGATGAGGTCCTCATATTCGTGAAGGTCGTGTTCTGTCGCGTGAATGGTGGCTGTCAAATGACCGCCTAATTGTGTGGCAATGCGCAAAAGCTGATCTTTTTGATCCACAGTAACGGCAAGTGTGGATGGTCCAAAGACTTCTTCTTCAAGAGAATGGTCATTGAGGAATGTTTCCGCCGTAGATTGAAACAAATAGGCCGGAGCATAACAGCCCCCGTCAGGGGCTTTCCCTTTAAAAATGGTATTGACCCCTTTCGTTTTCGCGAGCCTTTGTACGCCGGCATGATAGGCTTCCTGTATATAGGGGGTGAGCATCACGCCAGGTGAGGTCTCTTCGAGGCTTTTTGAAAAAGCCACTTCAAAGTGCTTTTCCTCGTCCGACTGGTAGAAGACCAAACCCGGGTTGGTACAAAATTGGCCCACGCCCAGTGTTACCGAAGCTGCAAGATCTTTGGCGATGTTTTGTTTTCTTTGTCGCATGGCCTCCGGCAGAATGAACACAGGGTTGGTGCTTCCCATCTCCGCGTATACGGGAATGGGCACGGGGCGGCTATTGGCTACATCAAAAAGCGCTTTTCCTCCCCGATACGATCCGGTAAAGCCGATGGCTTTTATGAGTGGGTGCCTGACGATCGCCAATCCCACGACAGTGGATTTTCCATGCACCATCGAAAATGTACC
>JBBEBN010000296.1:0-15796 GCA_040882305.1 Cyclobacteriaceae bacterium
GAGGTGAACTGAACATTGAATGCCTCAGCGAAATTTTGTCCCAGAAAATGCGACGTTCCTGCCTGCAACGCCTTACCATCCTGCATCATGGCCTCGATGCAATAAGTATCGATGGCACCGGGAAATTTTTCGCCTTCCGATTTCTTTCCCTTGATCACCGGCATGGCCATAAAGTTTTCAGCAAAATCCGTATACACATCAAGCATCTGGACAGCCTCCCGAACAGCTTCCTCAGATGTGGCATGCGCCGTGTGGCCTTCCTGCCAAAGAAATTCCGTCGTCCTCAGGAACAGTCGTGTGCGCATCTCCCAACGGACCACATTGGCCCACTGGTTGATCAGCAGCGGCAGATCGCGCCATGATTGGATCCACTTTTTGTAGGTGCTCCAGATAATGGCCTCACTCGTCGGACGTACGACCAGCTCCTCTTCCAGCTTTGCTTCCGGATCCACGATCAGTTTACCCGGTCTTTGCGGATCGCTCTTCAGACGATAATGGGTGACAATGGCGCATTCTTTCGCGAAACCTTCGGCGTTTTGCTCTTCCGCTTCAAAAAGACTTTTAGGGACAAAGAGTGGAAAATAGGCATTTGTGTGCCCGGTGTCCTTAAACATCCTGTCGAGTGCCTGCTGCATGTTCTCCCATATACTGTAACCGTATGGTTTGATCACCATGCAGCCCCTCACATCCGAATGCTCTGCCAGGTCCGCTTTCTTAACTAACTCGTTGTACCACAGTGAGTAATCCTCCTGCCTGGTCGGAATTTCTTTTCCCATAAATGGTATAATTTTTGCATTTAAATCAGAAAATCGAACGACAAATATAAGTTCACGCGGGTTATCCAGGTTAATTTTTGTAGATTTATAGAATACTTTTTGGGTGATTTGCGTTACTAACTAGAGACGAAAACCAACACGGTTATGAAAATAAAAGGAATATTATTAGCCACCTTTTCGTTATTGGGAATCTGTGGCGCATTTGCACAGGTTGAGTACGATGATATGTACTTCAATTCTGAGGACCGCGCAAAACTGAAAGCACAAGGGACGACTGAACTGGCTTATAATACGCCCACGAAATCGAAGCAGATCAGGATAGAGGAGGAAAGTGCCAACCCAACCGACAGCTATTCCGCCCGGAACGTCAGTCCTGAGTACACGGCCAGACAGCAGTCGGAAACTGCCCAGGCTGATGAGGAGAATTATTTCGTCGATAACTATCAGTACAACCGGATTCAGTTAAACGACTGGAACAACAACTATAATAACTGGTATAATAGCTCGTGGTACAGGTCAAATTACTACGGCACCGGCATCAACACCTGGAACAGTCCTTATTACGGTTACAACCGATGCAACAGTCCCTGGTATGATCCTTACTGGTCGCACACCGGGTGGTCCAGTTCCTTCAGCTATCATTATGGAAATTCCTGGAACTATGGATGGGGTGGTTCTTACAACTATTGGAATCGTCCCTACTACGGATGGAACAATCCTTATTATGGCTGGGATCCCTACATGGGCATGTATGGCGGCAGTTACTGGAACAACTATCGCTATCCTTCAACCATCGTGGTGGTGAACCCTGGCGATCGCGGTGACGCATTCTATGGCAAGCGGCCCACGCGCGGAACTTCCATCGTATCAGACCGCAGCAATGTCAGGTCGCGCACGAGCGTTACCAATGCTGTGAGGAATGATGCCAACAGTGGCGGACGGATATCCACTCAGAACAGGAAACAGGACGAATATTATAACCGCTACAACAGTCGTCAGAGAAGCGCAGGTTACCCTTCTTCAACTTACGATAGCAGGTCGAACACACAGAATAACCGGTCACGGTCATGGGATAATTCGTCGATGAATAACTCCAACAATAACCGGTCTTACGAAAGGAGCTCAAGTCCAACGTCTTCTCCATCCTACTCCCCGTCCAGTTCCGGAGGAGGCACCAGAACGAACACGGGCGGCTCAACCAGTGGTGGAAGAGGCAGAGACTAACATCTAAAATCGCTTTGAATGAGGACTCAACATTTCAGGTTATACCTGACGGCTATTGCTTTACTTATTTTTTCAGCCGCAACAGCGCAGGATTATACTGAGACTGCGCTGCTGTTCAGCCGCACTAAACCCTCTGGCAGCGCACGGATCCTTGGACTGGGCGGCAGTCAAACGGCCCTCGGCGGCGATTACAGTTCAGCACTGTCCAACCCCGCAGGATTGGGAATGTTCAACCGCTCAGAGTTTACATTCAGTCTAGGCTTAACCGATCACCAGACATCTGCCAACTATCTCGGCACGCATACGGATGATAACCGTTCGGTCTTTAATATTCCGGGCATCAGCTATGTTTGGAATATTCCAAAACGGGATCACGAATCATTTTACGGCGGCTCGCTGGGCATTAGCATGTCGCGGGTCAACGACTTCAATAATTCGACACTTTATCAGGGAGATAATACCAAAAATTCCATTATCGATTATTTTATTGCGCAGGCAAACGGAGAAACCTCCGACCAGTTTTTCGAATCCCAATACCCCAACTATAACACACCCACTGCGCTGGGCTACAAGAATTATTTGATCGGCCCGACATCTATTTTGCAGCCGCCCGGTCCCGCAGACCAGTATTTTACAGATGCTACTTATCCCTTCCAGCAGGAAGAGATTATTGTAAAAGGAGCTACGAACCAGTGGAGCATCTCTTATGGAGGAAATCTCCAGGATAAATTTTTCTTCGGTGGCGGCATCGGTGTCACTTCCCTTCGCTATGAATCCCAGAAGATCTTCACTGAAAACTTTGACTCCGATACGCTCGAAAATCTCCAGCTGATCGAAGACCTGAGTATCCGCGGAACCGGGATTAACGGAACTTTAGGTGTCATTGTCAGGCCAGTGAAATTCCTGCAAGTCGGTTTATCTTATACTACACCAACATTTTACGGCTTAACTGAAACATATAATGCGACCATGAGTAGCCGCTGGAGTAATTTTGACTATTACGGCGATGGCGAGGTTATTCTGAGGGATAACAGTGACGATCCTGAAGAGACGGAAATTGTTACTTCCGAATATAACCTGACTGCCCCCATGAAGTTAAGTGGTGGTGTCGCGTTCATCACCGAGTACGGATTTTTAACCGCAGACGTGGAAATGGTGAATCCTGCAAAAGCTAGATATGGTTCGAAGGATTCAAGAATCTCTTTTACCAGCGAAAACGAAAATATTAAGGCGGTTTACGAACCGGTGATCAATTACCGCATCGGGGCAGAATTCAGAAAAGACCTTTTCAGATTGCGCGCAGGATATGGTGTTCAAGCCAATACCTTCAACAAAAATATCGAAGCCGATAACACTATTACTTCCATCAGCGGAGGTGTCGGTGTGCGCACGCGAAGTTTTTATGTCGACCTGGCCATTATTCACAGCGCAAGCAAACGCTATCAATATCAACCTTACACGTTCCCTGACGGATCCGGTCCTGTCGTTGATCTGAAAAACAAAACCTTGAATGGGGTGATCACGGTGGGCTTCACTTTTTAGCGTGAATGTTCTTCAACAGGCTCTCGAGTGTAGGATTTTCCAGTACAATTTTAGCTTTCCGGTAACAATCGAGTCTTTGTGTGCGCATGCGTTCCAGTTTTTCCGCCAATTCTTTTTCATCGGAAGTAAGCAGCAACGGCCTTTCCTGATTTCTTCTCACACGCTCCATCAACACCGGCACAGCGAAATCCAGGAAAATACTGATACCATACTCGTTGATCGTTTCCATTCCCCTGTGAAAGCATGGGGCTCCGCCTCCAGTGGCCATGACAAAAGGCAATGCCCGGGCTGCCCATTCGCGCAAAAGCCTGGCCTCGAGAAGGCGGAAATACTCTTCTCCGTTCTCCCTGAAAATCTCTGAAATGGATTTCTGCTCTGCCTTTTCAATCTCCGCATCGAGGTCTACAAACTCCACCATCAACCGGGAAGCCAGTTCTCTGCCAAAAGTCGTCTTTCCAGAACCAGGCATACCGATAAGGAATATTTTCATCTTTGTAGGCGCTTATGAAACGCGGCATAATTCAATAGCAATGAACAAAATACTGGAATGGCAGGCACGCACTCACAACTGACCCACCTTCGCTACCAACCCACATCCACCGGCGGGCGAAGCAACTCACCACTCACCTGATCAGCTCCAGGACCTCCTCTGCTTCAGGAGTATCATTGTGGTGCCACATTCCTTTCACCGTGCCATCCACCCAAAGGGTAATTCCGGGATTCGATCGGATAATGGTTTTCAAAACGGTTGCATCCACGAAATAATATGGCACCGCCACCTGATGTTCGTGCCGGAAGGATTCGAATTGATTCCCCCCAGATGCCGTCAGCACCATCATATCTACATTCCCGTCAAGGTCCTTCGAGAGCTTTACAATATCATCCATATTGTTCACTGAAGCCTTTGTGACATCATAAATGACAAAAAACAGTTTTGCCCCTTCAAAGGTTTGTTGTGTTACATCTTCGCCTTCCACGCTCGTCACTGCATAGTCTGTGATCCTTGGCCGCGTCTTACCTTCGTTTAGTTGTTCGACGCTCAGGTATTTATATTGTGTCGTATCCATGAGGTATTTTTCAGAGCGGATCTCCTGCCCGTTGTCTTTGCGGATGAAGACGTATTCAAAGACCGGTTGCTCTTCAGGTTGCATTTCCTTTGGAATGTGGTTGCCTATCCGGTATGCACGAAAATCTATAAAAGGCAGATGCCGGATGGCATAGACCCCCAGGAATAGACTGATGACTGTCACGGCTCCAACCACGAAATGTCCTTCGAGCGTGCGCAGCACCGGCCTGTAACTTTTGCGGTACCAGAAAAGGTGTAATACCGGAACCATCAGAATGACGTCCTTAATAAAGGACTGCCATGGTGTGAGCTTGATGGCGTCCCCAAAGCACCCGCAATCCGTTACCTTATTAAAGTAGGCGGAATAAAACGTGAGGAAAGTGAAAAACACCATAAGCAAGACCAGTAATACCGCCGTGACGTTCATCCGGTAATTAATGAGCACCGCTACGCCGAGTACGATCTCGAGAATGATCATGATCATTCCGATCTCAAGAGCAAAGGGAATGAAGGCGCTGAAAAAAGACCCGAAATCTTCGGCGAAAACACCGAAGTATTCTTCCATTTTGATCTCCGTTCCGACGGGATCGTTGAGTTTGATCAGACCAGAAAAAATAAAAAGGCCTCCGACAAAAAATCGCGAAGCATGGTTAGCTATTTTCTTAAACATACTGTTCTTTCAATTTTATCAGTGCAAAAACCGAATAGTTTATCATATCCTGGTAGTTGGCCTTTACGCCTTCACTTACCAGCGTCTTACCCGCGTTGTTCTCAATTTGCTTAACCCTCAATAATTTCATTAATATGATATCTGTGATGGAGGTGATCCGCATTTCCCGCCAGGCTTCGCCGTAATCGTGGTTCTTGTTTTGGAGGAGCTCAAACGTGTCATTCACCGCCTCGTCATAATGAGGCTCAAGCTCCTCGAACGTTAAGTCTGTTTTTTCCGAGTGCGAAAGTTTGATCTGTATTATTCCGATGAAGCAATAGTTTATGATGCCGACGAATTCATCTCTGACAGGATCTTCCACTTTTTGCGATCCTTTTTCCTGGATGCTGCGGATGCGCTGCGCTTTGATAAAGATCTGATCAGTGATGGATGGAAGGCGCAATATCCTCCAGGCCGTTCCATAGTCGCGGGTTTTCTTTTCAAACAAAGTTTTGCAGGTGGCAATTACCTCTCTATATTCGATTGCGGTTTTCTCTATCATAAAAAATTCAGCGCTGCAAAATACGCCAATTACAACAAACAAAACACTTAACATCAACGGAAGGCTTATTGATATGAGCATCCCCGGAATTATGGGGATTTTGAATGTCACGCCGGACAGTTTTTATGACGGGGGGAGGTTCTTAACAGAAGCTTCCATTCTGGAACAGACTGAGAAAATGCTCTCGGAAGGCGCGGATTTTATTGACGTTGGTGGTTACTCATCGCGTCCGGCAGCAGCAGATATCCCTGAAATGGAGGAAAGAGAAAGAGTGGTGAATGCGATCTCCATCATCGTGAAAAATTTTCCCGGCGCCGTAATTTCTATTGATACTTTCCGGAGTACGGTAGCGGAAGCTGCGGTGGATGCAGGAGCGTCGATGATCAACGATATTGCAGGCGGCAATCTTGATCCGGAAATGTTTCAGACGGTAGCGCGTTTAAAAGTGCCCTACATCCTCATGCATATGAAGGGAACGCCGCAAAACATGAGCAGCCAGTCCCAATACGATGACCTGATAAAGGAGATGCTGGATTTTTTTCACCAAAAGATCCATCTCCTCCGGCAGTTTGAAGTGAAAGACGTCATCGTTGACCCGGGTTTTGGTTTCGCGAAAACCATTGAGCAGAACTTTAATGTTCTTCAGGATCTGGAAAAATTTTCCATTCTTGAAAAACCTGTCCTGGTCGGGCTGTCCCGAAAATCAATGGTCTGGAAAACACTGGCCATTGAACCAACGGGAGCATTAAATGGCACCACCGCGCTGAATACCATCGCCCTCCTGAAAGGAGCCGACATTCTCCGCGTCCACGATGTCAGGGAAGCGAGAGAGGTGGTCAAACTTTTTACTTCACTGCAGCACATTGTCAACGCCTGATGTTCTATATTTAGCGGTTACGGTCTTATTAGTACTTTTGTCAGTAAATGATTCTTGTTTTTAATATCGGATTTCTTGAGGTAAGCTGGGTAGATATCATTGATATAAGTCTGGTGAGCGTCTTGCTATACCAGGTATACAAGCTGATCAGGGGTAGTATTGCTGTCAATATATTTCTCGGGATCCTCGCTTTATATCTGATTTACCTGATCGTTCGGGCCGCTGAAATGGAGCTGCTTGCCACCATCCTCGGGCAGTTTATGGGGGTGGGTGTGCTGGCGATGATCATCCTTTTTCAGCCTGAAATCAGAAAATTTTTGCTGGTGATCGGTCGCGGTACGGAATTCAGGGAAAATATTTTCAAAACGATCTCTAACTGGCGCAACGCCTACCATGATGATTTTGATGTGCAACAGGTGATTGAGGCCATGAAAAGCCTGAAGGCGTCTAAAACCGGCGCGCTCATTGTTTTCTCCCGGGATGTCGAACTTCGCTTTTACATTGAAACCGGGGATGCCCTGAATGCAGAAGTGAAACGCAGGCTGTTGCTGGCCATCTTCAACAAGAACAGTCCGCTACACGACGGCGCTGTGATCATTCACAAAGGTCGGATCAAGGCTGCCCGCTGTATCTTACCGGTTAGCGAAAACGATCATCTTCCGGCCCACTTTGGACTACGCCATCGCGCGGCAGTTGGAATGTCTGAAAACACCGATACCCTTGTCATCGCTATCTCGGAGGAAACAGGAAGACTCATCCTGGCGAGAAATGGCAGTTACCTCCGGGCATTAAAACTCAACCAGGTGGAAAAAAAGATCCTGGATTATCTGCATAATAATGAGTCCAGTAACTGGCAGGATATTCCGGAGGAACAGACGGCGGAAGGGTGACTTAAAAGGCATGGTATTTGATTGATCCAGGAGGGCCCACGACAAAAAGCAGCGTGGCATGGGTTACCATTTCAGGAAAAAAAACATAAAGGCATACCAGGGTTCATGGTAAAAGTGCCGGCACGCGGACAAAATTTAAAAGTGAATGTATTGGGCATTCACAGTTTTATTTTACCAACGGTGTATTATGACAATGATTGAAGCCAGTCCAGTAAAAGTCTATTTCGCCAAATTTTTCTTTTTGGTGTTTGCTTTCATCCAGTGGTTGGTTGCGGCCATCCTCCTTATCCAATTTACCTTCAGCAACAAGAATTTTTTCATCTCTCTTTTCTTCGTCACACTGGGTCTTGCGTTTTTCTACATTTTCCTGGTTGTGAATGACAAGGTGAAGAGGGTTGCCATTGGAAAAAATAAGATTGTAATAATAGAGGGCGACCGCAATTCCAGGTTCAGCTGGCCTGAGGTGAAGTCGCTGAAGATCATCCCTTTCTTCAACCTTTACAAGCTGAAGCTCAGGGGTAAGAGGAATACGATCTACTTTTTCCCCTCAAAAAATATTGATCCTGCTTTTGGTCTGATGGTCAAAGACACGTCCAAAATGGGGGACATTGTGAATAAAAAGAAGAAGGAATTCGGAATAAAATAATGGGGAGGAATTGACCCACCGGCCGGGACTTTCTTCTACAGCCGCTTGAAATCACTTCAAAACGCCTAATTCGCGGCCTACATCTGAAAATGCTTTGATCGCTTTATCCAGGTGCGGCCGGTCATGGGCAGCCGAGATTTGTACCCTGATCCTGGCCTGCCCTTTTGCCACCACCGGGTAAAAGAAGCCTATCGCATAAATCCCTTTCTCCAACAGGCGGTCTGCAAACTTCTGGGCTAAGGGAGCCTCGTATAACATGATTGGAACAATGGGATGTTCACCCGGTCTGATATCAAAACCCGCAGACGTCATCTTGTCCCGGAAGTAACGCGTATTCTGTTCCAGTCTATCGCGCAACGCAGTGGTTTCTGAAAGCATGTTAAATACTTCGATGGATGCTCCTGCAATGGAAGGGGCCAGTGTATTAGAGAAAAGGTATGGCCTTGAACGCTGGCGCAGCATGTCTACAATTTCCTTTTTCGCGGCCGTAAATCCTCCGGAAGCTCCACCCAACGCTTTGCCTAATGTGCCGGTAATGATATCGACGCGGTCCATCACACCCCTGTGTTCGTGAACGCCGCGACCAGTCTTCCCGATAAAACCCGTGGCATGCGACTCATCACTCATGACCAGGGCCTCAAATTCATCCGCCAGATCACAGATCGCATCCAATTGGGCAATGGTGCCGTCCATAGAAAAGGCTCCATCTGTAACGATAACGATCTGTTTCGCTCCGCCTGTCTTGGCCGTCTCGAGTTGTTTTCGCAGGTCAGCCATATCGTTGTGCTTGTAACGATAACGCATTGCCTTGCAAAGCCGGACCCCGTCAATGATGGAAGCATGGTTCAATTCATCGGAGATGATGGCATCTTCCGCGCCGAAAAGCGGTTCAAAAACACCCCCGTTCGCATCGAAGGCGGCGGCGTAGAGGATGGTGTCCTCCGTTCCCAAAAAAACGGAGATCTTCTTTTCAAGTTCCTTGTGGATATCCTGTGTCCCGCAAATAAACCGTACGGAAGACATGCCATACCCGTGCGTATCGATGGCATGTTTTGCAGCTTCTATCACGCGGGGATGAGCCGAGAGTCCGAGATAATTGTTTGCACAAAAATTGATCACCTCTTTCCCATTCGTGTTGATGATCGCGCCCTGGGGAGTTGTAATTATCCTCTCCCTTTTATAAAGGCCTGCCTTCTCAATCGAACTCAATTCTTTTTCCAGAACGGGTTTTAACCTCTTATACATAGTTTATATATACTAAAATCAGATGTACTTACCTTTTAATCCCAACATCCCCTAAGTTGATGAATCCAAATCAGTCCGGTTTGGTCGTGGTTTCATGACTGGTTTTCCGGGTCGCGGCGAAGGCACGGCCGGCGGAGGCGCCGTTTGTGTTGGATCTGTTTCAGGCGTGAGGGGAAGCTGATACTTTCTCCGGACAGGGTTAATGAGGTTGAGCTTCTGCACCGTAAAACTATTCGAATGCATTTGTTCAAATTCTTTTTTCCAGGATTCCCAGACATCCGGCTCTGCGCTTCGGAAAGCAGCTGAGTCAATTCTTTTGCTTGACAAATAAGCTTCAAAACCCGGACCTGAGGTCATGTGAATTTGGATTTCAGGTTATACATTGTGAAACATCAGGTTTTTCAATATTCCTTCATGAAGTACCAACAATAAATTTTGCTTTCCCTGAGATTTTCAAAGGTATAAGGTTTTTATTTGCTTTTGTGTTCAGTAAATCTTTAAAAGTATTAACAGGTGAAAAACCATCAAATTTTAGTCATTGGAGCAGGTGGGCAGCTCGGGGCAGAACTGATACAGGCGCTGTGGGAGCGGTACGGAACCGACAACGTGATCCCTTCCGATATCAAAGATCCGGGCGGCATTCTTGCGCAGGGCAGATTTGAAATTCTGGATGTACTGAATAAGAAATTGCTCTTTGACTTCATCGGGAAAAACAGGATCACACAGATCTATCACCTGGCAGCGGTGCTATCTGCAACGGGAGAAAAGAATCCAAAGTTTGCATGGCACCTGAACATGGATGGGCTGATCCATGTGCTCGATGCCGCCCTTGAATTCAAAGTTGAGAAGTTGTACTGGCCGAGCTCCATTGCCGTGTTCGGTCCGAATACACCCAAGCAGAGCACGCCGCAGGATGCCATCATGGACCCATCCACCATCTACGGCATCAGCAAGCTTGCCGGTGAGCGTTGGTGCGACTGGTACTTTCGAAAACACGGACTCGATGTGAGGAGCCTCCGCTATCCCGGACTGATCGGATATAAAACCAAACCCGGCGGGGGCACAACTGACTATGCAGTGGACATATTTTTTAAGGCGCTCGCGGAAAAAAATTATGTCTGTTTTTTGAAGCCGGATACTTACCTCCCCATGATGTACATGGATGATGCGGTAAAGGCGACACTCGAGCTGATGGAAGCCCCCGCCAAAAACATCAGCATCCGATCAAGTTACAATATCTCGGCAATGAGTTTCAGTCCCTCAGAAATTGCAGACGAGATCCGGAAGCACATTCCCGGATTTTCCATCAGTTATCAGCCGGATTTCCGGCAGGCAATAGCAGATTCATGGCCAAGGTCCATTGATGATTCCAGGGCGAGAAAGGATTGGGGATGGAAGCACGGATTCGGTCTGGAAAAGATGACCCCTGAGATCCTAAGGCGTCTATCGGAAATGCTAGAGACACATAAGTTTTAGTGAGACAATGAAGATCGTCACTGATTTTTGACGACAACCCTTGCGGTATGCTCAGACCCTTCGGAGACATATCGCAACAAATATATTCCAGCCTGTAGTTTGTTCTCAGGCACGATTCTGTTACCGGTACTGCTCGCCTCTCCGCCGAAGATCTCGACACCGAGTTGATCCGTCAGTATGATCCTGTCGGATTCCGACGGGCTGAAATTTGTCCGGAATGAAATAACTTCGCCTGAAGAAGGATTCGGATAAACAGCAATTCTTCTCTCGCCTTTCAACTTCACTGCTCTTACAGGGAAGTACTCAAACGACTCATCCAGATCAACGGCTTTGAGACGGTAATAATTAAAACCTGAAAGCGGAACCTGATCCTCGAAGGAGTATTTAGATTCAATCTCATATATATCAAAACCTTTTCCCTTTACTTCCCCAATATCTTCAAAGTTGATTCCGTCGCCGGATCTTTGGATTTGGAACCTGGAAAAATCTTCTTCCATGGTGGTTGCCCACGTTAAGGCTATTATTTCCTCGAAAGCCTCGGCGTTGAAGTAAAGAAGCGTGACCGGCAGGCTTGGATTGTAGCCGGTATCATCATAACCAGATGGCCCCGTAAACCCGCCCCCCGGCTGGCAATACGGGCTATTGTTATAAGCGCATTGTCCGGAATTCGTTCCGCCGCAGCTATTACACGCACCACTTCCCTGCATCATAATAATCCCGCAAACGGAAAGCCGGTCTGACCCTGTTCCGGCCACCGTCACGGTGCCGCCGGGCCCAATCGCAAGGTAATATCCACAACCCGCTGCCGTACCCAGAGAAAGCTGCCCATCAACGTGAAGCAATCCACCAGGCTTCACCCTGATGCTGCTATTCAAGGTCACATTGGCGGTGTTAGTTAACGTCCCATAAACTTCTATTTCCGTGCCCGTCCACGTATCGGTATTATCATTAAAGATAACAGTAAAGCCAGCGGGTATGACCAATGTCGTTTTACCAACCGCATTTCCTCCCTCACCGCAAACAATACCGCTTCCATTGGTAGGCCAGTTGAGGGGACTGCTTCCGGTTACGGTACAAGTCTGCGCAGCGGAAAAAGGACCGAAAAGCAAACAAATTGCAAAGAGCGGGAGTTTATTCATAGATGCGTTCACAGTGGGGTAAGCACAACTGGTGTACCAAATTTACGAAAAATTAGAAATTCGTCATATATCTATTTTGGAAGACCCGACAGAAACAGACCTCCCCAACCAGAAAAAAATCTGCTCTAAATCAATGATTAAGGGCCCTTAGGTGAAAGTAACGCAGCATTTCTTTCCTGCCGAAATCGTGTATTAAAAGGTAACATATCGGGAGCCAGCCGGAAGTAAGTTTGCGCCTCGATCTTTTCCAGTTTCAACACATAAAGTACCAATTCGGGACGCGTCTTGTCAGGGGTCTGAAAGGGAGAGAAACGTAATGCGCTTTAACAATTGGGGGTATTAAACCTTTTTTATCCAATGACTATTATGCCATCTTTGATGACTTATTGGAAAATGCCATGATGGAGAACTTAAAAATCGAGCATAGCGATGGGGTATTAACCATCGCCATATCGCGGCCAGAGGCGTTAAATGCGTTGAATCTCAAGACGCTTTCCGAGCTGATCACCGTGTTGCAGCAAGCCTATGAGCAGAAGGATTACAGGGGGATCATCCTGACGGGTGATGGTGAAAAAGCGTTTGTCGCGGGGGCGGATATCAAGGAACTCTCTGCCCTGACGAGGGAACAGGCACTGGCTTTTTCACAAAACGGCCAGCGCTTGTTTAAGCTCCTGGAGGATTGTCCTAAGCCTGTCGTCGCAGCCGTCAATGGCTATGCCCTCGGTGGAGGTTGTGAGCTGGCAATGGCCTGCCATGTCAGGATTGCTTCGCAGGATGCTAAATTCGGCCAACCTGAAGTGAACCTTGGGATCATACCCGGGTACGGAGGCACGCAGCGTTTGGCACAACTGGTGGGAAGAGGAAAAGCACTGGAGTTGATGATGACGGGAGACATGATCTCCGCTGATGAAGCAAGGTCCATTGGGTTGGTGAACCATGTCGTTCCCAAGGATGATCTCATGAACGTTGCCGGCGAGATGATGACGCGGATACTCACGAAAGGACCCGTTGCCGTTTCCCAGGTCATTAAAAGCGTAAACGCGGGATTTAGGTTCGAATACGCGGGCTATGAGGCCGAGGCGGAAAACTTTGCGCTTTGCACAACCACCCGCGATTTTAAGGAAGGAACGGATGCTTTTATTGAAAAAAGACAGCCCAGATTTACGGGTGAATGATCAGCCGGTGAAAGAAATGACCATAACCCATATCTCAAAATAGGATGGGTAAGATACGACGTCTTGCCGGCGAAACGGTGTTGTACGGACTGGGTAGTATTTTGCCTCGGTTTTTGAGTTTTCTCCTTGTCCGGTTGCACACCGAAGTCTTTTCTCCTGAGGAATATGGTATCATCACGAACCTGTACTCATGGGTGGCGGTGGTAAACATTATTTTGATCTTTGGAATGGAAACCGCGTATTTCCGGTTTGCAAGTCGGCCGGGCCAGGATGAAGGCAGAATCTTTAATCTCGCTCAGACGGTAGTGATCGTCGTCAGCATCGTGCTCTCCCTCACTTTTGTTTTACTGACGGGTCCAATAGGTGAGACGTTAGAAGTGGGGGGCCGGAGCGATCTTGTGAAGTGGCTTATCCTGATCATGTTCATCGATGCCCTTGCAGCCATCCCTTTTGCCCGGCTTAGGCTCCGGAAAAAAGCTACCCGGTTTGCCACGGGGAAACTAGTCAACATCGCTATCCTGGTCGGCCTCAACCTTTACTTTTTAAAATATTCAACAGCATACGAACCCGACGTTTCATTGGTAATCCTGGCCAACTTGGCGGCCAATGCTTTTTATTTATTTTTCTTTGCGCCCGAGTTGTTATCCTGGCGTCCCGCCTATGACAAATCCATCTCCCCGGCCATGTATACCTACGCCTGGCCGATCATGCTTACCGGGCTGGCGGGAATGACCAACGAAATGTTTTCGAGGATCACTCTGATGAAATGGTTACCCGAAGGTTTTTACGGAGACAGGAGCGAGGAATACGCACTGGGAATTTTCGGCGCCTGTTATAAGCTCGCAACGCTGATGAACCTTACCATTCAGGCTTTCCGGTACGCCGCCGAGCCGTTCTTCTTTTCCAATGCGTCTGAGAAAAATTCTCCCCAGCTTTTTGCGCGCGTTAATCATTATTTTGTGATCGTGTGTTGCATCATTCTGCTGGGCGTATCCATTAACCTGGACATCCTTAAATATTTTCTTGGGGACCCCGCTTTTTGGGAAGGACTGCACATTGTTCCCATCCTTCTTTTGGCCTACCTGTTTCTCGGGATTTATTACAACTTTTCCGTCTGGTTTAAGCTTACAGATAAGACCTACTTCGGCACTTTGATCACCCTCTTCGGGATGATCATCACTATCTCAGCGAACTACGTTCTTATTCCTGTTGCAGGATATGAGGGCAGCTCCATAGCTGCGCTCGTTTGTTATGGCAGCATGACGGTTGTTTGTTATTTTTTAGGACAACGGTACTATCGCATCCCGTATCATATCATGAAAGCGGTGGTCTATATCGCGTCTACTATGGGGCTGGTGTACGGTGTAAATGCAATCAGGATCGAAGATCAGCTCGCGGCCACAGGATTTCATATGGCGATAATTTTAGCCTATCTTATAGTGATTTATCTGATCGAGGGAAAAAACCTCAGGTTGAAACAGGCGTGATTTTTTAATATTCTGGTCAGTTCAAAGAACAGAGACTACCTAGTCATTTTAACCAATTTACGTTACTACAAGCATGAACATCATTATTCCCATGGCCGGTTTAGGAAAAAGGATGAGGCCGCATACCCTTACCGTACCGAAACCTTTGCTTCCGATAGCCGGCAAACCTATCGTGCACAGATTGGTAGAAGACATCGTACGGGTTTGCAATGAAAAAGTCGAAAACATCGGATTCATCATCCACCCTTCATTCGGAAAAGAGGTGGAAGAAAACCTGAAAGTCATCGCCATGGAAGTCGGCGCCACGGGAAAGATCCACTACCAGAAAGAAGCCCTGGGAATTTCTCACGCCCTGTTGTTTGCCCGCGAACTGTTTACCGGTAAAGTGATCGTTGCCTTTGCTGATACCCTTTTCAAAGCAGATTTCAAACTTGACACGACGAAAGACGGGATCATCTGGGTTCAAAAAGTAGACGACCCGTCACAATTCGGTGTGGTGAAGTTAAACGAAAAGAAGGAGATCACTGCCTTTGTTGAAAAACCATCTGAATTTGTATCCGACCTGGCGATCATCGGGATTTATTTTTTTAAAGACGGGAAAAAAGTGGCTGAAGAAATGCAGTATCTCATCGACCACAACATAAAGGAAAAGGGCGAATTCCAGTTTACAACCGCGCTCGAGAACCTCAATCGGAAAGGCTCGGTATTCCTGCCGGGGGAAGTAACCGAATGGCTCGACTGCGGCAACAAAAACGCTACCGTTCAGACCAATCAACGGTATCTGGAATTTATAAAGGACCAAAAACTCGTTTCCCAAAAGGCAAGAATTTCCAATTCAGTGATCATTCCACCCTGTTTTATCAGCGACGAAGTGGTCATCGAGAACTCCGTCATCGGGCCGCATGTGTCCATAGGCAAGGGTTCGCGCGTCGCTGACAGCCGGCTAAAGAATTCCATCATTCAAAGTAATACGCATATCACCAATGCCGTTTTGGAAAATAGTATGTTGGGGAATTTCGTTAATTTTGAGAAAAAACCGTTG
>JBBEBN010000297.1:0-15790 GCA_040882305.1 Cyclobacteriaceae bacterium
CCCTCCCCTTTCCTCTATGGGGATGGTAACAATTCCCAAAGGGTATGTTTTTATTCTCATTGGTATGCTTGCCATTGGCGGATTGATGATTTTCATTGCCGACAGCGTCCAATCCCGCAATCGAAGAAAGGCGGCGTTGATCCAGCGAGGCGTTTTGTTGCAAAATGGAGTGCCGCCGCAAAATGGCGTGTCAACGCAAAAAGGGGCTACGGACTACATTATCAAGGCATTTAAAATGCAGTCTGTATTTGAAGCATTTGTGGTAACCCTGTTTGACCCATTATACTTCCGCCACAGAAGGCCAAAGGCTGAACGCGTTTTTGCAGGGAAAGTTTCAGAGGGTGAAATCGTTCCGGATCTGGAATTCGAATTCAATCACAAAGAAACCCGCGTGCGTTTCGCCATCAAATGCATCTACTATAAAAACGGGGGTAGCAGGGAATTACAACTTTTTTCCGCCGAGCGCCAGCGGGCATTCAGGGAGTTTGAGGAGGACCAAAAAATGGATCTGTCTTATATTTTGGGAATTGGTGGAACACCTGACGATCCAAAGGAACTATACCTGGTACCTTCAAAAGCGATCACGAGCGAGTTTGTCAGAAAAGAAACCCTGGGACGTTACTGGAAATCCGGAATGTTCTTCTATAGTTCTGCCCGCGGGCTCCAATAGGGCGTAGGAAATTCTGAACGCGCGAAGGACTTGAGTGCCACTTGTCAATCTTCATTTTAAGTGATAATTTTATTGATGGGTATCTGTCCTGTGATATTCGTTCTTCCCTTTTTGTTTTCTCAATGAAGACTAATATGAAAAGTATGAAAATATGAAAAGCCGCAATTGTTTTTCTATCCTTCTGATCATCATTTTCAGTTGCCAGACAACCGGTGATAAAGAGAAATTCCAGGCTGAATTACAATCCATTGACCTCGTCAGAGGTGACATTGCTCTTTGCGGTTCCGGCGAAGCGCGTTTCGGGAAAGTGGAATTTGGACTTTCCTGTGTCGAGAAAGTGAGGGCCAATTTTAATCTCGGCACAGCGCTGCTGCATTCATTTGAGTACAAGGAAGCGGAGAAAGTATTTGCTAAAGTGATTGATGAAGATCCGTATTGCCTGATGGCGTATTGGGGTGTGGGCATGAGCAACTTTCATCCACTGTGGGCGCCGCCAACGCAGGAAGAACTGGCTAAGGGATCCAGAACAATCGCCCTTGCCCGTAAACTGGAAAGCGGAACCGAAAAGGAAACCGATTACCTCGAAGCTGTGGCTGCGATGTATGACGATTGGGATAAACTTGATCACCGCACCCGCATCCTCAAATTTGAGAAAGCTGCCGAGAAGATTTATCTGAAATATCCGGAGGATAAGGAGGCTGCCATCTTTTATGCGCTCGCACTGCGGGCGGCATCTGATCCAGCGGACAAAACCTTTTCGAAGCAGCGGAAGGCAGGTGACATTTTGAATGGCCTCTTTCCCCGTGAACCGGATCATCCGGGAATAGCGCATTACCTTATCCATACATACGATTATCCAGAGCTGGCGGAACTTGCATTGGCTGCAGCGAGGAAGTACGCGTCCATTGCGGCATCATCAGCACATGCTTTGCATATGCCTTCCCATATTTTCACCCGAATGGGTCTGTGGGATGAGTCAATACAATCAAATATTAATTCCATGTCGGCGGCGAAATGTTATGCGGAGAATTCAGGCATGCAGGGCCATTGGGATGAAGAACTTCATGGTATGGACTATCTGGTCTATGCGTATTTGCAGCAGGCGAGGGATGAAGAGGCCCGCGAGTTAGACTATTGTCAATATGCAGATCGATGAAGAGTGGCGTAGGATCTTCAGGTTAAGGGTAACGGCTTCCTCAGGGTTATCTCTTTTGTCTTGTCGAAGGGCCGGATAAAGAATCGTGCGCGAAAGTTCATCTTATTTTGCAAAATGCTTTCGTAAAAGGTTTGGGAAGGCTCCTTCCGATTACAAGGCTACTGCCTGAACTTTTCCATCACTGTTTTCTGATGCGCCAATTTTACCAGTATTTGGTTCAAACGAGGTAGAACAGACACAGGTAATGCTGTAGCTTTCCTCTGTCATTGGAATTTTATCGGCAAGTCGTGATGCTCAAAATATGAGTTCTGGAATTCCTTTGTTCTTTCTTCCTGCTTTTTACAACTTAAACCAAATGAACCTATGAAAGCAAAATTAATCCTCATGCTTACTTTCAGCTTGCTACTTGGATGTTCGCAAAAGGAGAATAGCATCGCAGAGGATTCTTCGGCCCCGGAGAAAAAGCTATTTCTTGATGTTCATGATATCGGCCCAGCGATTCACTTGCCGTGATCCATACGCATACCGAAGCGCACGGACTGGTGCCGGCGAAGGTGAAACGGGTGAAGCAGGGGATGTGAGGAGTTGCCGGGTTACCGGTTACCAGGTGCCGGTTTCCGGGCTTACTTCAACAGCCACCCAAACAGTTCACGCATAAACTCAACCATCAGTAGTATAGAGCTCCCGATAATATTCGTCCAGCATCCGCTTCATCGCAAATTGCTTGTGCGTGGTCAGCGCGCTATGCTTCATCATTTCCACCCATTGCTTTCTGTTCTTGTAATAGGTGGGTAACACTTCACTCAACAAGACTTTGTAAAAAGCTTTCTGGTCATGGGCATCCAGCTTCTTTTCACTGCGGTTTTCGTAACCGTCTCCGATCTGCCATCCATTCACGCCGTGTTGACAGGCTTCGGGCCACCACCCATCCAGAATGCTCAGGTTCAACACGCCATTCATGGCGGCCTTCATTCCGGAAGTTCCGCTTGCCTCCTGCGGTCGGCGTGGATTGTTCAGCCATACATCCGACCCGCGCACCAGCATGGAGCCAATGGTCATATCGTAATTTTCAAGGAAGACGACAGACTGGGGATACTTTTTTGTCAGCGCCACAATGTTGGCCACGATCTGTTTGCCATTATCGTCTAGCGGGTGTGCCTTGCCGGAAAAAACAATCTGAAGCTTACCGCTCTTAAACAGCCGGTCTATTTTGGAGCGATCGCTGAAAATAAAATCACTGCGCTTGTAAGGCACCGCCCTGCGGGAGAAGCCCAGCAATAGTGAATCCTGTTTCAGTTTGACGCCGGTCCGCTCATATATAAAACCTGTTAACAGCTTTTTGTTTTCCTGATGCAACCTCCAGATCTCACTGGAAGTCGTCTTTGCTGCCTGAATGATCCTGCCATCGACCCAGGTAGGAGCGTGGATGGCATTGGTGATACCGATTATTTCGCCGCGGTCATTGACGTCCTTCCACATTTTGTTGGCCGTGACTGCGTGGAGCTGTGCCACGGCATTTGCTTTCCTTGATAAGCGCAGCGCGCCCACGGTCATATTAAAAGGTGAGCCTCCGAGTTTTTTCAGCTGTTGTTTTGTGAAAACACCATTGTCGGCACCCATATACATCAGGCGGTCGAGGTAGTGCGATTCATTTCCCTGGACCACGGGCGTGTGCGTGGTGAAAACAATTTCATTCCGCGCGGCCGCAAGGGCCTGTTCGAAACTTTTGCCTTTCCTGATCTTTTCACGCACCAGCTCGAAGCCCGCGAAAAGCGCGTGACCTTCATTGAAGTGATAAACGTCAACAGGAATCTTCAATGCGCGGAGGGCTCTTACTCCGCCAATGCCCAGCACCATTTCCTGGGCAATTCGCTCTTCACCAAACCAACCATAGAGCTGCCCGCTGATCCAGCGATCTTCGTTCCCCGGAACATCCGTATCGAGCAGGTATAAAGGCGCGTTTCGAAATTTATCGCACAACCAGACCTTGCACTTCACCGGACGCTTGCGAATGGTGACGGAAACCGTAACACCGGTGTCCTTAAGAAAAGGATAATCATAAATGGGGTATGTGTCGATGGCTTTGCCTTCCCCTGAAATGCGTTGATCTGTATACCCTTGTTTCCATTTGATGCCGATACCTACAATGGGGAATTTGTGGTCCCTGGCTCCTTTCAGATAATCGCCGGCCAGGATACCAAGGCCGCCGGCATACATTTTAAAATCGGTTTGCAGCGCATACTCCATGCAGAAGTAGGCTACGCGCGGGAGAGCGTTCGATGGCATAGTGTGATCAATTGTTACATCGAGAAATATCGGCAATGATCGTTAATTGTGCATAAGGATTGCGGTATTTCTTTGCAGGCTTTGGTGGGTTGGCGATTGGCTGTTAGCGTGCCAGCCGAGCGGGTTGCGAGTTTTTAACCTATTTCAGGATAAGGAAAGGCACTAATGCATTTGGCACCCCGGTTCAGGAATTCCTTCAACACATCAATAACATTTAGGCTGATTTTCGACGTTGAGGAGGAAACGCAATAGCAAACTGCCAAAAGCCGATAACTCACAAAATTCTCCTCAGCTCCCCTTTCAACCCCGCCGGAGCGTCCCGAAGGCCGGAGACACTCCGGAGACGGGACTCTAGTCCTCCAATTCCTTCGACATGGCCTTCAATTCCTGCAACTCATTCAGATCTTCTTTGAATTTATCCACGTGTCTTTCCTTGAATGCACCCAGTTTAAAGGCGAGGAACACCAGCAAACCTGCAATGAAAATCGGAATCATCCGTTCGGCAAGGGCGGGGACCAAACCCATCCTTTCGATGCTTCGGGGGAGAAATGAAAGAGGAAACAGTACGGTCTGCGAGAATAAAAATGCGATGATCGTATAATTAAAGAACTTTTTCGGCCTTTCATAGATGGCAATGATACGCTTCAGCGCTTCACCAACATTGTGATGCGTAATGGAGATCTTTTGAAAGATCAGGTAAGACCTGAGCAGTCCTGCCATGAGGATAACCAGCCCTATTCCAAAGATTACCATCGGGATATATTGAATGCCATACAAGTAATCGAAAGGATTGGCGGCGATTACGAGCACGGAAAAGGCAAGCCAGAACGTCATCCAGGCAAAGCCCATGACGTAGTTTCTTTTCACCTTGACAAACCGGTTGCCGGCCCTTTCCGCAATCATGCTTACGAGGATCTTCTCATTTATTTGTTGCGTGGTTTGCAGTTTGCGGTGGTATTCTTTCCAGGTGGTTTTGAGTTCATCTAAGTCCATAGTTAGTCCTTTTAATGATGCTTTCAAGTTTGGTTTTTATGCGATTCAGTTTCACGCCGACGTTCGATTCTGTGATGCCCATGATCTCACTTATTTCGCGATAACTTTTTTCTTCCAGATACAGCATGATCACCGCCTTCTCGATCCGGCTTAATTGCTGAATCGCCTGGTTCAGCAAGAGTGAATTTTCGTTGTCATCGTGCAGCCAGGAAATGTCGGGTATCTGAAATTCTGCTTTTGACAGCGCTCTTCTCTCAGGCTTTTTAACGTCCTTTCTGAATTGGGAAATGGCAGTATTCAAGGAGACCCTGTACATCCAGGTGCTCAGTTGCGATTCATTTTTGAACGTAGGAAACGATCGCCATAACTGCAATACGATGTCCTGGAAAAGGTCATCCCTGTAGTCTTTCTCCTTTCCGTAAAGGTGACAGACCTTGTAGATGATCCCTCTGTGGTTATTGATCATGTCGAGAAATTCCTTTTCCATTTCGGTCATTTAAGCAGTAAGTCGCCATGATGAAGAAGAAACTTACACAATCGATCAGAATTTACAGAATGGATCGGAATTTAGAGAATGAGGGCCGAAGGGGTTGAATGCGTGGTTTGTGTAGAGACGCCCGCCCGTACCGAACGGGCGCATTCGGGCGGGCAAGATCTTACGTCTCTACACAAGCCTGGCTAATCATATGCCAACAAAAAATAACTCTTCAGAGATGCCCTTTGCATTGAGGGGCACGCGGATGGGTTGAAACGATCTGACGACTTCGCTATCTGAATTGTTCAGTCTCCTTAAATCTTCTTTTGGGATTCCTGTCAGCCGGGAGATCACATTCCAGTCAGTTTCCTTTTTCAGAATGTAGGTCTTTACGGAAGGCGTGAATGTTTCGCGAACGCCGTTGATGTAAAATTCTGCGCGGCGATTGTATTGGCGCTGGATCTCACTTGCAGAGAGTTTTAGGTTTTGTTTTCCTTTCGGAATAACCGCAAAGCTCGTCTCGTCTACACCATGTTTTGTCAGGAAGGAGACAACCGACTCTCCGCGTTTTTGAGTGAGTTCAAAATTATAAGCCGTGCTTCCCCGGTCATCCGCGAAAGCGTAGATCTCCACCTGAGCTCCCGGGTTCGATTTGAGATATGCGGCAAGATCGCTGAGCACCTGGGCAGCTTCCGGACGGATCACATAATGGTCAAAATCAAAATACACATTCTCAACATAGTGCGCGTTCTGATTTTTTGAACCCATCATTTGCATATTTCTCACGAACGCATTCACACTTCCACTGGAAGTGCTTTCAAGGCGGAGAAATAATTTCGTGTCTGCTGGAACATCAGTAAAGCGGAACTGGCCCTCTTCATTGGTGCTGGCGATCTTTAGGATATCACCGAATTCATTCGTCAGGAGGATCTTTACAGACCTGAGGGGTGTGCCACGATGTGCATCAATCACTTCTCCCGTAAGCGATGAAGCCCCATCGTCATAGTTTGACCTTTCTATTTCAGTCAATAAAGTGCTGGCATATTTCTGCTTGAGCAGGAGGGTCTGGAACCTCGAATTTGAAATCTGATCCAGGCTCTCAAACTCCTCTTCCGAAAGGTCTGCAAAATCCTGGCGTCTGTTTTCGCGATGGCTAACCCTGTTCTGCACCATCCTGTTCACGACGGCTTTTCGTTCATAGGTGAGAATGTTGTAATCGATGGTTTCTTCGTTGCGGGAGGCGAGCAAATGGACGTTCTCTGATTTCGCAGTGCGCGAGGTCAGGGTTACCGTCCGGCTGTCATTCCTGTTTTTTAAACTGAGTCTCGAAATCAGCGCCAAAGCGGAGATGTTTGAGGCGGCATAGATATCAAAGCCGCCGACACCGCCTGAGCGGTTGCTGCTCCAGTAGATCTCCCTGCCATGATGGGTGAGGAAACAATCGTCTTTGACAGAGTTGAATGGAAGGTTCAGGTTGTATAAGACCGTGTCACGAGAGGACGAAACCTTTGCCACAAAAAGATCGTAACCGCCGAAGCCCGGATGTCCGTCGGAGGAGAAGAACAGGGCGTTCAGGACATTTGAGATACCGGGAGTCAGTTCATTTGCCTTTGTATTCACAATGTTTCCGGCATTCACCGGTGAAGACCATTGATTGTCACCCCGATCAATGCTCATCCAGATATCAAACTGACCGTGACCTCCGGGACGGTTTGAAGAAAAATAAAGCGTGTCGCCCCCGGGCGAGACGGCCGGCTGTTTTGATTCAGCGTCCGGATGATTGATCATTTCGTTCAACATGCGTGGCCTGGTCCACCTGTTGTTTAAGAGACGCGTTTCATAGATGCGGCATCTCTCTTCACAGATGGTAAAGAAATACCGATCGCCGTTTTTGGTAAAGCTTCCGCTACCATCATTGTACAGTGAATTCGTTTCGGAGAATTGCTGGCGGGTTTTATCTTCCCAACCATTATCGCCCCGAAGAAAAAGATAATTATCTGTAAACGCTTCGCCATAACGCTCGTCAATCAGGGTGCGGTTCGAGGCTACACGGCTACTGGTGATGACAAGGGTTTCAGCATTCCGGAATGCCGGGGCGAAATCGTTATAAATGGTGTTGATCTCTCCCGAAATCAACGACGGACTGATGCCTGGGGGCAAGCCCAGTTCCTGTTTTGCGATTTCACATCCCGCTTTGTCTATGATGGCCTGCTCGACAAAATCTTTCAGCGCCGCATTTGGTTGGTGGAAGGCAATGAACTGATCAAAACGCTCCATGGCCTCCGCCAGGTTGCCGTTCAATTTCAACATCAGGGCATAGTAGTATAATGAAAGGGGGAACATGCTTTGGCCAGTGTAAAATACCTTGAGGTAGTAGACCTCGGCCTCGGTATAATCAAAGACGGTGCGATAGCATTCTGCAAGTTTATAATCGATGGCGGGCTCAGGGATATTAAAGGTGAGCGCATCGGTATACAACTCGATGGCGAGACTATACTGTTGTTCCTCAAAGTAGCCGTTCGCTTCCGCGACAATCTTGTCATAGCGAGCTTTATCCTGACCCCATGCTGTGGCCGAAAGCGCCAGAAATAAAACAGTAATTTTAAGTAATCTGTTGACCATATCCTTCCTGTTTCTAAAGCTCCGCCCCGATAGCGCAGGGGGAAGATGAGAGTTGAGATGCACCATGAACAGCACCACAACCCCGCATTTTGTTTTGGTTAGTTTGAACCATTCATGCCGCATCATCTTCCGCCCTTACAGGGCTTTTGTTTGAATGATGCTTCCTTACCCAGGCCTTGAAGCTCCGCTTCTGCAACCTGGGCTGATGTATTGTGCCTTTTCAGGGCTGGCCTTCCTAGACATCTTTATAAGATTCACGATAGTTGTCGATAAGAATTAGTTCATGCATTTTCGCTACAAACAGGAAGCTGCTATCGGAGCTAATCTCTAATAGCACCTGTTCCTGCTTTAAACATAGCGCTATGCCCTTATGTCTGTATCCGTCTATGTCTCTTATATGCCCTACAACAAGAGCGATGATATCCTCTTGAACTCCTTCATAGTCTTAATCTTGTATGCAAATGAAAACTCGAATGCATTTGCTCCTCCGAAGTTGCGCCCGAGAGAGGACGTGTTAGCATCGTAACTGAATCCTGCGTTCCAGGAGGAAGTGCTGATCCCGGTCGTCAGAATAATGCTGTCGTAAATACGATACCAGAAGCCGAGGCTGACCTTTAAGTCGGTAACGGATTTAGAAGTTACCGCAGGCAATGAATATGCGGCATAACCTCCGACGTTGATCTGCACACTCTTTTGATACTGAATTAAATAATTGGGAGAAATTTCCAATCCATTGCCAAAGCTGTGCAGGTAGCCGCCATGAGCTTTCATCAGGATGGTGGAGGGTTGCTGTCTGCCTTCGAAAAATCCTTTTGGGCGGTTTAAGTTTGAAACAGCAAAGCCCTGGTAATACATTTTCATGGGCTCAAATCGGTCGTCGACCACCAGTCGCCATACCAGTCCGGCGTTGATCACCGGCGTGGTAACGCGATCCGAGATTAGATTTTCGCCGGGTAAAGTCCGGTCATAGCCAAGGATGGAAGAGTATTGCGAAGACCATTGCAGCGCATCCATGTTCACATGCCTTTGGAGCACGCCGAATTGAAGGGCCGTGGAAATAAGGTGGTTGCCACTGCGGTTAAGGTGAAAATTATAAGCGGAAGCTACAGAAAATCCCTGTGTAACGACTTCGCGGTTCGGGCCTGCCTCATCTGAAAACAAGGATCCGCTGAAACCGCCAAGATGTTTGCTTCTCACTCCATGTTGTATGATGGGATGAATGGCGCTGAATTGAAAAGTGCGGAAAGGCAAGTTCACTCCGGCCCACTGACTCCGGTAATTCAATCCCAGGACTATATCCTCTTCCAGGCCGGAAAGCGCAGGGTTCAGGTAGAGAGCGCTGGAGTAGAACTGTGAAAAAACAGGATCCTGCGGCCAGGTGTATTGCATGGCGGCGAGATTCAGGGCGATGATGGTCAGAAAGTGCTTCATTAATAAATGATGGTGATGACCCCTTTCCTTTCAAAATGTTTTTTTGTTTTATCGAAAGCTGTGAGCCGGAATGGATACGTTCCGCTCACAAGCTCGTCTCCGGTTACCGAACGCCCATCCCACCCGTTGCCGGCCATGTATTCCAGAGAAGTATTTTCATATACAACATTTCCCCAACGGTCAAATACCACAAAAAGAAATTGTTCGCCCGCCAGGCGCTCACCGAAGATCTTCACCTTTCGATTGTCCGGGTTGGAGGCATTCGGCGACAGGGCAGTGGATAAATAAAAGTCAGCCTCACGCCACTGGCTGGAGATCTCTCCCAGCATGATGATGGGCGCGGTAATGTTCGTGAGCGTAATGAGCTTGCGCGCTTCCGCAGAGTGTTCTACTTCCGTAATCTTCATGAAAGGTTCTTCCCAGTCTGTGCCTGCCAGTATTACCATATTTTCCGGATTCTGGAAATTCCGGGGATCGTAGTAAATGGCCAGAGGTGAACCTCCGAAGTCTCCGCCGAGGTCTTTACGCTCCCAATACAGATCACTCCTGACAATGACATTTTCAATGGAAATCACCGGGGCTTTTTCAAAAACCTCGATGGAATATTCGGGTAGTTTCCCTTTTACGTCGAGCAACTCGAGGGGAACATAGGTTCCGTTCTTCCCGACTGGAAAAAATTTGTAACCAATGCCCTCCACAGTAATGGCGCCCTCTACATAGCTGTTCTCAGAGCCCCCTGAGATCAAAGCGCTTTCCTTTAATCTTAACACGGCCTCGGGAGAGACATGCACAATGCCGGCTGTCAACTGAAATTGTCCGGTTATGTTGATCTTACCATTGATGTACTTTGTGCCCCAGCCATTGACGAGAAGATCTGAAACCTTCTGGTTAAAGTGAAAGATCCTTTGTGTACCATGCCCCTGAGCATCCAGCGCACCGGAACCTTTGTAATTTCCTTCGCTTTCCCAATCGCCGGTAAACGCCAGGTGGCCTTCATTTACCAAAAGACCGTCGTTATGAATATCACCGCCTACGTATAGGGTTACGCCGTTGATGTGAAGTGAGGCTTGATTATACAGGCCTTGTGAAAAAGCCTGACAGGAAAGGAACATCATTGCCCCCGAAAGAAGTAAAGTCTTCCATTTGAACGAAGGGGATTTTGTACAGTAAAGATTTGTCATTGCTGATATTTAATCTTCACTCCGTAGATGCGTTGTTTGGCCTGTGAGGGTTCATCGATGATATCTTCCGGGTCGATATCAAAAAGCACTACCAGGCGGTAAGTATAATTTTCAAGGTCGATGGTTTCCATTCCGCTGAAACCGGAAAATGTCTCGATCCTCACTGAAGTGGCCGCTCCGCTCGATGTCCACGTGAGAATATTTTCGTTATTGCCTGAAAGGCTTTTGCGCATTAAACGCAACTGCAGATTATCTGAATCGTTGTCCATGTAGTAAAGACTTAATTCCGTTATTGATGCACCATGGGGAAGGTTGACAGGAGCGATGATCTCTTCTCCGAGTCCATCACGGGTTGCTGTAACGAACGTATTATCCGTCTCAAAAATGGCGAGGTTATTATAACTTACATTGTTGTTAGCATTTAATTGCTGAAAGTTGCCCGGGTCAATACTGAAAAAAGTATTCTTTCTATAATTATTAGCATCCAACCGCACCCAGGCGCCATTGCTCCAGTAGTAGTATGTCTGCAGGCTTGTATCAAAAACCATCAGACCGTCTTCCGACGGAGAAGAAGGTTTCATTAAAGTGCGTTGCACTGTTGAAAGTTGGGGCATTAGAACACCCTGATCTGAATTTTGTGGATTTACAATAAGGAGGGCGTTGGGTTTATCTATCATCGAACCGATGACGACAGATCTTTTCTCTGCGGGTTGGGCTACCGTGCTGAGGGACAGCAAACATCCGGCAATAATCAATAGGCTTTTCATTCAGGCAAGTGGGTTATTATTCCATTTGGGAAATCTTCACGCTATCTTGCGACAGCACGAACCGGCAGTGATAAAACCTTTATGCCATTAAGCGGGCGTTGTGGATACGCTAAGGATTTTATCGTTAATACGGCCGGTTTGGCGCTAAACTGCCGCTTGAATTTTAGTTTTAGGCATCAAATTGTTGAAGAATTTACACAAAAAAATCCATCTTATGCGACACTTTACCATCATTTTATTAATTACCTGTTCCTCAGGTGTTTATGCTCAGAAGAGCGCGGATGAAAAATTGAAAGAGCTCGGCATTGAGCTCATTGTTCCCACGAAGCCGGTAGCCAACTACGCTAAAGCTGTCCGCACGGGAAACCTGGTCTACTTATCCGGGCATGGACCGACCAAAGCGGATGGAACAGATATCACCGGGAAAGTCGGGAAGGACCTGAAAGTGGAGCAGGGCGTTGAGGCGGCAAAGCGCACGGCGATCTCTTTGATCTCCACGCTGAAGATGGAATTAGGCGGCGACTTGAGCCGTGTAAAAAGAATTGTAAAAGTAAACGGATGGGTTAACTGCACGGATACGTTTAGGGATCAGCCCAGGGTCATGAACGGATGTTCGGATCTACTCGTGGCCGTGTTCGGTGAAAAAGGAAAACATGCACGTACGTCCCTCGGCACGAATTCCCTGCCTTCCAATATTGCTATTGAAATAGAAATGATCGTGGAGGTAGATTGAAGTGGCGTACCGGTCTGACCGGTACGCTACAACGCCCGTTTAATATCCTCGATCAGCTCAGCAACCTCTTCAATTCCCACGGAGAGCCTGACGAGTTTATCCGTTACACCGATGGCCTGGCGATCTGTTTCGCTCATTTTAACATGGGATGTTCTGGCCGGAGAAGTTATGGTGGTTTCAACACCGCCCAGACTGATGGCTCTCTTAATGAGTTGAAGGTTGCTCATAAACTTGTGGGCATCTGCTTTTATTTCAAATGACAGCATTCCGCCAAATCCTCCTGGCATCTGGGCTTTAGCGACAGCGTGGTTCGGGTGACCCGTGAGACCAGGATAATAAACCCTGCCTACACGGGAATCATTTCCAAGAAATTCAGCAATAGCCATCGCATTACTGTTTTGCTGGCGTACTCTCAGCACAAGTGTCTTCAGACTCCTTTCTACCAGCCAGCAGGTATGGGCATCCAGGGAACCGCCAAAATGCATTCCGCTATGGCGGATCCTGGCGCTTAGGGTTTTGGAGGTAAGAACCGCGCCGCAGCAGATATCACTGTGTCCGCCGATGTATTTCGTGCCGCTGTGGGCAACAATGTCTATCCCGAGGTCGATCGGATTCTGATTAACCGGTGATGCAAAAGTGTTATCGATTATGGTGATCAGTCCGCGCTTCCTGGCAATGTTCGCTACAGCCCGGATGTCGGTGATCTTCAGCGTGGGGTTGGAAGGGGTTTCTATATAGATGATCCGGGTCTCCGGCCTGATGGCTTTATCGAAATTTGTTGGATCGGCGCCTTCCACCAATGTAAACTCCATTCCATAGCGGGGCAGTTCGGTTACTACGGCATTGTGTGTTCCGCCATAGAGATCATTCTGTAATATTGCATGATCTCCGTGTTTCATCATGGCGAAGATGGAAGTAAGTATCGCAGCCATTCCCGAGCTGAGAATGAGACCTTCCTCCGCGTTCTCGAGCGCGGCGAGTTTTTCAGACACTGCTCTTTGATTGGGGGTGTTGAAATAGCGCGGGTACATTGTTGAGTCTCCTACCCCTTCGTAGTCGTACGCGGACGAAGGGAAGATAGGTGTCACCGTCCCCTTGAATTGCGAATCTCCATACGATCCGGCGTGGACGCTTTGCGTTAATTTCGATTTATTTTTAAAGCTGTTCATGGTCATTTTGATGGTCAAAGATAAACGTTAACAAGAGAAAGAATGAGAAACTTTTCGGAAGTATTACGTGTGTGTTATCATTCTATTATCGTTAGCGATAGGGCCTAACTATGCAGACCGATTTTCCGTAATTAGTACCGTGATCAAACACTAACATGTATGACAACCACGTATCAGAAGCTGGAGATCCAGCAGTTCTTGAACAGACTTGACGCCGTTCAATCGGAACAGGTCCTGGATTATATCAAGCGCCTCCTCCATAATCCCCAACCCGACTTCCACCGTCAGTACTTCCGGCGGAAAGCCATGAAGGAGATCGGACAGGCGCTGAGGGAGGGGTATAGGTAGTGCCTTAGTGCTCGCGCGCCGAATCCCGGTCCATCGGGAGAACAGGGTCTTTGTGGCGAAAAAAAAAGCGCGGCTAGTTATACTTGACGTAGTGCTCCCATTTTTCGATCACGTTCCTGAAATCGTCGGGCGGGTCTGAATCGAATTGCATTTTCTTGTTTGTTTCAGGATGAACGAAGCCCAGCGTCTTTGCGTGCAGGGCCTGCCGGGGTATGATTTGGAAACAGTTTTCCACAAACTGTTTGTATTTGCTGAAAACTGTTCCCTTTAAAACCTGATCACCGCCGTAGGGGGCATCATTAAACAACGTGTGGCCTAAATGTTTCATGTGTGCGCGGATCTGGTGCGTGCGACCTGTTTCCAGGCGGCATTCCACGAGCGACACATAACGCAAGTCCTTTAATAGCCTGTAATGGGTTATGGCATGACGGCCAAAATCTTCTTCAGGGAAGGCAACGGTAAGGCGCCTGTCCTTCGGACTGCGACCGACCGGAACATTGATCGTGCCCTCCGAGGGATCCGGAACACCCCAAACGATGGCCCAGTAAGTGCGCTCGATGGTGTGGTCGAAGAATTGTTTGGCCAGGTGTGTCATGGCGCGGTCCGTCTTGGCGATCACCAGCAGCCCTGACGTGTCCTTGTCGATCCGGTGAACCAGTCCCGGCCGGCCTTCATTTCCCGGCATTTGCGGCAACTGCTTAAAATGATAGGCCAGCGCATTCACAACAGTACCGGTCCAGTTGTTGTAAGCGGGATGAACCACCATGCCCGGAGGTTTATTGATAATGAGTACATGTTCATCTTCAAAAACAATATTCAGCGGTATGTTTTCGGGTGCTACTTCCGTGTCGCGCGGCGCTTCGGGAAATAAGACGGTAACCACGTCGCCGGGATGGACCTTGTAGTTGGGTTTGATCGGTTGATCATTTACCCTTACAAATTCGTGATGAATGCCATCCTGGATTTTAGTCCGGGTGACATTTGGCAACCGCGCCATCAAAAATTTATCGATGCGAAGGAGTGCCTGCCCCCCATCCACGACAATGCGGTGGTGTTCGAACAGCGCATCTTCCTGGTCATCCATCACCTGCTCCTTTTCATTCATGGGTGCAAAGGTAGTGAAGGGGGTTGAAGTTTGATGGCTTAAAGGTAGCTGGCATTGAATTTATTAAGTACTGCGACCGTTAGGATTGATCGGCAAAGGAGTTTTTTACAACATTTAATTCCACAAGCCGTTAAAATTCTTTTATTGCAGACGTCCACCATCCGGGTATGCGAAAGTCAATCGTCCTATTCATTTTAGCTTTGGTAGTGTCATGCGGAGAAAGAACCCGGTCGGGTGATTCGGAGGTGTTTCTGGAGGCCAGGCCGCTGGGGGAATTGACGGACAAAAAACTGGAGGAGGTTTCCGGACTGGCGGCAAGCAAAGCCAACCCCGGCTATTTATGGACCCACAACGACAGCGGCAATCCGCCCGAGGTATATCTGGTGGATGAGAAGCTGAAGATCCGGTTGTCGTGTAAACTCCCGGGAATAGCGAACCGTGACTGGGAAGATATCGCGGTTGGGCCGGGCCCCGCCGATAGTAAGACATACGTATATGTTGCCGACATCGGTGATAACAACGCGCGATACGACCTCAAATATATTTACAGGTTTGAAGAGCCTTTGCTGAACGGAAAGGGAGGAGTAGAGACCATCCCGTCATTTGATCGGATTGCATTCCGGCTTGAGGACGGGAAAAAAGATACGGAAGCCATTATGGTCCATCCAAAAACGAAAAACATCTATCTGGTGTCAAAGCGCGAAAAGCAAGTCTCCGTTTACGAAATAAAATATCCTTATTCTGTAGACACAACTGTAACCGCCAGGAGGATGGTTTCCCTTCCCCTGACGCAGATCGTTTCTGCCGACATATCGTCGGACGGGAGCGAGGTGATCATGAAAAACTATGACTAT
>JBBEBN010000298.1:0-15731 GCA_040882305.1 Cyclobacteriaceae bacterium
AACGAAAATCTTTATGTCGCCGATGTGAAAACTCATTCCATCATAAAGACTGTGGGACCCTTTGAGGCAAATCCGGAAAACGGATGGGGCTGGATCTCAAACACCATAAATGGTCCGAAGGGCATCAGACCTTTTGCAGTTACACTCGACGACAGGTACTGTTTTGTGAACATGGATGGAATCCTGGGGTATGAGATTGGCGACCTTCAAACAGGAAAAAGGATCGGGAGAGTGGAAGTGCAGGGCTTCAAAAAAATTCGTGGAAACCATCTTACCACCAGCCATGGCGTGAACCTTCCTCCTGATCAGAAAGAGATCTGGATATCGAATGATGCAGGGCCGTATGTGCACGTCTTCGATTGTACGGTCACGCCGCACAAACAGATTGCAGACATTAAGCTGAACAAAAAGAATGGTTGGATCAGCTTCGGCATCGATGGACGATATTGCTATCCGTCTTCAGGTGACGTCATTGATACCCGTTCAAAGAAAATCGTTGCTCAAATCATTGAAAGCGAAAAGCTCGTGGAGGTACAATTTGAAAACGGCAACCCGGTACGCGCGGGCACCCGGTAGCCCCTCCAGACTCTCCTGGAGGGGAGGCGAAGTCCGCGAAGCGGACTTAAGCTATTCCTCTGTTTCAGTACTGTCGAGATCTTTGAGGATCTTGTTCACGTCTTCTTCGGTGGAAGTGAGTTTTGCTTTGCAGATCTTTATCAGGAGGGCGGCGCGTTTCACTTTTTCCGAGAGTTCGTCCACGGAGATGTGACCTTCCTCAATTTCGGAAACAATTTGCTGCAGCTCTTCAAACGCCTCTGCGTAGTTCGGATTATCATTCATGGTCAGGAGGATTTTATTATGGTTTGAACCTCGGTGATAACAACACCATCTGTAACAATTGTTTCAAGTTTGTCGGCCGGGGAAACTTCATCCACCCTGGTGATTGCCTTTCCATTTTTCCGTGTGATGGAATAACCCCTCTTCAAAACATTTTCAGGATGCATGTTGGCGATGGTCTTAACCACATTTGCCAGCTGATTGCCATCCTGTTTCAGAAAGGAGGTCAGGTCTTTGCGAATCATGAAAAGCGTTTGCCCCAGATCCTGTCGGCGGGCGTTGCAAAGGGTTAAAGCCATGCTCCTTACTTTGTAAACAACGGACGAATGCGCCTGCTTTTGTCTGAGAAGATTCAGCGCTGACTGTTTAAAAAGGTCGCGCGCCTGCTGCCTGATGTCATGATTACTTCTGATGAGGACATTATCGGTTACCGAGCGAAAGTATCTTACCAAATGCTGCAGGTGTTGTCGTTCGTCTGTAACAATTCGCTTCACTTTTCCCACCAGCATTTCTTCCGCCCTCTCTACAGGTTGTGAGAAATTGTGAAATTCTTGCAGGAGATAGTCTGCTAACTCAGTGGGCGTAATGGCATTCCTATAGGCTACCATTTCCACCACTGTTTCATTGGTCGCATGCCCAATCCCGGTTATAACAGGAATAGGAAAGAGCGCGATCTCTTTTGAAAGTGCATAGTTATTGAAACAGGACAATCCCACTTCGCCACCGCCTCCCCGGATGATCGCTACAACATCGAAATGCGACACCACTTTTCTTATCTGTTCTAACTGATAACAGATGGATTCCACCGCTTTATCGCCCTGAAGCAGAGAGGGAAAAAGCAGATGAAAAAATTTATAACCCCAGGGGTTGCCTTCGATCATTTTTAGGAAATCAGCGTAGCCTTTACTCGTCTGTACGGAAATAACGGCCATGCGCCTGGGCAACAGGGGGAAAGTCAGGCTTTTGTTCCGGTTGAAAATACCCTGGCTCTTAAGCATGGCTATGCTTTCCTGCTTTTCTCTTTCCAGCTCGCCAAGGGAAAAAACCGGGTCGATTTCCGTGATCCTCAGGGCAAGTCCATGCATAGGATCAAAAGTTATCCGCGCGCAAAAAAGGATCTTGATGCCCTCCTTCAATGGCGACTTTACGAGGTTCAAAAAATTCTGGTTGATCCTGTTGAAGTCATCTTTCCAAAGTGTGGATTTCAACTGTGCAATTACCTTACCCTCCGTCTTTTCCACCAGGTCCGGATAACAATGGCCTGATTGAGGGTAATGGTTAAGTTTATTCATTTCAGCCTTCACCCAGAAAGAGCTTGTATAACGTATTGCAAGCGTTTTCTGAATACTGGTCGTCACTTCCAACAGGGAAAAAACCCTCTTTTCGTCGACTATTTCAGGCATAATTCACAGCTCTCTTTAATCAGGATAGAAATAAGCAAAAAAATAAATTGTCACGTCGCTTTATGGGAGATTTATTCGTGTTAAAACGCATTTGTTATTGGTCCTCGCCTAATGCATCCCGCGGCATGAATTTGTTAATCCGGCAGTTTCAGTAATAAAAATGCCATTTGCAGGCACTTAATTTCCAACGTTAACCCCCGGACGCGTGTCTAAAGAGCGGTCAGTTAATAAACCACCAGAAAAAATCATCTGATAAAAAAAACTTTTTTTAACATCTCACGTTAAGATGAATTCTATGGAAAGTCCTTATTTTTTTCTGCTGATCCTTTTTGTGATGGGGTATGGATGGCATTCCCTGTTAAAATATTTCCGAAAGAAACAAGAATAGCCGTTCCGGTCCGATTTTTCTATATTTGATAACGCTTATTATCAAATATACTCGCCATGTCTTCCCACCGATGCATTTTCACCTCTTTTCTCCTGGTCGCGACTTCCATTGGAACATGGGCACAGAGAGGAGGTATTAACATTGAGGACCATCTGCTGATCAGGGAAGCAATCCACTACCGCAGCGAACCCCAGCAAGAGCAATATGAAGGATCACCTTTCCATCGCGATACGTTTGAGTTAGGATATGTGTACGCTGGAAAGGAGAAATTCAATCCAGTGTCCTTGCGGTATAATATCGTTGAGGATGTGATGGAGTTTCAGCACCACGGTCAGATTTATCTGCTGGACGCAGACGCGCGCATCACCAGGATCGAGATCGGACAGGAAGTCTTCCTGGCCAGAAATTTTCCGCTTGCGAAAAAGGAAGGCGGCGGTTTTCTGGAATTGGTGGAAGCGGGAAAACTGAAGCTACTGTCAAAGAAAGTTGTTAATTACAGAAAAGCCGTACCGCTCCAGGGCCTGCCTGCCAAGTATTCAAGGCAGCCTGATATATTTTATGTTCAGGTTGATGATTTTCCTTTATCAAAAGTAAGTAGTGTCAAAAATCTGATTGCCAGTCTCCCCGACAAACGCCAGGAGATGCTCCAATTTTCAAAGACGGAAAAAATATCGGCAAGAGACCGGAATGACCTTCTGAAATTGGTGAGGTTCTATAATTCACTATGACCTTGACGGAACGAAGAAACGATCCCGCGGCATTGGTCAATCAGGGAGTCTTTTGATTCCAAGGATCACCTGATCGGGTCGAAGGGTTACCAGGGGCTTGAGGTGCGGTTCAACGGATGTTGGCAATAAGTCAAAGCGCTGGACGATGGCTTGCAGGAAAAGGGTCATTTCCGCCATGGCAAAATTATTTCCGATGCAGAGTCGCGGACCCGACCCAAACGGATAATATGCTTTCGCCTTGTCTTTAAGGCTCATGAACTTTACAAATCTTTCCGGGTTGAAAGCGTTCGGGTTTTCCCAGTATTGTTTGTCACGGTGCAGTCCGTAATAGAATAAGATAACTATAGTGTCTTTTGGAAAACTATATTGACGGTAGGCATCGTCCTGGAGGGCGACCCGGTCGCTGATCCAGGCAGGAGGATACAGGCGCATCGATTCGTTTATAACCGCATTTAAATAATCGTGCTTGACACATTCTTCTACCCCGAGTTGCATCGTCGCCGACCGTAAGTTCAGCAGCTCATTCCGATGGTTTGCCAGGAGATACATTGTCCAGGAAAGGGCATTGGCAGTGGTTTCGTGTCCGGCGATTAAGAGAATCAGGATCTCGTCGATCACCTGATTTTCGTCCATAGGCAACCCTGTGTCTTCGTAGCGGGCATCGAGCAACATATCGAGGAGGTCATTGAATTTCTGGCTGCTGTTTTTCCGCGTGCCGATAATTGAGCGGATGATCTGACGGGCGCCTTGGGCTTTCCTTAAATTTTTTTTCACTTCACCGGATACCCTGAACCACCAGCTTTTATGCGGCTGGCGAATATCTTTAATAACAAAATCCTGAGTGTCGGTAATGAAGCGGCTCAGTTCATTTCTTGTGTCAGGGGGTACTTTTACATTGAACAGCGTATTAATAACAATTTCAAAGGCGAGGGAATTCATCAGGGGATACACATCCACCTGACCCCCCGTGGGGAAATGTGATATGAAACTATCCACGGTTTTTTTTATGATGCCATAAAGCGCATGGATTTTTTCCGGGTGAAAGCCAGGTTGGATCAACCGTCTTTGCTTCAACCAGTATTCACCGTTCGATGTAAGAAGACCCTTACCAAGAAATCGTCCCAACTGCTCGGTAAGAATAGGAGACTTATAATAATTTTTGTGGTTGTTTTTCAATACATGATCGATGAATCCCGGGTCCTGAGTGGCGATCAATCTTTTCGTCCCAAGATTCACGGCATAAGTACCGTTAAACTTCTTCATACTTTCCTCCATGGCTCCGACAGGATCTTTAACCTGTTTATAGGTCCTTGCGAAAGATTGGAGGAGCGAATAACCTTCAGGTAAGTTGTATTTTTTCATTCGGCAAAAATGTGTGTGGGATCCTACATCATGATCTATAAAATAAAGAAATCGCCGAAAAGGTTTCAACCAGCTATGCGATTTATCGAAAGGTAGCTGAGAAAATTTCAGAATAGACCCGACAAGCCATACATGCCGACCAGGGCGATCGATACGATGCTCGTCCAGAAGGCAACATTGTAAAAGAGTCCGCGGGACTTTATGATCTGTTCTCTGTAGTATTTAATGTGAAGGGCGGCATAAACGATCAGGAATAACATCACGGACCCAACGGCACCGCCAAACAGGATCATGACAACCGGCAATTCAATGTATAAATAAGTCAGCGCCCAGGCTGCGGGAAATACCCATGCGAGGCCCGCAATGACTGCGCTGCGCTGCTTTACATTGGAAAAATCGATCCAGGAAAGTTGTCCGAAAATATCGGAATACATTCTGGTCCAGGCAGCCAGCGAAGCAAAGAGACTTGAAAACAAAACGAAAAAAGCGCCGATCAGGTACATGTTTCTGACACCGGGACCAAGCGATTCAGTATAGATCAGAGCAACGGTTTCGATCAACTGGTTCCCTTCAGGGATGACACCCCTGTTGTGAAGGATCGCGGCGCCCAGCAAATAAAATGCAGCCGTCACTGATGTGTAGATAAGCATGGCAACCAGTGCGTCCAGATACATCACCCTGATCCATCCTGTCGCCCGGTTTCGCCACTCCGTTGTATCCTTACACGGCCCGGTGAATGCGGCGTAACCTTTTTCAAGACACCAGTAATTATAGGCGATGATCTCATCGCTGGCAACTCCAGTGATACCAAAAGCACCGATGGCCACCATGACAATTTCTTTCGGGAATCGAAAAGTTAATCCGCTGGCGACTTCTTCCCAGGTAATGACGTAGGGTGTAAAATACAGAAAGACAACGGAAATGATGGTGAGGATAGTGAACAACGCAATCATCACCATGGAAGTCTTTTCAACAATGAAGTAATAGCCGCGGTAGATCAGCAGGGCCACCACCAGGGCACAGATAACCACCCAGTAATGAATCCCCACAGCATCGAATAAAATATTTAACACAATTGCCGTACTGCCGAGCATGCCGCCCAACTGCACCACTTTCAGCAGTAGAAGTAAAAATAAAACCCATATCGTCCACCGTCCGGTGCCAAAGCGCGGACCCGGCAGTTTATTAAAGATTTGCATGGCGGTTTCACCCGTCAGTATGGTATGCCGCGCCAACTCCAGTTGAACAGCCACCTTGACGAGACAACTCACAATGATCACCCAAAACGCGATAAAGCCCGCCTTCGCCCCCAGCGTGGTCGTGGCAATCAGTTCACCGGAACCGACGATCGATGCTGAAAGAATAAAGCCGGGGCCCAGGAAATTCAGCATTTGAACGGTGGATCCAGGAGGCTCCTTTATCTTTGCCTCAGTAATGAGATAGTTGTTTTCTTTCAATTGTACTTCGTTACCCGGGACATCAAGTCACAAGACGGCATTCAAGATAACCAGTTCCATTGAATAATGCGGACAACGGACAAAAATTAGCCGCGTATGAAAAACTGGGTGCCATTTTCGCACTTCCTGCACTTCGTTAATTCAACGGAAGGCTGACCTTTCAACTGATGTTCTGAAGAGTGACGATCCCTGGCGATATTCCGGGATTGATCATTATCAGGAAAAATCCTTATATTTAATTGGATAACAGTGCCATAAAACGGGGTTCTGACATCCCTCCCCTGACCCTGGTTTCTATTGATAATTTTTCGGGGGACCTGTTAACGTGCAGGATTCGACCTGTCGGGGCAAAGCATTTGCTCCATGATATTTTTAACGGCGGTGCGGACCTTAAAAAATGTCTGACTTTGCGATCACACCTTTAACAAGGTGAAATCAAATATAAACGTTAATAGAACCCAGCCATGGAATTCAACTGCTCCCGCCTGAAATCTGTCCTGCTTACAGATCGAAAATATGCTGCCCGAATCACCTTGTTTTTCTTCATCATGTTCGGTGTATTAACGGCCTGCAATGAGGAAGAGGTTGATATCGTAGAACAATCAGCTATCAATAAATGGCAATACTATACCGAGAGCCATGGCCTCGCTTCAAGTTACATCAACACCATTTTTGAAGACAGCAAGGGAAATATGTGGATCGGCACAGACCAGGGCTTGAGCGTTGACGGCCCTGGGGGTTTCAACAGCTATACAACGGGCGACGGCCTGCTAAGCAATAATATTTTTGCCATAGCGGAAGACCACGAAGGTAACATTTGGGTGGGGACGCCGAACGGTTTAAATATATTATTTGATGGCGATTGGTATTACTTCAATTATTTCTATGGCTTTGGAGTTTACGCGCTTGTGACGCTGGCAGATGAAAAGGGAGTGCTCATCGGAACAGGCGGATACGGAATTTACCGTTACGACTTAACCCAGGAAGTCTTTGAACCGTATAGCATTGTATCCAACTGCGATGAGTGTAACAGTATCAATACGCTTTTTCAGGCGAAAGACCAATCGGTATGGATCTCCTCCTTTAAGGGGGTGAGAAAGATCAAGGATAATTCCGTCACCACCATCGATGCACAAGACGGATTACCCGGCAACATCGCCACCTCCATCGCCGAAGACAGTTGGGGTAACATATGGATCGGAACGGTTGAAGGTAAGACCATCACCAGAGTGTCAGGAAACCTCATTTCACAGGTCAGCTTTAATAATGGGGCGGAACAAAATTTCATTTTTGGAATACAGGAGGACAACGACGGCAAGCTTTGGGTAGGAACCATTGCCAACGGTCTTTTTCATTATGACGGCGCCATTATGAAACGCATCTATCAGGGTCCTCCTGACACAACTATTACCGCATTGCTAAAAGACAGCCACGGAAATTTATGGATCGGAACTTCGGGAGGAGGCCTGGCCCAATACGTTACAAATCCCCTTCATTAGGATACCATGAAAACACTTTTACTGTTGACCTTTATTCTGATTCCGGGTTCGTTACTGATGGCCCAGACTTTTTCAGGGGATTCAATTCTGGCAAACGAGCGGTCCATTGACCGGCCGATCACCCTTCACGCGCGACAGGCACGCATTACGGGAGGTTATGGTCTCTCCATTATTTCGCGTCGATACAATACGGAAGGAGAGGTGGTCAAGCTAAGGGATGAAGGGTTGTCCAGCATACGCCATCGGTTTACACTCGATCTGAAATACGGCATCAATGACTTCATCCAATTGAATGCGTCCATCGCGAGCTCCAGTAATGTTGTACGCGAGCAAACCAGGTATATCTTTCCAATCGAACCCGAACCGGTGGTGATGCACGACGTGACGAAGGAATATTCAGGTCTGGAAGATCTTTACGTCGGGGTCGATCTCCGTGCACCTATCAACACCCGCAAAGTGGATATTTCCCTCACACTGGGGGCAACCTTGCCTGTCGCTTCCTATGAACCGAAAGAACCGGAACATTCCTTTGAGGTTCAGCAGGAAGCAGGTATGAATACGAACGCGTTCACCTACCGTTATTACTACCCGCTGGGCAGGGGCATCGTCATCGCGCAATTGGGCGGCATGGTGAAATACAGGTTACCCAAGTGGGCGTTCTCTGCCAGGGTTGATTACCAACATGGCCTGAAAGACGGAAAAAGCTACGAGTGGATCCATCAGCTCGACAACAACAGTGAATTCGAATACAGACAGGATCCGTTTACTTACCGGTTGCCAGATTCCTTCAGTTATTTTGCCGAAGCCGAATATCAACCGCTGCCATGGTTTGATATTTTTCTGAATGTCTCCGGATTCAATGCGTCCCGGGGATGGACCTCTCCACAGGAGGACCTGAAAGTTGCGCTTCCAGATCAATCAGGCATCTTTCTCAACCCGGGATTTGAGATCATCATTACTCCCCGATTATGGTTTCGCGAGCGTATAACCTTTGCCTTAAGCGGAAAAAGCCACGAGGCGCCTTTTGGATTTCAGACCACCCTGCTGTATAACTTCTTTCCATTTTAATGTAACGTCCCATGAAGAAGTGCTTAATCATTTTGTTTTTTCTCAGCGTCCATGGATGGTGCGTGGCTCAGGTCCAGGAACAGGTGTCACCTGCGGAGCGAAAACAACAAACAATCGTCACCGAACCGGTAACCCTATACAAAGGCTTTTTCCGTACCGGGCTCGCCACGTGGTATAATGTCATAGATAAGATCTTCCTGGATTCAAAAAAACAATCACAACCCGGGAATATCTGGGGAAGTGCCTTTTCTTTTTCCCTCTACGGTCAATATGGAATTTCCGACCGCCTCATGGCGGAAGTTCTGATACCCTATACCAGGGATGACATCTATCAATCCGTTGTTTATGAAGTCCCGCTTGATTTCAATGAAGAGTATATTTATCCCAGAAAATGGAAAACACAAGCCAACGGACTGGGTGACGTAGACCTCACCCTGGCATATCAACTTCTTCAGGAAACCGTGTCAAGGCCCGCATTGGCGGTCTTTGTTACCACCACCTTTCCTACAGGAGAAAAAAATGTGGTAGATAATGATGACGACGATATCAACACTTTTTCGCGGCCCACGGGCCAGGGAGAATTCGCGCTCAATACAGTGCTGAGATTGCGCCAGGTGAAATATCCTTTTTCCTACAGCGTTAGCGCCTCCTACAAATACAGGACGGAATCCACGAAAGTGATAACTGTTGGCCAGCCAGCGGTAAAATACCGCAATGGAAATCTGATAGATGTTACAGGATCATTTAATTTCCACGTCAATGATTGGATCGCCTTTAAGAATATCGTCGATGTGGTGCAGGTTGGACAAGACACTCAGGACGGGGAGAAGATCGGCGAAAAGGGATGGTTGCTTCAATACCTGCCCGGGATCAGCTTTCAGTTAAAGCGATTGAGGTTTGATCAGGGCGTGATGATTCCTGTAAAAGGTGACAATGTCGCCGCAGATCCCGGATATATTCTCATTGTCCAATATACTTTCTGATGGGGCGTAAGTCTGTTATTCTGCTGATCCTTTCGACGGCGGGTTGTACTACCCCGGCCATCATTGCCACACGCTCCATTCAGGAAGGTGACCGTATGAACAACGAGAACCGCTATGAGGAAGCCATCCAGCATTATAAGGAGTACTTAAAGATCAGTCCCCAATTGGGGTTGTATCGGAACTCCTCCCAGGAAGCGGATGTAAGCAGGAAACTTGCCCATGCTTATGCTACGCAGGGTAAATACAGAGAATCGTATTCATACCTCACAAAAGCCCTGTCTATTGATTCAATGCTATCGGCGAACGTCCTGGAAATGATCGATGATTACAGGGAGATCGGGGTTGTAAAAGCTTACATGGGTGATTATCCTGAAGCACTGAAGTATTTGAATAAATCCCTGAAAATGAATGAGGGGATGGATAAGAGCGCAAAGGATGTAAAACGAACTTCATTGGCGGACACCTACCTTTCACTGGCTCAAGTGAACCTTACGCTCGGAAACTTCAAAGAGGCGAATCGATTTGGAAAGAGCGCCCTGGATATCTACGGCAAGATTCCTGATGAGGCCGCAGGGCTTATTGAATCCAACCTGTTGTTGGGGATTGTTCAGCGTGATCTAAGCAACCTCGAAGAAGCCGTCACGACCTTAAAGGTTTCAGAACAGGCAGCGCGAAATGCGGGCCTGAACACGGCCCGTCAACATCAAGCGCTTGGCGAAGTCTATTTCCTGCAGGGCGAAGCAGAAGAAGGCGTTCGTCATCAAATGTTCGCCATCGAGCAGGCCGAAAAATCCAGGATCAAACCTCAGATGGTCATGATGTATATGCGTATGGGGGATGCGTATCAGAAATTGGGTGATCCGAAAAAAGCGGAATTTCTTTATCAGAAAGCAATGTCTGTAAAAATGGATATGGACGCAGACACGCTTGGCTTCATTCCAGCGTCAAATATGCGGTTCGCCGATGCTGAAAAAGCCTACCACTATTACACGCGATCAGGGGCCATCATGGGAACGGCCCTGGTCAGTTTGCGATTGGGTGAGCTGCGATCACAAGAAGGGGACCTCGATAGCGCATTGACCATGTTTTCGAAGGCTCATAATGCTTTTGCGAAGGCGGGCAGCAAAGAGGGAATGGCGAAAGCAAACCTTGAGCTTGCGAAAATTCATGGAAGGAAAAAAAATTACAAACCCGCCCTGGCGCATCTGGCAACTGCAAGATCCCTCACCCTTCAACCTGACCTTGCCTGGCAAATTCAATTCAGCAAAGGCACCGTGGAAGAAAGTGCTGGCGCCTATGATTCGGCATATCAATCATACTACGAATCCATCGCCATCATTGACGGCATGCGCGGAAATATTTCCATAGAAGAATTTAAGACGCTTTTTGCCAATGCAAAGGTGGAAGTCTATGACAGGATGATCGTATTACTGTTAAATAAAAAAATAAGTGGCCTTACACCGAAGCAGGCGGTCCGCGAAGCTTTTAACTATAACGAGCAGGCGCGGTCCCGCACTTTCCTTGACATGCTTGGCAATAAGAAGATCGAACCCAAAAACATTGCCGATACAGCGCTGCTGGAAAAGGAACAGCTGCTCAGGCTGAAAATTCAGCAGTTATCGAAACAGCTCAGCGTCACGGATGATCTCGCTACGCAAAAAGTGCTATCCGGGGAACTCGATCAAACCTACCGGGAATTTGATCAGGTCCTCTCTAACATCAAGCTGAATAATCCGGCCTATTCCACGGTAATGAATGTAACTCCACCGTCGATAAAAGAAATCCAGGAAAATATTGAACCCGGCACAGCCATTCTGGAATATTGGGTCAGTGAGGAGTCATTGATCATCTGGGTATTGAGTCGGGATGATATCACGGCAACTTCTGTCTCTGTTACCAAACGCGATTTCCACCGCCTTTTAAGGGGTTGCCGCAACGCCATTTCTTACGGTGACATGCCTGTGATGGAACAAAGTCTCAAAAAACTTCACACACTTTTGATCTCGCCGGTTTACGAAAAGATAAAGAATTTCAAGAACCTTGTGATGGTTCCACACCGGAGCCTTCATTTCTTACCTTTCCAGGCGTTGCTCTCGAATAAAAATACATTTCTTGTTGAGGACTTTATCATCACCTACGCGCCGGCCTCATCGATTTATTTCTACTGCCGCCAGCGCAATACCCATGCCGGGGAAGCGTTTCTGGGAATGGCCCTCGCGGATCTCACTATTGGGAAGCATGCCAGTCTTCCGGGCACGCTATCCGAGATTGACCTGCTATCTCAACTCTACACGCAGTTTGAGAGGAGGTACGGCGCAGAATGTGAAGAAACGTATATCAAACGCAGGATAAAAGATTTCGACTATGTGCACATCGCCACCCACGGTGTTTTCAATGAGCAGCAACCGGTGCACTCCTATCTGTTGATGGCACCGACACCACAGGATGACGGAAAATTGACCGTTGATGAAATATTCGCATTGGATATTAGAAGCCGACTGGTAACCTTAAGTGCCTGTGAAACCGGATTGGGAGAACTCAGTGAAGGCGATGAACTGGTGGGACTCAGCCGCGCCTTCATTTATGCGGGATCCGCCGCCGTGCTTGTCAGCCTCTGGAAGGTGGAGGACAGTTCCACCGCTTTCCTGATGACCCGTCTGCACCAATACATCAACTCGGGAAATACAGCCGGCGTGGCCCTTTGCCTTGCGCAGCGCGACCTCATCCATAAAAAACTGGATCAGTCCGCAAACAAAGATTTCCGGTCGGCAGCATTACAAAATCTCACATCCTCCATCGATATTAAAACCATTGACAATCCCTTTTTCTGGGCTCCTTTTATTCTGGTGGGCAATGGTGATGTCAGATGATTCCAGTAGCCTTAATGATGCGCCTGTCAACCACAAAAAGGATCCACTCATTGATTTTTAACTGCTCGTTTGCAGCCGCGAAATGAAATACGCTACTGTTGCTGCTTCACTGTTGATCATCATCGCGGTGTTGATCCCGGGCAGGGACCTTCGCGATGTAAATATTGGCGGTTACGATAAGCTAATACACGTGGCTATGTTTGCGGTGTGGGCCGTTGCTGTGCGTTATGACTTTGATAACCGCCCTTTCAACTTTCCCGTTGCATTCATCGCTGGAATTTCTTTCAGCGCACTCACCGAAATACTGCAGCTTTTTGTGGAAGGCAGAAGTTTTGATACTTACGATATGCTCGCTGATGCAGTCGGTCTAATAATAGGTCTGTGGATCAGCAGACCATTGTTGAACCTGATCGAAAGGATAAGAAGGTAATTCCAGCCCCGCCAGCACTATTTCGTGGCAGGTGTCACCCCAAATTTTTGCAAAACCAGATTTGAAACATCCATTTCCTGCTTCTGATAAAGTAAAACCGGATAGGTGCTGACGCGGTCGGTAAGGATAATGGCAAATCCATTTTCCTTCGCCACCTCTTCGATGGCCCGGTTGACCTTAAGGTAAACAGGAGCCATGTAAAGTTTTTGTTTGTTCTTAAGCGTCAACTCGGCATCCTGCTGCATCTGTTCAAGATTTGCGAGCGCTTGTTCAAGGTCGCGCTGTTTGTTCATGCGCACCGTATCCGCCATGGTCTCCATCTTGGAGTTGAAGTCGTCGTATTGTAGTTGCACCTCCTTTGATTTGGTTTCGATCTGATTTCGCAACTGTGTCTGAGTGGATTTTAGGTCCGTCTCAATTGCCTTTACGTCGGGAAGCTGGGAAATGATATATGCCATGCTCACATAACCCACCCGATCTTCCGAACCCTCGGGAGCCTGGCCCTTAGAAACAAAAAAACAGGCGGCCATTGCGGCCAGTAAAAAGATCTTTTTCATCACTTTATGATCTGAGAATTTCAAAGATACTATTTTTTTCTTTGGGTCACGAAATGGCCCGCTAAGAAACGATCCAATGATGATTTCGATGCAGTAATAAAAAGTGTATTTGGCATCCCTTCCCGTTTGACCGGCTCGCACTTTGAATTGGTTTTTAACTTATGTAAACTTCCGGAATGGAAAAGTTCAATGATATCCGGTGGGGGATTCTGGGTTGTGGCGATGTCTGCGAAATCAAAAGCGGGCCCGCCCTCAACAAGGTCAACCACTCCAAATTGATCGCCGTCATGCGGCGCGATGGCAAAAAAGCAAAAGATTTCGCCCGGAGGCATGGGGCTCCCAAATATTACGACGATGCAAACCTTCTGATCAATGATCCGGAGGTCAATGCTGTTTACATCGCCACCCCGCCTGCTTTTCACGAGGAATATGCCATACAGTGCATGAAAGCCGGCAAACCGGTTTATATTGAAAAACCGGTAGCCCTTACCTCCGAATCGTGTGAACGGATGTTGGCTGCCGCGCAGGAATTTGGCGTAAGCGCCTCTGTTGCCCACTATCGCAGAGGTCTGGCTGTTTTTAAAAAAATTAGATCCCTGCTGGAGTCCGGTATCATTGGCACACCCAGTCTCATACTCTCCAATACCCTGCAGGCTCCGAGTGAAAAAATGAAAGCAGCTGACTATTGGCGCACGAGCCCTGAGATTTCCGGAGGAGGTCTTTTCTTTGATCTCGCGCCGCATCAGCTGGATATTTTTTACTGGCTTTTCGGTAAGCCATATATAGTGAGAGGTTTTTCCGTCAATCAAAAAAGCGCCTATGATGCCCCTGACTTAACGAACGTGGAGGCTGTCTTCGGCGACGGCGTTTACCTGCACGGTATATGGGCATTCAACCTCAACCCTGCTTCAGAACAGGAAACAACGGAGATCATCGGTGAAAGGGGCAAGATCGTATTTTCCTTTTTCCGGAAATCGGATATTGATATCATCACCGCAGACGGTAAACAGACCATCACCCTGGATTACCCGGAAAACATCCAACAACCCATGATCGATGAGGTGGTTAAGTTTTTCAGAAGCGAAGGGCCCAATCCCTGTTCACTTGAAGACGCACTTGTCTCCATGCGGATGATGGACAGTACGCGACAGTCGTTGGTCCTTAGTCATATTAGTCATTAACCTGCCCGCCGAAGTTCAGGAAGGAAAAGCGGTGGGAGCGAGGGCGGGGCATTATTTGGGGGCTTATTTGCGCTCTTTCCATTGAAATTGTAGATTACAGTGATCAAATAAAAATCAGATGTTAGAGCATATTCAAAGAAGGGAATTTCTAAAGCGCGGCGCGCTGGGCGCCCTTGGTTTATCCGTTCTGCCATCGATGCTGGTAAAGGCGGCCCCGAGCGACAGGTTGCGCATTGCGCATATCGGCCTTGGAGGGATGGGCAATCAGCATATGGAATGGTTTGCCGCCCTGCCCGATGCGGAGATCGTGGCGTTGTGCGATGTGGATGCGGATCATCTTAACAGTACTTTACAGGCATTAAAAAAATTGCATCCTGACACACAGGCCAGGACCTATGAAGATTTCAGGCACATTCTCGACCGTAAGGATATCGATGCGATAACCTGCGCCACACCGGACCACTGGCATGCGCAGATCGCAACGCTGGCCTTCCAGGCAGGCAAGGATGTATATGGCGAAAAACCCCTTTCATATGATGTGCGCGAAGGGCAGATGATGCTGAAGGAACTGAACAAAAACAGCAGAATATTCCAACTGGGTACGCAGATCCATGCCACCGATAATTACCATCGCGTGGCGGAGATCATTCAATCCGGGTCCATTGGAAAAGTCCACACCCTTCGTTTATGGAAAAATGGTTTTACTCCCGGCCTGGGTTTTCCGAAAGTTCAGCCCCCCCCTCCCACCCTGAACTGGGATATGTGGCTGGGTCCGGCACCTTCTGCCGATTACTTTCCGGAAAGATGCCACAAAAATTACCGGTACTTTCTGGATTACTCCGGCGGAGTGTTTGCTGATTTCTGGTGCCACATAGCAGACATTGCGTGGTGGGCCGTTCACCCTGTGGGGTTAAAAAGCGTAGTGGCACGCGGAGAAAAAACCGGTGGCGTTGCCGACGCGCCAAAGT